>NZ_CP060093.1 GCF_014217335.1 Teredinibacter purpureus | reverse complement strand
GTTGTTGCCCGGGCTGCGCAGACTGGCAGTGATGGGGATGAACTCAAGGGGCTGAAAGACTTAATTCATCATATGTGGATACACAGTGGGTATGAAAATTGTGGTTTTCGAAAAATGACAACCGAGCAGCGATCGCTTTATGAATCGTTATTGGCAGAGTTTTCTTTAGAGAGGGATTAAAGCAATGCAAGACACTCGAAACAGACAGAGTCGCCAATCGAGCTTTGCGCGGATAGCGAGTAAAGAATTAATTATTGGTGCCCGGGTGAGACTTCCTTTGAACCATGAGTTTAAAAGTGACTGGCCTAGTATCTATGTGATTGTCGGCCTTCAAGTTGACTGCAATGGATGCCTAGATATCACGATAGCTAAAGCTCTAGACCATGGCGGTGAATGCTCTGACGGTTGGAGTGTGGAAGATTTAATCGCGATTTAATAAACCAATATATTTGAGAGAAAATTATGAAAATTGGAAATTTGATCATAGCGGCATGTTTAGCCTTTTCTGTTAGTAATGCATATGCACTATCCGGAAAGGTTGTGCGTGTTCTTGATGGTGATACCTTAATTATCTTAACGAAGGATAAAGAACAAGTACGAATCCGCTTAAAAGAAATAGATGCACCGGAGAAAAAACAGGCGTTTGGTACAAAATCAAAAAATGCCCTTATTCAAATGTGTGCCGGGAAAAATGCTGAAATCAGAGTGCCAGAATTGGATAGATACAAGCGGACGCTCGGGCATGTCTACTGTGATGGGTTGTATGTGAATAAAGAGCTCGTGAAACTCGGATTGGCATGGGTATATAGACGTTATTCCAAAGATCCATCCATGATAGTCGAAGAAACCAAGTCGAAGACTGCAAAACGAGGCTTGTGGGCTGATTCAAACCCGACACCCCCATGGGAATACAGGAGACGTTGATATGCCGTTAGATTGGAATGTTGTTAGCTCAATTGCCACTGCCTTTGCATCAATAGCAACTGCTATCGGTGTAGCGTTTTGTGGTATTCAACTGAAGCTGACCAAGAAGCAGAGTCAGGCGGAGTTCGAAGACCGCCTTGACCAGCAGTACCGAGAGATCTCCATGGCATTACCGGTTGATGTATTAATAGGACAGGATGCTGAAGAAGAAAAGGCCGGCGAAATTCGCGAATTAATCTACAACTACTTAGATTTAA
The DNA here is from genome assembly GCF_014217335.1 of Teredinibacter purpureus. Lineage (NCBI taxonomy): Bacteria > Pseudomonadati > Pseudomonadota > Gammaproteobacteria > Cellvibrionales > Cellvibrionaceae > Teredinibacter > Teredinibacter purpureus. Next base: position 248,286 of record NZ_CP060093.1, on the reverse strand, counting down.
CCAATGAACAAGTTTACTTGCGAGCCAAGGGGAGAGTGTCAAACCACACTTGGAGTTCTTGGAGTAGCGGCATCGAAGCGCACATGAAGAAAAAGGCTTTCACGGAAGTGTTCGACGAAATTAAAGATTTTAGCGCGTTTACCTATCTAGAACGATTGGTTAAGGATTGGTTTAAGTCAGATCCAGCCCACTGGTACAAATAAGGATTGAGCGCATGCCAGTCTATGTGGACAAAGCCATTTACCCATTCGGACGGATGGTGATGTGCCATATGCTTGCAGACTCAGAGGCGGAACTGCACGAAATGGCTGATGCCATCGGAGTTCGTCGCAGATGGTTCCAAGCGAACGCTAGTACACCTCACTATGATATATGCAAAGAGAAGAGGGTTTTGGCCATAAAAAATGGCGCGATTGAAATTGATCGGCGCCAGACGGTAGAACTTGTTAGGCGACCAAGGCAAAACAGAGGATAGACAATGAATAGCATACCTGAATTTATCACCTTCACGGGAATAGATGATCGTACAGATCTTGCTAAGGCGGACAGCTTGGCCTCGCAGTTTCCTATCGAATGGGGAATATTGTTTTCAGTTAATAACAAAGATGCTCGCTATCCCTGCAGCCAAGCAATTTTCGAAATGTTGACAATAACCGGCAAGAAATCCGCGCATTTATGTGGCCGAATTTCGAGGGATGTGCAGGCCGGCGTCATTCCAAAGCATGTTCCGTTAGGCGCTTTTGATCGTGTACAGGTGAATGGCCAAAGGGTCAAAATGGATCATTTACGTGATCTTAAAGCCCAGTATGGGGTAAGCATCATTCTACAGTCAGTCGAAGACCAATTTTTGTCAGGTGAGTTCCAGCAGCTGTTTGACCGCTCTGGGGGTGAGGGCATCTTTCCTGAAGCGGTGCCTGTTTTACCTGGTGACGGAGCCTTAGTTGGGCATGCCGGGGGCATAGGCCCTGATTCGGTGAAAGATTACCTTGAAAGGATTGGTGGTACCGGTGATTTTTGGATCGATATGGAAGGTCGTGTCCGCACTAATGGGTGGTTTGATCTCGACAAGGTTGCTCGTGTTTGTGAGCAGGTATACGGGTGAGTGGTCGGCATGGCGATAGTAAAGGCAATATCCATAAAGCAACCATGGGCTTGGTGCATAGTGCATGGACTTAAACCGGTAGAGAACCGGAGTTGGAAAACAAAACTTCGAGGTAGGGTATTAATTCACGCGGGAAAAAAATTTGATCAAGCGGGTTTTGAGTGGCTACTTGAAAATAAGTTGATCCCAGTTGAATCGAAAAAAGATCAGTTTCTGTTTGGAGGTATTGTCGGTGAAGCCGAAATCGTTGATTGCGTTGAGGATCTTGATTCTATTTGGTTTTTCGGCCCCTACGGGTTCTTATTAGAAAGCGTGAGAGAGCATTCCTTTAAGCCACTACGAGGGCAGCTGGGATTTTTTAATGTTGATACATCGACGCTTGAAGAATGAAGTTTCCATAATATTTGACGACTCACATAATCGAAGTACATTGAATCTAGAGAATAGTTTTAAATGTATAAGGGGTGATTCTTCGGTGCGATTAAAAAAGTTTCAAGTTACATACTCAAACCTCAATATAGAGTGTCTACTTGATGGCCGCTGTACCGTTACGCTTTTTTCAGAATCAAAAACAATGGTTCGGCAAATAGCTGAAGATTTGTATAAAAAGACCGAATATTTCCGAATCACATCTGTTAAAGAGGTGCGACGTGCTTAGAAAAATAAAATGTTTTTTAGGGTTACACAGTTATCGAGAGCCGACACCTTTTTGGAACTGCCATGGCCAACTACCTTTAGTGTGTCATAACTGTAATAAATTACGGACGTACGCGGTCGAAAAAAACGCAAACCTCAAAACAAACTCGGCTTCCTAGCTTGTCGGGATGTCAAAAAATAGACACTTAAATGTCGGAGAAAGATTCATGGCTGTGAACGAATTCGGACTAGACGTCCACTATTTTGAAAAGACAGTAGCTCGCGAAATGGCGGCTATAAAACATCAAACGCCAAATGATTTGGCTAGAGTGTTTGCGCGGTTATCTAAAACGGCGGATGCCAAAGTTATGCGGGAGCCTGAATTTACGGGCGACCACTATGCGAATCTCATATTGATTCGTGAAAAAGCGCTTCAGCTTGCGGAGGCCTGTGAGAATAAGGACGATCTACACATAACTAAATGGGCTTTAAAGTGTGGTCGTCTGGTCAATGAAGTGAAGGATCTTTGCAAAGAGTAAATTTCACGTGCTCTTAGTAGGCCTTGAATGGTTTGGTATAAATTACAATTAGGATACAGCCATGAGAAATATGACTAATTACTATCATGATTTTCTGTCAATCATTAAGCTTGGTGTCGATCAGGCTGATAAGAATTATATGGCCTTTTCTGATAAGGCTGGTGCGACTGACCTTGAGTTCGAGACGCCAAAGTACTTACACAACATCCTCGAAAAAGATCAAGTTATGCTCGTAACTTCTCGTACTAATTTGGCGTACATAGGACTATTTCTAATTTCTTACGGCGACAAGGAGCTACTACAACGAATGGTTGTTGGCAACATGTTGGATACGGACTGGGGATTGTTATCAGACATAGTCATGAAGTTAAAACTAAAAGCAGACAAAGTGAAAGTATACGGTGTCGATATTCAGTGCTTGACTGAGTCTCGTACTGAGCAGGGCTGCTGTGACTCCCGATGGATATCGTCTGAGATTAAAGCAAGGCAACCTACCTTACATCACGCAATATGGGATACCCAGCTAAGAGAATTTAGCGAAACCTACCAACTTGCCTCCGACTTACCGATATTACTGGAGATTCCTTTTTATGAGAGACGGTTTCTGAATCCAGAAGACGAGAATTTATCTTCGCTTGAAAATGTTTTTACTAGATACGACACTCAAAAATTACGGTCAGTGTCTGCATAGGCCTACAGCTGGGAGAGAATCAAATGTCACTAACGAAAGCAATGGAAGTCTCTGGAAAACTGAGAGAGTACCGCGATAGCTTGGTATCTCTGCAGGGTGAAGTAGGGTTCGTTGCCACAGTCAAGAAATGGGAGAGCGTATTCATCGAGGTGATGGACTACAATTCTTGCGGAATTCTCGAGGCAACTACCGAACTTTTGGCTCGGGCTCGAGATCATAGCGGGGAATTGATGCTCTTAGTTGCTGCAGTAGGCTGTGAGCTCGCTGAACCAAAATACACTATCTCATCAGTACAAGCGGCCCGCGACACTGAATAGGCCGGTTACGAGTTCACGGAGTTCTTACTGCATCTTTGGTGTTTGTTCGCCATGGCAGACTTGGGAGGATGCTACCAGTATGGCGTCTTTTGCTACGCTCAAATTGTCTGATTGAAGCTGTAAGGAGCTAGACAGTTCGCCAGGGGCAGAGGTTATGCCTTTACGAAGGTCTAAAAGTGGATCTATGCACAATATGTGGTTGTCGCTTCCAGATACGCTTCCTAATCTCATAAGCTCTTTTATATTGTCGTGAACCAGAAGGAGTCTATCAAGTAAGTTCTGTTCAGGCGCCAAAGAGACTCTATAACCCAGTAAGGCACCACTTTCCGCAACAAGATCTGTGTCCCAGCGTTGATCGTCAGCAGTCCCAGCTAGCAATGCTGGCAGTAAACCATCTGCGCGATTATTATGTTTTGGTTTGTTTTGTTCCTGGTGCCAGAGTGGACCTTTTTTTAAGGTGTTCGAGGGGGCGGCCCCTCCTAATTACCGCAGCGGGTAGATATTATGGGAAGAGCTAACAGCGTGGGCGCTATAGATGAACGAGAGTCGATTGTTGTTGCTCTTGATCTGGATGGCGTCGTTAACAGCGCTAATTGGTTAAAGCATCGCGCGACAGAAAGCGGCAGGCGCCTCAGGGATGGGTTTGTCGCTGAGTATGATCGTCGCACCGCGATTGAGCTTGCCAATATTGACCCTGAGTGCGGCCGTTTGGTATCTGATCTGGTGAGTAAGACGGGTGCTTACTTAATAATTTCTTCAACTTGGCGGGAGGGTAGGGAGCCAGCACACTTCGAGTGGTTGTTCAAAACGGCTGGGTGTCCTTTGCCTCGGGGCTCCGTGATCGGATGCACCCCCGTGCTAGACCATTTGAGCTCCAACAAGAGGGGGCATGAAATCGATGCTTGGGTTAAAGCCAATGCGTTCGGAGGCCGGCTAATCATCTTGGATGATGATAGTGAAGGCTTTTTGGATTGCCAGAGCTTGTTCACGACTGACTACCAAACAGGTCTAACCGAAGAAAACGTTAAAGCTATTCTGGAGTACTTGGCAGCTAGTTAGTAAAAGCGTCTGAGTACTATTTTATTTTTGCCAGGGTGTTTATTGCTGCAACAAGCATTTGCTCATTATCACAGGTGAATCTTATCTCAACTCCGCTAGGCAGAGTTGCAACGAGCAAGCCGTCACTCTGTGATGGAGTAGGCTCTGAAACCGTAGCTTTCGGTTTTGTGGTGGCGCGAGCTGGCACCGCTTTTTTGGGAGCTGTTTTAGCTTTAGTTTTAGCCTTTGTTACCTTTTTAGGAGCAACCCCTTTTTTGTCGACTAGCTTGCCCTTCCAGCTTGAAAAGGTTTTGATGTTGAGGTTTTTTTTACGGCAATAATCTGCTTGACCTAATCCTGAGGTTTGCCAATCGTCTAAAATAGATTTCCACTCTTCAGCGCCTAATGTTTTTCTAGTCATAATGTATTCCCCAGGTATTGAAAATGAATTGCCGAATCTTACATGCTGCCTAACTGCATTTACAAGAATTATGATTCAAGTTCATTCATCTTACAAACGCTAATTATCTTTAGTAGACGCCGCTTGATGTAAATAGATAACAAGTTGAATCTAGGGCAGAAGTAGATCGATCATCGATGTTCTTTAATTTAACACCATCTGGGAACAGTAGAAGTAAGGGCGGGGCCATATTCCACTAAGAATACAAAATTAACCATCGGTTGAGGACGATAATCCGCATAAGGGGATTATCGTCCGTGGCAATAAAGTCCTCATGCCGTTATAAATAATCTCTTTGGAAAAGTGGTATACGGTGTGAATGATCTGGCGAGAAAAATTGGCGTCTTGATACGAAAGAGGCGCATTGAATGCGATATATCACAAGAAGATCTCGCTAGCGATGCTTCAGTAGATAGAAGCTATATGGGGCGTATCGAAAGAGGCAAAGTGAATATTAGTATCAGCATACTTTACGAGATAGCGAGAGCGCTGGATTGCGAAGCCCGTGATTTATTGCCTGCTATGTCAGAATCTTCTGACTCACCTACTGATTGAGATTTGCCAAATGCCATCGTGTTTTCGTATTGGCTTCAAGTTCACATTGCCAGGCGTATGGCTTCTACCTACACGACCACGAACCAACTTTGTCCTCAAATCGGTATTTTTCTAATACCCGACTTACATTAAATCACCCTTTACGTAACTTCAACAGTAATCCAATACTTAGGATTCTAAAAGGTGTTCTGGCGCCTTGTCGTGCATATGTCTATTGAATAATCCCCCTTACGAAAACCGAGCATAGTAGTGCGGCAAAGAAGAATCTCTTCGGCTGAATCTATTCTCTCGTGACCTATCATCTATTCTTTTCGGTACAACATGCTATCTAGTTGCTTGTTGACAGCTTTACGTGAAGATCTATGTGTCATTCTTTATAAAAGTAGACTTTTTTGTTGATTAGACGCTTTCGTCTATTGCATCCTACTTGCCAGTTAGTTAGGTCGCTAGTGCCAAGAGACATGAGTCTCGATGCTTAAGGGAGCTTAGTTAATAGATGCAGTATCTGTTAGATGTTTAGCTGTTAATAGAGATCTATTGTCTACGCTCCCTCTTTTTCTTTCTCTTAGGTTTGACGAATAGTTATCGCGCGATAGGTAGAGTGTGCGGAGACACATTCGCTTTAACTTAATATGCAAGAGCGCAATCAAATGAATGAGCCACATATTTTAACCAAACCTATCTATGGCGAAAAACATCTCACGGGATTCTATAACGATGCTCGGCGAAAAAATCAAATAACACCGTGCGGAATTACTTACTTCTATATCAACGGTGATTCAAAGCAATTTAGAACAATATTGTTGTTTAAAGAGCCTCGACATACCTCAGATGATTTGGCGCAAGCGGCTAAAGAAGTTAGACGTATTGATCCATCCTTGGTTTCGGTTCGGTTCATAAGCTACAAGCGCCAAAATACATTTTGCGTAGTTAATTAGTTTCGTGGGGGTGGCACCCCGTTTCTTCAATTTTTAAATTTAACAACATGGGGGGCAGATGAACGAATATATGCTTGCAGCATTATTCACGGCTTTTTTAACAGGAATACCGTCAATCGGTTTTGGTATGGCATGCAATGTTTATGTAGAGCTGCAAGCCGATATCGCTTTAAATGGCGACGGTGACCTCGACAAACTGCTAGAACATGAAGACCGAAGCAATATGGCCTCTTCGCTATTTAGTGACGTAGAAAAGCGGTATTCCTTAGGTATGGTTGATTCGGCATTGTGTTTAGCTGATGGTATTCAGCGATCTACATGTAAGCATTACCCTGGTTCTTATCTTTGTTTTAGTAATTATGCGAAACCTGAAGGAAAGTATATTGCTAGTAAGTGAAAAACTTATGTGTTAAACGACCCCGATAACTCCGGAGTAGTTATGAACGTAAAATTAAACTTTCTTGATAGCTGTAAACAACAATCCGCTATGGCCCTTGTTTCGTTCAAACGCGTAGGCGAGGATCATGGAAATCTTGCGGCCAATATCGAAGCCGATGAGTTTATGGTGAATTTGGCCAGCACGATGATGAAAGAAAAGCTGTCCAAGGCTAGGGACAAAGGGCGGGGTGGTTGGTGGGATAAAGAACAATGCTCAATCGATTCCCTCAGGCATCTATTAAAGGAGCATGTTGAAAAAGGAGATATGATTGATGTTTTGAACATCGCAGCCATGATCCAGGTGCGAACTATGGGCGACAGCATCTAAAAAACGAATCATCATTTCCACCTCAATTGCCATACTCCTCTTATACGTTATGTTGAAATCACTAGCAAGAGAAAGGTTATCCGTTGGGGGTGGCCTCTAGCATATAGGTGATTTTATGGAAACCAACACAAATAACAGTCTGATTGCCGTTGCATTTGGGAAGGAAGTAGTGGATACGATCGACTCCTTCCTTCACAAAGGTTCTCGCAAACGCTTCAAGACGATCCAAGATGCAGCAACGGATATGAAGTCAGTATGGGAAAAGCTAGAATTCCCATGTGAAGAGCCTGTGTGCTTGGATTGGAAACTAACAGGCATTGGAATCCTGAATAAAATTATTGATGGAAACCTATCCGGTTATGATGCTGAAGAACACTTGCATGGGGTCAACGGTATGTTTAACCAAACGTTCCGCGATGCCGTGAATGTGTCCTAGGCCTAAAGAGGGGGGGGATCCCCCCCCTCTGGCCAGTAATCTATGATTGAGGTTCAGTAACTTAACTAAATAGTATGTGTGAGACGTCTAAATGAGCAAGACTGAAATAACCTTCAAGGAGTGCGCTAGTGAGCAGCTGGTAGATGCTTTCACTGGGGGCCCTCTAAGTGAAACGGTTTATAAATGCCAAGAATGTTCAGTCAGGTACAATGAATCATCTGTTTCTATTCTAGTGAAAGAGAATGATGGTCGGTGCTTATCATGCAGTAAATGTTCCATCCTTATTGAATGAATCACCTCTAGTCATCTAGCCCTATCTATAGGGATAACATGATAACCACGGGGTTATTTGCACTTTTCGTCACTAATTACTTGATCTAGACTCGGTGTTACTTTTAAATGATCTAGGGAGGCATGAATCTTGGCTCCAATAAATAGAAATTATCTAGTACGAAAATTGTGTTTAAAACAGGAGATGAATGATGGTATTCGTATTGTGTTGTCTTTCGCTTGTATTGGGAGTGATTTTTATGCTTCCTCTGTTCGAAAAAGTTGATCCAGCTGATGTAAAAGATTCTATGGGGTTTAGCTTGGCCCTAGCGATCTTTAAGGAAAATGGTTTCATAAAGAGCGTGGGGCCGTTCTTTCTTGTCGCGTTGGGGTTTTTGGTTCCAGTAGTACTGTTTGCGACCAGCGGTCTTAGATAAAGGTAAACAGGATTAATTGCCGAGGCGAAGAAATTAAAAGGCACGCACCCATTGAATTTGTTAAGGTCGCTAAGCAGCTGGGATTTTCATTTTATATAAATGATAAGTAAACCTATCGCTGAGCTAAACGGCGCACAATGTGTTGCTGGTTTTGTGTGACAATTTGCGAATCAAACGCACAAAACGAGCGTTGCATAGGGCGTGTAGTGTAGGCCGAAACGGTGTTTTAGCGTATTGTTATGTAAGTGAACACCGAACCACCCCATACCTAAACCATCGACAGAAACGCTAAAATTAGCGTAGCTTCGACAGTTTGACCTACGACCGTAGGCAGCCTAACCAATACTATCTACAGCGAACTAAGAAACAATAGCGCCAGCGAAGGATGGACTAGGCTGGCGACAACAAGTAACTTTACACTAACAGCTTACTTATAACGAAGCACCCCTAGAATTTAAGTGGCACACCCGCCTCGCTTACTACATTGAAATATAAATAATTTAAAAGGGCCAACGGCACATAACTATAGGGTATTCCCCTGGCTTACCTTCCTATCCATAACACGATAACCGCGGATTTATCTGCGATGTTTCACGCGATTATGCTTAGCTGAAAAGGTATTTTGCGAGTTAGATCCGGAGCTTTCTAGCAAGTTTTCACAAAGTAATGAGAGCGTTACTTTAATGTCTGAATTCGCTATGGGGTGCCCGCTTTGCATCACACTTATACTTTATCAAGTTACGGCTTTATCTCCCCGAGAATTACTCGATCACAGCAAGACTACAACGTTGACGCTCCTCAATGACGAGCCGGATTTGCCTGTCGGAAGCACGGTGAAGGTCTGGTGTTCTCGTTGGTTTCATTGTGAAACGCTAGAGTACATCCAGTACAAGCAAGCGGAATCTGAAAAGCGAACGGTAGAAAAAAGGGCCCATGAAGCGAAAATCAAAAACGAGGCCCAGCTATGTTACCTAGACCCGGTTAAACGTTTGCTAGAAGGCCTGTCTTCAAAGCAAATAGTTAAAAGCCACCTTGAAGACTTATATAAACAGCGAGACAAGCATCATCGTATTTATAAAGCGCACTGGCGCGCTCAATACGAAGAAAGAAAAAGGCTAAGTGATGACGCTTACGCGTCCGTCAGTGTCATTAATACCTCAATAGACCTAATCTCGGAATACGTATTCGACCAGATGAGAAAGCAGGGTATAGATGGAAAGGTTGCTTATGCTTACAGTCCAAAAGAGGGTGCTTCAGACGGTTTCTTCAGCCCTGGAAAGAGCCATTTTCAACTACATTCACAGCTAACTAAAGGCCGCTTAAAACGTGATGCGCGGGATGCTTTATGCAAGCCGGCGAACAAATTTTGGGGGCTGGAGGGATTTGATGATCGCCATACGGTCACTTGTCAAAATTGTCTCTATAAAATGATAAATCTTTTGAATGACTAAGCCAATAATTCTTAGTAGAGGAGGGCGAATATAGGACAGTTCTAATTGCGCGGGCTCTACGCTATTGCTAGAGCCGTCACAAAGCGCCGGGGGCGCAGGGCATAAAGTGGGTGAAAAATGGGATTCTGAGCCTAGGTATTTTTCTGCCTGAATTTACCTCATTTCTAGAAGGTGTACATTAAAGATGTAGACGAACTAGAGGAGGTGTCTCATGAAAAATTCACAAATTAATTTAGCCGGTAAAAGCAAATTATTCCTTGCGTTGTTGATGGTATGGCAAACCTTAAGACTGTTATCTATAGCAGCAGTAGGTGTAGGAGTAGTCGTGGCGCTGTTTACTTTCGCTAGCATCCCAATGGCCTTAATGGGTCTTGGTGCTCTTGCATTGGCTCCACAAGTTAATTCATCACGTCGACGTACCGTGGCAATTGCCTGGTGGTAATCGTTAAAATAACACTGTTATTGGGAGTGAAAAACACATGAATAATATTCTGTCTTTTAAAGGCTTAGCGTTGTCATTGGTCTTATTTATTAGAGACCTTCATCGTAGCGGTGAGGATGAAATGATATTTGGTGTCTGCGGTGGATTAGCTGTGAATTGCACTATTCCATCATGGATTTATCGTCTGATCTTTATTGCTAGCGTTATGACTTTTGGTATCGGTATTTTTGTTTATGTGGCGATGGCGATCCTATTGCCTCTTAAACGAATACCGAAAAAAGATAAGACTCAAAAATCCATAGAGCACTTAGAAAGTTTGGGGTTTATTGTGTTGCCTAGGGAGAGTGTAAACGGGCTAAATTTATCTGAATCGTTGGATAAGTATAATGATCGTAAAGTTTAGCTGCGCATGCGGTAATACATCGCCTAGTAGGGCCAAAGAATATGATGGGTCATTAGGGTATGAGGCGATTGTTTGTTTGGATTGTGGGCGATATTCAGATCATTCTGGCGAGCATGAGGCTGATAAGTGGAGCTTAGAGTTTTGTGATGTGAAAAAATCGCCTGCTAGTCGTGTTATTGAAAGGGATGTGTCATAAATATCAAAGGCCGGTTAATGCTAATTGTCATATGGCTCTATCTGATTGCCCTTTGTATCTAAAAGTTTGACCGAGCGGAGGCTTTTATTAAACAAATGTAGGTCCATTCCAGCAAATTGGATGGCTGTCATCACTTGCGTTACGTTAATCCCAACTTTAACGAAAACGGGGATAGTTATGCATACGTTTCAACAGTCTGGATTAGGGCACCCTCCATATGTTGTTGTCCATCCAAAACAGCACGCCTTGGAGAAAGGGCAGATTTTCTGGTGTGAGCATTGCGGTACCACCATTAAGAACCGGCACTTCATTCAGAGTAGTGAGGGTAAGGTGTCTATTGTAGGTATCGACTGTCTTAAAAAGACCGGAGATGAAGGTCTTATAGATGGCGTAAAGCGTTTAAAGCGTGAAGCCAAAGCTAGAGATCGAGCCAAGCAGTGCGAGAACCAACGTGTAGAGCGCCTTGAGACTGAAAGAAGTCAAAATGGAGGGCATACCAACGCGGAGCTCGCCGCGGCCATAGATGCGGATATAGAGGCAAGAATTAAGGCCTTCATTATCGCAACCGAGGATCACGCTGTATTAAAATCTCTCACAAAGATCGGCTTCGAACAATCGATGTCTCACAACGTCTATTTGGTTACGCCTTACACTCCTGGCCAGTTAGCGGTAATTAAAAAAATACACACAAAGAAGCGTTCACGGGCCCGAGCCAACTCTAAGGCTTACAACGAATCCTTTTCAGTCTGCTCTGCTGAAGTAGATGACCTACAAGCCAATATAGTGGGGGAGCATACTGTACTTGAAAAGCTTCGCGGCCAATCCCGACATTTAAAATTCGGCTGAGCCATAGTTGTAATGGATCACTCAGCTTTCCAGCTGAGTTGCTGACCCTCTACCCCTGTAATACGTTGTAATTGCTGGGGATGTTCAGTAAGACTTAACGAGTAGAGGGTTTGGATATGACTGCAAATGATCACAAGAAAGCGCTAAATAACATCGAATGCCAAATAAGAAGTGCTCGAGTCGCGGTAAGGAAGCTTCCAACATTAAAAGATAAAATCGACGCTAAACGAAAAATCCAAGCGCTTGAACGTAGTCGGGATACGCACTTGATTAATTATTACAGGATGGTGGCGCCTTGAGCGCCAATAATACAGGGTTAGACCAGGCCACTCATATGGAAGACTTAAAACACTCTTTGGCGAATAGCCCCACCCCCACGGCATTACTAAGCGAGGCATGGGCGTCTTCAGAACAGAATATGGCTGCCCGCCACTACATGGCCGGCATGCTCGATGCTTTACGTTATGCAAAAGCGATAACGCTTGAAGAGTACAACTATTGGTACGAATTTAATTCATAGGGGCTTTCGATGGCTAAGATCATCAATCTGGACACTGTAAAAGAGGAAAAACAGGCGGATCTGTTTGCCAACGACATGGTGAGTAAGGCGCTAAATACGGATCTGATATTGTCTACGGGTGGTCTATCTATGGTACTTGGATATGTGGACAATATAGTCTATTTTTCTGGTGATGTTGAGGAGGGCGAGCATCGCCGGGTGAACGTGTGTGATTCATCTCAGGTTATACGTGCGGCGAGTTCTCAGCTCTACACATATTCTCACGATGGGGGACCCTTAAGGTTGGTTTTTGATGGTGATTATTTCTATGACCTGTATTTGAATAGTATTGCGTGTGCTGAAACGCTTGGTCGCATGACCGCGCTACTGGATAATGAGCTTCGCTTAAATTACGCTAAAACACAGGTGCACAGTCTTGAGTTTCGGATAAGTATACTTAAAGGGATTAGTGAGGAAGAATAAAGTATGGCCATGGATAATTCCGTCATGGCCACGACGGAATTATCCATAAATTACGCATTTATGGGTTGGCAACATAGAAACAGGTTACGTTTTAAAGCAGAGATACGTCTATTATTTTTTTTATGCTATAGAGATAGGTGTATGAGGCGATGCTTGCGGCCACAGCCACCATAAAAGTTTTCTTAGAAACTAAATCAAGTGTCGTTATCCCGGGTGTAGAATGAAGAGATTCTTCTTCGTTAGAGCGGTTGTAATTTTGGATCAGGAAATATTGTATTACAGCACTACTCAAGCATAGTAATGCTAAATAATAGCCACTTAATGTTTCTGCTGTTATCAGTAATGCGAAACCGATAGCAGAGGTTGCGAAGTTAGCAACTGCAACAACTGTAATGATTTTGTGTGTCAACTTAAACCTCATAGCACGTGCCGCCCAAACTTCTACCCAAACCACGGAGACAGTTATAACTGCAGAAATACAGAGGAATACAAAAGCGCTTAATAGCATCTCTCCTATGTAGATATTGGGTTCATATGACGCTTCCTGTGGGACTCCTGTGGATGCGAAGGTGATCGGAGATGCTAAAGCCAGTATGGTAGTAAAAATAGCCGATATGTTAGGTATGACGGATATTCCTCATGTATTTGAATGGAGCGCTATAGATAACAGTTACATAGGGTACAAAACAACTTAATTGTTGCAAAAAGTACAGATTTCCATTTGTACGTGGTTTCTTGCGGAATTGGGTAATTTTGCTCTTCCGGTAGGTTGTCTTTAAAGAATAAATCTACATACAGGAAGAGATTATGGTCCAGTCATGCCAAGTACCAGAAAACCAAAACTTAAGGTCAAATCGCGTATTTTATCCTCAGACAAACGTCCATGATGCAGCACTGTATGACATCGACAGAAGCGTGGTTATTGGGCTGTCAAATATGGCTCCTTACCATCCTACTGGTGGGTCTCAGGCTACACAGCAGATTGTCGATGCGGGTGGCTTGGTGACTGGTAGCGAAGTGTAAGGCTTTGAATGCTTCCATCTCTACGAAGACCTATATCGCCTTGTAACGCTCGAGGGTGCTTAGCAGAACATGATAGTGCTTTATCATGCCACAATGTCTCGTTTTGCTAAGAAGATGATACTGAGCGAAGATTTCTGAGGTTCTTGGCGAGTCCGGTGTTTAGATTTCTACGTTGATTGCTCTAAATTTATAACCGGTTATGTTGGAGACACTTAGATCTCACCGAGGAAACCAACGATGTCACAACTAACATTCTGCCAGCCAAACATTCATCAAATCGACTGCTTCATTGATGGCGTGTGGTGTGCACTGATTCAGTGGTTGGGGCCCAACTGGCGGAGCGTTAGTGATCAAGGCGATAACTGGGATCTGAGTGTTGTAGAGATTGATGGTCGAGAAATTGACCTTTCAGCCGGGACTGTTTTTGGTGATGGTCGATACTTTTTTGGTGGAACTCTTGCGGCAGCTAAAGAGGCCCTAGGTTACCATCTTAATATTGAGTGAGGTTTTGTATGCGCAAGGTTAAAGAATCGATCATTGAATTGATTATGAATGGAAAAGTGATTATGGCCACAATGAAGGCCGCCACCCAAAATGGAAGTCAATTCGTTAGCGTAGGACCCTACCAGTCAGCCGTTGGTGAAAGTTCATTTGCTGTCATCGAAAAGTCAGAGGCATCGCCGTTCGTATATGCAGTATCCGCAGCGGAAGAATTTATTGCGCTTGTGGGGAAAGATATTGCGTGGCGGTCAGCTCAGAAAGTGTTGGCGTCGCTTTAGATTCCAGCGTATTGGCACCCCCATGTAACTTAAGTTACGTTTATCTTACATAATGTAATTGAAGGGTATTAACGTGGCAACTGCACTACAAACACAGAAGCTTATTAAAAGTAATGGGGGTGATACCCGGGTGCTGGACTGCACCTTGGTTACCCTTGAGGATCACGCCAGAGATTTACCAAAGCGCCTAGATAGACAGCTCAAAGCGTTGGCCCGCGCAAAATCAAAAGGGTACGCGGGTATTGCTGTGATTGAGGACAGTATCCATCATTTGCAAATAACGATCGATACAGTGAATGGTTTGTTAGCTGAAAGCGTTAACGATTAGACCCAATTAAATCAACACTCTTATATTTGAGGCAGAATAGATGGACACGGACAAAGCTAGTGAAGAGTTCAAACAATTACCAAGCTTGGTGAAAGAGTTGTGGAATGATGAAAAATCAGGCCCGCTTACAAATCAAGCAGCAAGGGAAATCGAACGATTAAACGCTGCCCTACAGCAAGCGGTAAATGAAAGAAATGAGGCGTGGTTTCAGTTAGAAGAGCTTCAGGAAAGTCGTGACGTCACGGCCGGCGTAAAAAATGGCAAAACAATCGTATCAGGATAGAGTTAAAAGGTTGCTGGAAGGCCGCTACCCAATTCATGGCGGCTTTATGTCTCAAGTAGGGAATGGGGATCATTTAGTGGTTGTTGGGCGCTCTCGCCGAAACTGCAGCGTCACGGCTCTTACTTCCTTAAAAACATCATAAAAGAATAACGCCCAATAAATTAGGTCGTTCACCCCTCATATCTATCTGGTTTCTCTCTAATTTGTCTAGCCACACCTTGATGCTACGTTAGTCTCACTTACTAATTACATGTTTCTGTATAGGGGGAACATATCATGGGCATAGAGGTAGGGAAATACGGGCAGTACTCTCAATTGGTTACCGAGCACACAGAGAGACAAATAGAGTTTGCAGTAAGGGCGTGTCTACACCGGAAAAGGGATTTTACTATTACCCAAGGCCAAGTAATGCGGAGCTATGGTAGATCTGAACAGGTTCAATTCTTAATAAAGAAATATTTCGACCTTGGGCTGGAATACGATTTTTTTAGAAATAGGCAAACGGCTTAAGTGTCAGGGGAAAATATTATGTCAATTGCAAGAATTGATGAGGTCGCAAAATCTGGTTACGAATGGGCAAGAACTGGCGGTGTCAGTATACCTTCAGGTGTAGAGTCTGAGATGGATTTGATGGCGTTTAATGCGGGAGTGAGTAACGCGAACATAAGTCTTGGCTTGAATGTAGCGAAATATATACCGACTTAGTCTTCGGTATCATGATAAGCCAGCTCCAAGATCAAATTTATCAATGCAGTTAGGCTGCGAATAAATAAAGGGGAAAATTGTGAGCATCACAAAAGCAAAGAACAAAGTCAAAAAAGCACGTGCAGCATTGGACCTGTACCACCATACGCCACGGTCTCGGTACGCGAACACCGCCGAAAGGATACGTTTGGGCAATGAGCTTAATAAAAGCCTTAACGAGGCTGAGATTGAGTTACATAACGCCTGGTGGGCGTAATACCCCTTCCTCAATATTAACATTACGACCTATAGCTTAGGTCGTTCCCCTTATAAACCTCTTTTCCCTCGTATTTGCATAACCCCACCTTATTGCTACGTTTGGTCTCACTTACTAAAAACGCATGACCTATCAATTTAAAGGAGAGCATTGTGACCTATCGAGTCGAACTGGAAAGTGGCGAAGTCCTTGAGAAAAGATTGAATGAAGCCGAAGCTGAGCGTGAGTTAGCTCGAGCTTGTAACGAGGATTTGGACGCTTATATCGTTGACGAAGACGTAAGCGCGAGCCCAAGTGAATTCCTATCCGAAGTGTATCGATTGCATCGTAAGAATGAGATTCTTGGAGACTGGGATTTCTCGGAGACAGAAAGTTTATATCTACAGCTACTTGAGTTAGAAATATCGAATGAGTTCCAAGGTTTGCTAGCCGCGCAAAGCGCTTTATTACGATCGCAAAAAGATTGTTGTGATGGGTTTTCATCGATCATAGACGCCGGTCTTGGGATAGAGCCAGAGGCGTTTCCTCTCTATTTGCTGGAGCAGGAGCCAGAAACCTTTTCGTCTCTTCAGTCGCAGGAAGGGGTTGATCTATTAGCTAAGTCGCTACCATCACTTACAGGCCAAGGCCAAATAGCGGTGCGTGATCGTCTCATTGCGATATTCAGTAGTCATGAGCTCATGGAGAAGTAGACATGACGGCAGCTGCTGTAGTTCATTTTGACGATATTCACAGAGCGGATCCCTACATTGAAGCTTGGTGTGATGGAGAGGTCGCATTTATTGACATGGTGTATGTTCCTCATGAAATGAGAAGGAAGGGTATTGCTACTACGTTAGTAAAAGACTAGCTGTCTAACCTTGATTCTAGGGTAAAGAGAGTAAAATTAATGCCAGTTGATCATGCCGCTATTTGCTTTTGGAGTACGTTTGGATTCAAGAAAGCTTATATTGGAGATTACCTATATAGCGAGATTGAAAATGCAATGGTTTTAGGTGTTAACGGTCACAGCACTCCAGAGCCCGAGTTGATACTGGAAGGCGATGAATATAGGCATTGGGTCGAATAATGGAACAAGGTGAAAGCATGCATACGGTAACGCAATACGACGTACAGGCCGAAAAACACCAGCTCATGAAGGAATATGTGGGCAATGCGATAACTGAGGCAAGGCTGTTAACCCTTGCCTCTTACGATAAAGCGATCGCGCTGGAATGTGGAACCCAAAGACTGTCGAAAATGGGGGTGGCTCATAAGGGCTGTCTGCAGCCAGATGGGTCCCTATGGGTAGCAGTACAAAGCACAGAAGACGCCGATGAACTTAAACCTATCTTGAGAGGTGCTGGGTACTCAAATTTAAGGACGTTCGAAGGCTGGATGGGATGGTGCCCGAGCAAGCGGCTTCTACTTCAGGCGAGTAAAGAAACATACTTCGACGACTCTCTGGGGCGCAGTGCGCGGCTTTATGAGATGGTTTGTCGCTTAGGGGTGATGCCAATGTATACCTGTGCTTTTGCCGGTAAATTGGCTATAGACTTTGATAGCGAGCAACTAGCGATCGCGCTATACCAGAAGCTCACTGCGCAAAGAATATCTTGCGTAGCGGTCCAGCCGGATGACATGAGCAGTTTGGATGTTTGGCAAGTCAGCTGCGGCGCGAAGTAGTGTTTATCGATGCACTTTAGATACGCCGGATCAAGTCGTTGAAGCAGCGGCAGATCCACCCCCACCCCCAGCGAACCCCTTTATTCGCCGAATAGGCAGCTGAGCGGCTTGTATAAGCGTTCCCACCCGTACATCCAATGAGAAATGTGACTTTTCCCAACAAACTGGTGGTTTAGACCCATAAGATCACTTAACCTTTTGAGGAGACTCTCAGGGTAAATTGGTGAATCCCCATGGCTACAGACAAAAGTGATACTAAATCGAAGAAATACATTCCTAAATTCTATGTCTCTCAGGCGGTATATGATTCAACCCCTCCTGAAGAGAGACAATTATTGAATTATGCGATTGACACGGATGAGCCGCTAACGCTACCAAAGACCTTCAATATGCCAAAGGATGCCAATCCTCATGAGTAAGGGGTTATCGGTCGCCGAGGCTCAAGCAGTAGCTCTTTCCTTTGTTGAATCTATGAACTATCAGGTACCGCTCGATTATAAGATCCGAGATTCTTGGAAAGAACTCTATGGTTTTGATAGCCTTTGTGGGGGTGCGTTCCACTCAGCAGAAGGGCAAGGTGATCGTGGATTTGCCACTATTGCAGCAGGAAATCATAGAAGCAAAGAAGCGTTGCAGAGAACATTGCAGCATGAAGTACTCGGGCATTATTTAATTAACACATATACCCCGACTGAAAAGAGCGATGTGATTAAAAAAATCATGGACGCCGGCCAAAGTAATGAGCCTTCACTTGAAAGGCATTGGAATCAGGTAAGAAACCAATATTCCGAAAAACATCCTTCGGTTCAAGCAGAGGAAGTATTCGCTTTAATTGCCGAACGTGTGGAGGTTAACCACAATCACCACTTTAAAACTACGGATGACATTCTAAACAGTCCGGGAGTAACCCTATCGGGGATTCAATCTACTATTCAGCACCGAATAGATTTGCTAAAGGCAGGAGACCTTGAGCAACAGACGTTCCCCAGTAACGACGTACATTCTCAGATCAATCTGAAAGGATTTGAACGTCGTGCAGGAGATTGGATGGCAGACCATCAACGAACGGAAACCCCTTCCCCAACCCCGTCACCAAGACTCGGTTCCTAGTAGCGGAAACGACTCTAATGCCATTTATTGAAGTCCGATCCGCAGCTAATTATTATCACACGCCACAAGCAAGAGAACTCGCCCATCAGCTAAAGGAGGGCTGTGTGGTTGCCGCAGCCGCCATGGCCAAGGAAATGATTCGGCTGCTACCACAAAACTGTACGCTGATACCCATACCGGGCAGGGATGGGAAGGCAACAACCAGTCTCACTCTGGCAAATAAACTTTCCGAACTCACAGGCCTACCCGTTAGCGATGTGATAAAGGGTGCTAAGAGAGAATCCCTTTACGGCATTAAAAAAAGAGGCGATATCATCGATGGAAGCTTTTATGGGTATTCATTGTCGTGTGCAAACGTTCCTGATCGCGTTGTTCTGATTGATGGTGTATGTGATACGGGGGCAACAGCCCTTGCTGCAGCTAGCCTCTTTAAATTTAAGGCTGAGTTGGTGGCTCACTCAAGCCACTTCGCTGCAGGATTAGGCACCTTGCAATCCACACCACCTAATTTAGGTTCTCGAATTGATTCTTGGTTGAACCAGTGTGAGTCGCCGGAACCAGGCAAGCAACAATCAAAGACATCACTTCGAAATTAACAGCCCTACGTTGATATGTATATCGCTATCGCGAAAACATTTTAATTCAGTGGGCGGGTGGCCGTGCGTGTCGCCAGATTTCTTCTAAAACTGCACACCTCCCAATAACGCGTTACGTTATTCCTACCAAGCAGTCATGGTGGCTGCAAAAACTTTCAGGAGACGGTTATATGATGACACATTCAGTATTATCCATGACTAATGAGCTAATGTTCGAGCGGGCGAAAACTATTCCGAATGTTACCTTTAATGCTAAAGCATATTGCGAGTCCTTGGGATGCTATTGCTTAGAAGTTACATTTAATGATCCCGACTATCCAGAAGCGAACGGCCTGTCTATGTATAGCGTTATTGATGGCGTTCCAATGGAGTTAGATCACGGAAGTAATGATGATTGGTCGCCTATTGTTAGTGCGTTCTCTCAGGCAGAGGCCGACTTCATTAAATCGGTTTTTGCCTTGGATGTTCCTATTATTCCACCGGCTGGAGGTGAAGACTTTTATACCTATCTCGATCTAAAAGAGCGAGCTGGTTACTTGTGGGATCAGGATGTACTGAAAGCTAAAAACGACGCTGTCATTGTCAAGGATGAAGCTGATGGATTGGTCTCGATTAGCAATGTAGACGTTCTTGATGGATATGCCAAGAACGATGTTGCTAGATCGGGTTTTAGCTTTTCGGAAGTGAAAAATTGCTGGCTTGGGCCCGTTACGAAATTGCCTATTCGTTTTATCGGAAATCTTACCCAGTCTCGCCATATCGCGCAGAGAGACGCCTCTCCCGCATAGCTGATGATATCTATTTAAAAGCTTATGTTGTTTTAGCGCACGATTTCACTATTTATAAACAGCGGAGAATAATATGGATTTCGATGAGTTTTGTACAAAGGAGAATCTAACTCCATACAACGAAGATGGAACCGAGCTTGGTTCAAGTTTGGAGCGTTATGAAGAATATAAGGCTGAGATACACCCAGTAGAAGCTAATGCGGCCTCTCAAAATAATAAAGGAAAAATAATAATGCAGTTAAAAAATTATACCGTTATTGCCATTAACAGAGATTCTGGACAGATTATTAGCCATCACGTTTCCGCTATATCTTCTAGTGAAGCTTTCGTTATTGTTTCAAAAATTTCAGATTTGGATTTGGTTGCTGCCATTGATGGCTGGATTACTGAAGGAGAGGGTGTCGAGTTCCCTGGAAGCGCGACGGTAGATTCTGATACTGTTTTGGATCAGCCAGAGGTCTTTGGTGGGCAATCGGTTTGTGACTTTTACATGGATGATGAGTATACCCCTGATTCGTATTGGATATCCTTGGTAAGTGAAGGTGCCACGGTTATTACACCTGCAATTGAAGGCAAGGCCGAGCAGCTGTATATGCGCGTAGGTGGACGAAAAGCTGAACAGAGTTCCGGCAATAAAGGTATGGGGGAATAGATCATGTTAATCACTAGGATACGCTTAAGAGCCATCGAACACTAGAGGCTGCCACAAAAAAGGCTGGTGATCATGGTTTTGTCTATTGCCCAGTTTCTGACAAGATTTTTCAGGTTCACATGATGTCTGATGGCAATCTCAAAAGATTTGATATAGTTGATGAGGCAGTCATGTGTAACACCGGTGGTTTTGATATGCGGAAAGCTATGGCTGAATTTGATATCTTGTGAAATTTAAAAATTGCAATTTTAACAGAGAGGAGAATGTTGGATGAATACTCGATGCTTCGTGGATGTAGATGGGCACATTTGGTCGATAAACCATAAGGGGGAGAGTAACTTCCCTGATGATATTGAGTTGACTGATGGTACGGTACGAATATTAGGTGTAAAAGATTGCTTGGGGCCAGGACGCGAAATCACAGAAGAATATCAGCTGTGGCCCTCTCTAACATCTTTGGCGATGGTTCTTGAGCAAGATATAAGTCCAAAACACACTCAAAACGATATATATGCTGTTGGTAGTAAGCCGCCTGGGTTTTGAGTAGGGCTCGGCAAGCGGCTCGCTAAATTAATTAGCCAAGCTTCGGTGATTTTCCAGTACTTTCTTCAGAGTTAATATGAGTTTTCCACTCTTTAACTCTATCTGAAAATCCCTGATCTTCGACTTTCGTCGCTACCCTTTTTCCTTGTGATTCTAGTTTAAGCGCACCCCCGCTCAAGTTTAGTTCGTAGCGCGCGTTCCGCCCTATCTTTTCCAATGGGGTGAGGCAGCCTTTCTGGACAAGCTCGGCCAGATCTCTTGTCGCGGTTGCCTTCGAACATCCAGTCATACCCATGTATTTTTTGGCGCTTATGCCATACTGAAACCCTTCTATACCAGCATTGAATACTTTATTAATTGCTTTTACCTGCCTTACATTCAGGTCTTTTTCCTCATTGTCATTCCAGAATCTAGCTTTTTGGAGAACAAATTGGACTTTATTCAAGGCTTCTTTCTGCGCCAGCATAACGGTGTCACAGAACCAATTAACCCAAGGTGTAACATTCATCTCTGGCTTGCTTGCCTGGTGCAGCTGCTCGTAATACTCCTTTTTATTGCGCTCGATAGCAGATGATAAACTGAGCAATGCTGGGCCTCCTGCGTCTTGCGCCAATGCCTGTTCAGCAATAGCTCGACCTACACGACCATTTCCATCATCAAACGGATGGATTGACTCGAACCATAGATGCGCAATTGCGGATCGCTCAGGGCCAGAAAGGTTTTCTTTCCTGTGAGGATTGAGAGGGCTGCTATCGTTATACCACTTGAGGAAGCGGCTCATTTCTTCATCCACTTGATGGGAAGGGGGTGCTTCGTAATGTACCTGTTCATACCCTATCGGGCCTGAAACGATTTGCATCGGGCTTTCTGTTGTCCGCCACTGTCCAATCTGTAAGTTTGGCTGTAAAAGGCTTCTAGATTCAGGAGGTAACACTAATTGATGCCAATGACATAGTTTTTCTTTAGACAAAGGCTCTGTGTACGTCTTTCGAAGGTCAACCATAAGTGCGGAGATCCCCTCGGCTTTTGGATCGATTACGCGAGTCGGAGGATTGCTCAATCCGAGGAAATTCTTTATTGAGGAGCGCACATCTTCGGAATCAAGAATTTCCCCTTCAATCTGGCTAGTCTTTATAGCCTCATTGACCATAAGGCCTATGTACGCCTCGTTTTGCAAGCTTTCTTTTAACTGTCCCACGCCTCCGGATAATCGGCCAGACTCCAAGGCATACGAATACAGCGTATTCCGTATTTCGCGGTCATTATATGTAAAGTTGGGCCAATCTGGGTGTTGCCAGCAGTATTTCATGGTTTTGAGCCGTTAAATCACCTTTATTGGCTCAGTATATACGTGTATATGAGCCGTTTAAAGCGTTTAATCAGCTCATTCTCCCGTCAGACGGGTAACACGTGGAAGAACGTTTCGCTATCGTTCAATTTTGTATCGCATTCAGTGGTTATTGGGGCGTTTCCCCGATTCGTGCAGACTGTTCATATGTACAGTACGTTGTGTCTAGTGATTATATGATCAAACCACTAGGAGACAACCAGCATGACACATACCGCGCTTACCAATAACGGTGCTTCTGAGAAAGCAGATTCAACGAGCTACAGTTTCATTCGCGAAAAGATTATCGCGATTCGCAAAGGTAAAACCGTCGTTGCAAACGAAGAGATGCTTGAACTCATTGAGATGCGATGCACGGCATCAAACCTTAACCTTGAAGTTGTAAGTATCCCAAACCCTCAACAAATCGGTACCCAGGATGCATACCTGGCTGGGTACATTTCAGCACCTGAAATTGAGCAATATCGCTTGAATAATGGCCTGGAGTGCCCGCAAGAAGTGGCATTGTTGAAGAAAATTGCAGAGGTATCCGGCTACACACTGACGGAGGCCTACTCGCTCCGCGAGGCGCTACCCCATGGGATAAAGCGCGTAACAGCACTTCAAGAAACTTTGGCCAAATGGCAATGGAAGGCCAGTATCACCCAGATGGCGCGTGACATAAAGGCACTCGACCTGAATACCAAAGACGGTTTAATGCGTGCAATTCAGATTCAATTGGCCGAGGAAAGGCGGCGAGCAGGCATTCAATACGCCAATAAGTACTACTCCGAGTACCCAAGCACCAAAACGACCGAGCTGGAGAAGCTGGAGAAGTCCTATGAGGAGGACTTGAGTGCTCCGCAGATGGTGTGCAACGAGATGATTGCTGATGCGATTCTAAACCGCGACATCCAGGTCTTAACCAAGTACTTCATTGAAGGCCTTTTCAAATCATGCGAGAAGGTTTTTGGCATGGCCACCGGCATTAAAGTTGCCAGATTAAGTAAGGCCAATAAGAAGGCCGCTTTGATTGGGTGGGGGTCCACTGGTGGTAAGTGCGAAGAGGGGAGTTCGGAAAAAGTCAGAATGCTAACCAGCAAAAAAGATTCCGGTACCGACCTTGCCACAGTGAAAGTCATTGGCTCGACGGCATACGCCTATATAGACACTGTACCTAGCTTTCATCGAGGCGTGCACGAAGAGATTTTACGTAATGAAGGTATCAACCCAAATGATATTACTTGGAAGTTTTCTGAGGAAGAACTTCGCATGGTAAAAAAACATACGCATTGATAGCCATGTTGGGAGGCGCGTCCTCCCAATTTGACAGGGTTTAATGATTGAGTACGTTGTTAATATCTAGAAACATAATTAGCGAGAAAAAATAAATGGTTAAATTCTATGATCCAAACGGTAATTTTACGTACCAGAAATCCTTGAGTGACGTGGACGCTTATAGTCAATCTATTAAAAACCACTTCTATTTTGGTGGTTATGCTTTAGTAGATGGTGAGCGAATAGGCTCGCACAACACGCTTGCTTCGCTGCAAAAATAGCTAGGGGAAAAAAGATATGAGAAAGACGGTATACGAAACCAACTATGATCGGCTTGTTAAGCTTGGAATTGTTACAGAAGGCCAAATTCGACCAAATGGCAGAAGTCAGTCGGGCGGATATATGGATTTAGTTCTAGAGCGTTTGCCGCATTTAGATAATGTTTATTCAAAAGGCTCTTTGGCGGTTTCGATTGCTCACTACTTTGAGCAAAATGGTGATTTATGTAGTGATCCAGAAATGGTATTGCTTCTCCATCCAGAAATAAAATCTGTAGAGGCATTTAGCTTTAATCAGTCATTACCACCTTATTATCAAGAGGTTTTCCCAGAGCCAGGAAAAGTATGCTTGGCTTACAAAAAAGATCAGAATAATTTTCTACGGACGTGGTTAACTAACTTGATAAATCAACGCCACGGAAAGACTTGGGCGGACAGTATGGAGGCCGCGTAAGCGGCTTTGACTATAAAATTGGCCATCCCTGTGAGGATTTTAATGGAGGTCAGCGTGATGGATAGTCACCCCCATACCTCACCAGATTGCTTGCCTGATACGTTTATTTCACCCAATTTCCCATAGAAAATAAAGGATGTACCAATGAACAATTCATCTAAAAACGCAATCGCAATTGATGATTTAAAGGCGGGAGTGATTGTAGAAATAATAGGGCCATTCTCTGATAGTCCATATCTCGCTCGATCTCTAGGCAATTATGGCCCAGGGGCTAAGGTGTATTTGGCCAATGTGGAGTCTTCCGAAACTCCGGAATCTATGGCGTCAAAATTTCAAAACAATCAAATGCCCGATTGCTTTGTTTGCTGGGATCACGACATAAACCTCAAATATACAATGTCGCTTGTAGATAATTCCCTACATAGCCCAGCTTGGAAACCACAAGGAGAATCTATGCAGTTCGATGCGCAGCACAGCCCGGTTTTGTCAATTAACGCACCCGAATGGTTTGGCGAGGCCGAATTCCTTCGCTGGTTGAATCGACGAGATCGGCCCTTGATGACCTGGCACACGCGAGGAGAAGAGCCTAACGAGTGGAGTGACATTATAGTCTTTGTGGATCCTAGCCTGAATGGTGAAGGCTCTGAATGTGGCGAAATGCCAGATAAGTATTGGCAAGTGATAGTGGGGGCTTGTCAATCACGCTTTAACCCGTCTACCGGATTCCATGTTGTCGTAAGAATTACCAATCTTTGCGAATAATAATGTCTATTTTAAAGATCCAGTAGATAAGCGGTGTTTTCCTCCATCGCTGATGACATGTATTAAAAAGGTTATATTTCTTCCTAGGCGATTTTTATTATTTATAAAACCCGAGGAGAAATACGATGCCTAAATTTTTGCGTGAAAAGTACCCCGATTACAATTCTCTCTTAACTGCGTTGCACAATTTGATTGATAAGCGCGGTGACTGTTCTTTGAACCTCAGTAGCAGTGAGAGAGAAGAGTATGAGGCGCTTTGCGAGTGGTACGGTGATGCTCACTGATCATGAGGGAAAAGTAATGTCGATTGAGCGTATCGATGAGATTGCCCTTAGAGGCTCCCAGTGGGCTGAAAATGATGGTGTTGGTATACCTTCTGGAATTGAGAGCGAAATGGATTTAATGGCGTTTAATGCGGGGGTGAGTAACGCTAACATTAGACTTGGTTTGAATGTGGAAAAATATAATCCCGTTCAATCTTCCGTTGAGAGATACCACGACAAACCCGCTTCTCGATCTGACCTATCAATGTAGTTAGGCTGTGAATAAAGATCCCAGTGCTAAAAAGGCATTAAAGGGGAGCAATATAACCGCTCCTCTTATTATCTATCCTGATTAGAGGCTCTACTCCCATATAACCTAAAGCAGTCTATCCATGATCCGTGTTCAGACCGAGGGGTAGCGCTACCGCGCTAATATTGGATCCATAGAGTGGAAGGCGGCGTGAATTTCCAATAAAACGACACTTCTCACCTGAATAGAATACGTTGTTCTCATCGACTAACAATATGGAGACAACCAATGTTTAGCAATCATGATATAGACAAAATCCAATTTCCTTTTGACGAGGCGAAAAACAATAACGACCTCAGTATATTTGAAGAATTTTTAACTCAGGAGAAGGCTAGCTCAGACGCTCAGTATATTTGTGATATTACCTGGAGCGTAGACGATATCAAATCTATTCGTCCAGAATGGAGTGATGAGGAATGCGCCGAGGCGGCAAGATATGTAGCCAAAGTGCTACAAGATAGAAGTACGGAGGAGGGTTGGCAGATTCTAGAGGATCTTCTTTGTTTTAAAACACAGGACGAAACGAACAAAGAGTGCGTTGCATAACGGTAGCGGTCTTAACTATAGGTGTTGGGGGTGCCACCCCCATATCCCGCTAATTTGCACTGCTACCCCTATTTGATACGTTGTCCTTAACAACAGGAGAACGCCATGAACCGTCCATACACTTCAAGCATCTATAACGAGTCATTAGTTGTAGCTAAATACATTGGCTACATAGGGAAAGATTTAACTTTATTTGAGGTCAACGACAAGAACCAAACCATGAAAAGTTACCCAATTAAACCAGCCGATGTCGCAGAAGAGCACGCAAGTAAAGCGAAGGCGCAGCAGCACACGGCCTTTAATCAAGTAAAAATATGGACTCGGCACTAACAAGAGGATTTTGAGATGTGTTTAGATGTAGATCTACAGCCAATAAAGGCGCGGATACAGCGTTTTACCATTAAATCTTTCGCTACAGATTACGTTGTTTTTGGCGATTGGCGTGTTGCGGCTCATGCCGGGGGATATTTTCTGTTATCGGACACCGGTTTAGTTTCCGTAAGGATGAGCAGGACGTTTTAGCGTTTTAGGTGATTGATATCAACTTGGATACCATTTCCAACTACCCCTAATTTGTCCCTTGAAGCTGATCTTGTATAAAATAATGAGACTATTTCAAGAACAGATCCTACCAATGTGACGATAATACATACGTTTATTCTTAATTAACTTAGACATTGTCAGGTTCCCCACAGCGAACATAATCTACTTTTAACTGATGAATGAGCTCCTTTTTGTCATTTAAAATACAGAACTCACCCGCTGCCTGGCCGTATATTCGACTCTTTAATTCCTCGCTCTTTCCGGTGTAAAAACGAGAGTCTTCTATCTGCCCTATTGCGTGATCAAAGCCCATTTTATAATAGGTCTCATAATCCTCTGGAACACTACCATGTTCCAAAATACATACCTTTGTACTAGACTCTACGAGCCTTTTGATGCCGTTTTGCGCTTCGCAACTAGAAATATGATCAAGCGTCCCAAGTCCATCAAAAACAACAAAGACAGACGATGCTTTCAATTTTAAATGCTGTTCAGCAGACACAGAAAGATCGTTGACAAGCCGTTCTAGTGCTGGCGCTAGCTCGGAGTGCTGAAGCTCAAGGCTATTAATATTGTGAACGCATATTCCATCTCTTAAAAACACTTCAGATACGGGAACATCTTTATGCGTTTTTGCACCATTTACATGAAATGAATGAGCTCGTAGATGGTTGTCGGCGAGCCAAGATATATCTCTAACAGTGCCCAGCGTTCCCGTAATATTCAACCAATAAACAACAGCCCCTTGGGAAATCGCTTGAGCAGCTAGAAGCATGGCCGCTTGAGTCTTACCAGACCCTACTCCGCCGGAAATAATAACACGATCTACTTCATAGGCTATTTTCTCTCCTCCACTATTTCCTCCCGCCATCTGTAAAGTGCAATTTACTGTAAAATCATGGGGCATTCTGTTTTGTGTAGGAGAAAAAGCAGGCTCAAGTGACTGGAGAGTTCTATGTAACACCAAGTTTCCGAAGCTGCTAAGCATTACTTCTTTTTCTCGTCCAGATGATTCGGAGCTTCGTAGATTAACTAAGGGAGCGTTGGATGTTGAGTTAAAGCTAAAAGCGCCAGGTCTTCCACATAGGACTTTTAGATATCTTGAAAATTGATAGTCACTAATGCGCGGCAGTTTAGCCTTAATTTCCTTTAGATTAACCCAGCCTTGAGCACCTGAAGCAACACCAATAGCGAGCAGTAGCCGTGCGTGTTCTATTTTCAGATCCATCCCAAACGATGTAAGAACATCAATAGATGCCCCCAATGAATCTAGCTGATTTGCAGTCGTAGAGCTGGATTTTGTCATTCTCCAGCCTATAGCGCGGAGCCAAGTTTGCATAGGTTGCCTCATAAGGTTGCAAATATGCAACTATTGCAGTGGTGCAGGGATACGTCAAGAGAATACTACCAAAAACGTCAGAAGACCGTGAAGACTCTAGAGTGTTCGATGCTGCAATATTCTGGTAGGGCATTTACTAGATAGCCTGACACTGGAGCGTCAAAACCGCATTTAATGATTAACGTCAATCACAGAAAGCGGATACCGAAAAAATAAAGGCCAACGAACTAGAAATTGCCACCTATGCCACCGGTACCGGCGCAATCCGCTACAAAGGCACTTTTCACGCTCATAAATTCAAAAGGGTAAATAGTGCTAATGATTACTTTGAGAAGGCTCTGGCGGCTTCTGGGCTGACTGTGGTGTGTTATGGCAGCAAGTCTGAGATGTATGAAACTAAATTTGCGGCTATTGTAGTGGCCGCTTAACCGTTTTCGCGCTATATTAAGGATTAATAGCGCAACACCCTCCAGCTGAAAAACTTTTTTATTCCGATTCAACTTGCATCGAAACAAAAATGTTTCTACTAGATTCGCGCATGACTACTTCTAAGGCTACGTTGGCTTCAACTTAAACGTAGATACTTAGGAGATAGAGATGCCTTCACACCCCCAAACCCTCGCACACAAAGAATTTAGAGCCTCTGACCGTGGAAAGGAGTTGATTGCTCAGTCTGAAGCTGATGCGGCCAGTTTTCTTTTCGACCTACAATCCGGTGAGTTGAATGCGGATGTAGCAGAGCACCTTACGGCACACGAAATATATGTGGCTGTTACCCTAGCAGGCTCTTTGTCTTTTGAATTGTCTAATACGCGGCATACCGTTACTCCCTACTACCAAAATCTCAATGAAGATGACGCTTTAGCAATGCTCCAAGATGTTCAAGCCACCATAGAGAGTAGCCTGATCAATCTAGCCGTAGAGTCTCAGGATAACGACAAGGAGTACTTCCCAGGCGCGACTATAATGGAGATTATGGATATCTGCGCACCTGATATTTTTGGTGACTACGATGTTCCCGAAGAGGTGGAAGAGTGGCAATGGATAGAGAACAACGCCTGCTTTTCCCATGGGCGTAATGGAGAGGAGGGCATATGTGAATTCGTGCTCAATGTGAGCTATGAGTTTAAAGAGATTCCGGAGCGCCTAAAGGGGGTTATTGCGAGCGCACGTGAATGCGCGTGTGGCTATATCCTGATCCACCAAGGTACTTAATTTAAGCTGTATTAGCGGTGATCGTGAAGGTTGCCGCTAGATGGTGTGCCGTTGTTCCCAGGTACCCTTTTCCAAAGCTGTCTGCGCATCGTCTTTTGAATCATAGTAACCAGACTCACGAGTGAAAGGACTATCGTTAAATTCGGTGCCTAAATAGAACCCGGCAGCAGATTTCATTACCTTTAATTCCAGTTCCTTCCTGCCATATTTTAACGCTAAAACGCCCAACACTTTTTACGCTCCTAGTCTAATCGCTTGTTACAGCGGTCTTGATGATTTATGGCAAAAGGATACAACGGTTACGCTAGCGTTTTACAAGGGAAAAAGATCATTAAGTGGTGATTGGGGGTGGCGTCCGCTTATTCTTCCACCCCCACATGACATTTCTAGCACGTTCGCGTCTTTCGTCTGATTAGGTACTTTGTATTTAAAGTAATACATCACACAGGGCGGATGAGGCATGAAAAACTCGATAATCGAACTACCAAAAACACGCGAAGATTGGCGCGCTTTAATGAACACTCATTCGTGTTCGTATTTTTACATCAAAGACGAAAATCTTGCGATTTCTTTAGGTAGCGCAAGCTCCGGTACCATTCGCATTCTAGATACCACCAACGTCTATAAGCGCGGGAAAACCTGTACTAGCTACGTCATCTATGGCGAAGAGTACGAGGCGCGCTGGGAAGTTCTGGAGGCGTTTCAGCTTTCTTGCAGAGCTATTTTTGATGCTTGTGCGAAGCTCCCTTTTAAAGAAGGTAATAATGAGGCTCAAAGCCTGATGGGTTTCCCTGTATACAAATCTGAAAGTAAGGGTGTGTCTACGTATTCACCGGCGCATCTTGATCGCCTCAAACCACTTAAGGAAATCCCTAAAAAATGGTCAGTTTCACACGTTATAAGATTGCTTGCGAATGACCAATTTGAAGGCTTGGCAACCGAGTCACGCTATACCGACGACTACGCTTTTGATGCGGCTTATGAGTTCGGTAAAGGTAGCTACGACAAACTTGATATGATCGAAAAGCTTGTAGAGCGTCCCAGTGGCTGGTGGTTTAACAAGGGCGAGAAAGACGGGGGTTATTTGGGAATTAACTGCCACTCATTTGACTATAAAAGTTGCACTATCCGCTTAGAAGGCAAGGGAGAGGTTTCTGAGGTCAAAGAAGAGAAAGGTAACGTTATACCGTTCAAAACCGAATTGCCCGCGAATGTTGACCGAGTCAAAGTTGCTGGTATTTTAATGGCCTAACGACCAAAGCCTAGCACTACATATAGTGTTTGGGCTTGATATAACCCCGCGTTTTCTGACACCTCACCACTATATGTTGTGTTTTGCTTTCCTTCAAACGTGCACACTTCTTATTGTTGGTTACTTTAGCAATACACGATAATTATTATGCGGAGAACACCATGCAAGAGACCGTAACCCTAGTCCACGACCAAAAACGTAAGGCCATTCAGTTCACTGAGGGTAAGCTTCAAGGGGCAGACCTATGGTATCCCTACGATAGGGATAAATGCGCTCTTTCCGTCGCAGTAGAGCAATTGCTGACCCTTAACGGGATTGCTCTCAAAGTGGTAAGCGTTGAAAGAACCCAGCAGCGCCACGTTTACGAAGATTTTATAATTACCTATGAGGCCAAGAAGCCTAAATTCACGGCGCCGATTACTATGGCCACCAATGAACACCCAGACGGACACAATGCAAACGCAACAATGAGTTGTTTGGCTAACGGTGCTTGTGTGAGTATTGCCGTCCACCTAGACCAAGCTCACTTTAACGGTTCGCTGGACGTTCTACCGGTTGAAGTACTGGCATCCCTTCGCCCACTATCTGCAAGTGAGGGGATTAGTTCTATCAATATTGAGATAGGAGATGACGATGCAGAGTAATGATTGCCATGGATGCAGACATGCGCCCTCGAATTGGAGGGACTATTCTCAATTGCCCACGTGCACCCAGCCAAGCCACACGAGCAATCCTGGGGGTATTTGGCAGATCTATAACAGAACCGATTGCGCATGGTTCGAGGCGGGAGAGAGCAGGGTTGTCGTGCTCGATACGCTCTACGACCACAAGACGAATAGAGAACTAGAAGATTCTATACAGTATTGCAAAGATCGTTTGGCTGAATCCCTACCTACGCTAGGCGCAGATCATAATGTTTGCCGAAGTCATAGGCTTCAAATTGAGTGCGAGCAAAGATTGCTCGATTCCCGCATTTAGTCACATACGGCAGTGAATGTACTGCCGTCTCTCCTCAAACATTTTTGCTCGTTTCGCTATCGCTTCACGGATAACAAGATCATGAAGTGGATAGGTGCCGGCGGGATTCCATGTAGATTGCCAGTAAGCCCTGTATTGGTACTTTGAACCTATCAAAGTTATCAACCTTAGGATATTCGATATGGCTTATCACACACGCACCCCCATCACCAATGATTTGGACTTCCATGCTTTTACGCGCGATCGCATTACCAAGGGAGAGGCCTACATGCGCTGTGATGATCGTGATGTGTGCCTTGATTACACCTATAACCTATACGGTAATGAAGGTTGTGCGTCCCTATATGTGTCAGATGTTACGAACGCATTTAAGACCGGAAAAACATGTAAGGGTTTCTGGCTTGAGGCACGAGGTCAAGAAGCCATACAAACACTTGATGGTTTATTGGCAGACGTTGATTACGACATTCCCGCATTTATTGATTGGTGCGGCGCTCTTGAGATTGACTACGAAGTTCGCGGTGAAAAACATGTAGACCAAGCGCGCAGCATCACCATTAGCCAAAGGGAAAGCAAGGGAGTTGAGACGTTTTCTCCGCTAGCGCTCGCCCACCTAAAACCTTTAAAGGAAATACCCAAGAAATGGACGTTATCGCACGTACGACGCTTATTGGCTGCTAAGCAATACAGCTATTGCGGGACAGAGCTTCGCTTAACCGACGACTACGCCTATGACGCGGCTAGTGAATTCGGTAAGGGAGAGTGTAGCGGTGAAGCGTTTTTGAAAGAACTGACTGAGGATTCTTCAGGGTGGCGTGTATCTAAGGCTGGCGGTCACTGTAACGATGGCGACAGCCTAGCTGTTTGGTGTCATTCATTTGAAAAACGAGTGATCAAGATTGATCTGAATGCAGGTAAGGCAAAGGTCAATGAAAGTAAGGGTGCCAATCCCCAGCCTATTATTCCGGTTATCGCAGCCAACCTAAGTGAATGCAAGCCAGCTGGTATTTTAATGCATTAGTTTGCTCTCAACTTTCGAGGGTAAAGCCATTTCTAGTGGGCCTGCCCTCGCTACCCCTTTCTGATACGTTAAATCGTAATAGCAATCTATTCAAATCACACACAAGGTAAGTAAAGATGAGCAATGAGAGTAATAGTAGTGATCGTGTAGTGCCAGTTCGCATCCACGCAAGTGTGTCTACGATGGTCAATCTTGATGGGGGAGAAAGCCCTAGCGATATTAAAAATAGAGCAGTTGATATCTATCTGCATGGCGCTGGCGAGCAAGGCCATATCAATAAAGAAGATATGGGGGCGGATAGCTATAGGATTGTAACGAATGCAGAAGAGGAGATGGTGCTGGTAAACAAAGGTTTTCTGCTTGCACTAATAGACACGGCTAAGCGTACTACATTCCTTGAAGCCGTCTACGACGATGAGCGCAAGACCGATTACGATTGGGTTACCTTAGCGGATCTCATTGATGGGATATCACCAGAGGAGATTCAAAGCCTTACACCACCGATTCCTACACTTTAGCGATGGGGTGTTTATGAGAGACGCTAAGCATGCAGAGTTCCTCGAGCGTAAGCTTTCAGGTGAAACCCCTTCTTTTAAAATCGTGGGTACCAATAAGGTTACGGGTCACTCCGTTGATTATAAGCTTGACCGCTATTCAATCCCCGAAGCTTACTGTTCTGAGAGGAGTGCGCAGTGCAGGTGTGATGAGCTTAATAAGACGGCGATTAACGGTGTTTGGTCACCGGTGCTGATGTCAAAGGGAGAAGTTCAGAAACTGTACTCGAGTTAATTCAGATAGCCAGTGGGGGTGGGGCTTAGCGGCCTTCACTGTATCTCAGACCCGCATCGTAAATGGATTTCTTCGTCAGTTGCGTTTCCTTATTGGTGCGATACGTTGGCAACACTTAATGACTATCAGGTTAATACACTAGGGGAAGGTAAATTTGTGGATAATTTAATTTTAAATAATGGTGAAACTGCGACATTTCTTTACGTAGACGATTGGTCTCGGCCTGTTTACAAGTTGAAGAGTGGCACTAAGGTTTGTTGCGTAAATTGTGACGGTACATATTTGCACACGATCAGCGCTGGTAGTGGCGAGCCAGACTCCCCCATTAGAGACGAGTATCAGCCAACAAATAAGACTTCAATTGTAGAAGAATTACCGTCAACTCAAGATTTTACTTTTGATTATATGTTCCTTGATCGATTGCGGTGTGATTTAGAATATTATTTTGGCTTTGGTAATCGCAACGATAAGGTGCTTCATTACCTAGATGTTCATAATCATATTGCAGAAATGAAAAATCGGCTCGATGCTTTTCCAAAGGACAAGCGTCCTGAATGGTTGACTGAAGATGATATCTCCAATTACGAATCACGTTTAACGGCGTGATTGAGCAACGCTACCTGTGTTAATTCAAATAACTGGCGGGGGTGGCGTTCAGCTGCTTTCACAGTTTCCCAGACTTCAGCGCCCGTTTCGCTATCGCTACACGGATAAAAAAAACATTAAGTGGAGAGAGGTGGGGTTAATCTGGCGACCTTTCCATGTGAATTGCTGGCACTTCTTATTTAGGTACGTTGTTCATAGGCAAATATCAATATGAACTGCGGAGAAAATAGCCATGTTAAATTGGAATGATTTTGACGATGAGTCTACAGGGTCTGTAAATACTCAAGAAACCCAACCTTCGATAGAAGCATCCCCACAAATAGATGTGGTCGAGCAAGCTAAAAAGAGCGTTGAGAACCTAGATATCGCTCCTGGCTTGGAAGAGCTTGAAATGGGTGCAGCCCGTGTCCAGGTAGACGATAAGAAGATGATCAACTGCCGAGCTGACCTAAATCAGCTTGTTCCTTTCAAATATGACTGGGCATGGCAGAAGTACTTAGATGGATGTGCAAATCACTGGATGCCCCAAGAAGTTAATATGTCGAAAGACATTGCTATGTGGAAGGATCCTAATGGTTTGACTGATGATGAGCGTTTAATCATTGAACGTTCTCTTGGGTAC
The DNA here is from genome assembly GCF_014217335.1 of Teredinibacter purpureus. Taxonomy (NCBI): domain Bacteria; kingdom Pseudomonadati; phylum Pseudomonadota; class Gammaproteobacteria; order Cellvibrionales; family Cellvibrionaceae; genus Teredinibacter; species Teredinibacter purpureus. The sequence goes on along the minus strand of NZ_CP060093.1, from coordinate 213,470 downwards.
TTCTCTTCAGCTGATTCTCTAGTGGCCAACAACCTTGTCCTGGCTATATACCGCTTAATTACAAACCCCGAATGCCGTCAGTACTTATTACGACAAGCATTTGAGGAAGCTATCCACACTCACGCATACCAATACTGTGTTGAATCCCTAGGCATGGATGAAGGCAAGGTTTTCAATATGTATCGTGAGGTTCCTTCCGTAGCCAAGAAAGCTGCTTGGTCTATAACGCAGACACGCGGTATATCTGACCCCACATTCACGAGCGGTACTATTGAGACAGACCAAGAGCTACTTCGTAACCTAGTGGCATTCTATGCCGTTACTGAGGGTATTTTCTTCTACTGCGGATTCACCCAAATATTGTCTATGGGACGACGCAACAAGATGACAGGTGTTGCTGAACAGTTTCAATACATCTTACGCGACGAATCAATGCATCTTAATTTTGGTATTGACGTGATCAATCAAATCAAAATGGAAAACCCGAAGCTATGGACTGAAGAGTTTCAACAGGAAGTCATTCAGATGGTTCTTGAAGGTACTGAGATCGAAATACAGTATGCGAAAGACACTATGCCTCGCGGTGTATTAGGTATGAATGCGGCAATGATGGAAGAGTATTTACATTACATTGCAAATCGTCGATTGGCACAGCTTGGACTGCCAGAACAATTTAAAGGCGCTAACAACCCATTCCCATGGATGAGCGAGATCATGGATCTTCGTAAAGAGAAAAACTTCTTTGAAACTCGTGTTGTTGAATATCAAGCAGGTGGAGCACTGAACTGGGATTAACCCAGTTCTTTTGCTTGGAGGGCTGCTGTCATGTCGCATAAAAATCCATCACTCCTTAACCTGAATAGAACGCTTATGAAGAGACAAGCCTTCATTGAGTGGGGTAAGTATTTACCTTTCTAGATGACTTGATGACCGGCATGGAAAGGGTACTTTAGCTACATGTCATTCATACACGATGATATTTATATTAAAGCGGACTTAGTGCCGTAATTATTAACAAAACAAAATCATAGCTAGTGGAGAATTATTATGAATATATCAGCATTAACGCCTGGACAGATTCGAGTTATTAAGCGAGACGGTAGGGCAGTTGAATACAATGATGACTTAATCCGTATCGCAATCACCAAGGCTTATATGGATCCCCGTGTTATAGGTGAGGGGGGTGCTGTATCAGCAGAAGTAAAAGATAAGGCCATTAAAGTTACGGCATTAGTTTCTGATGTGTTTAAAGCACGTATGCCTTCTGGCGGTACTATTCATATTGAAGAAATACAGGATCAAGTTGAGCTTGCTCTAATGCGATCAGGTGAGCATCAAGTAGCTAGATATTATGTTCTATATAGAGAGGAGCACTCCAAACAGCGTGCTCTTGAATCTACAGGTGCTGAGAAAGCCAATGGCTCCGTCCTTTATGTTACCAATGCTAATGGTGATAGAGAGCCTCTTGATATTGATCGTTTGAATGTAATCGTTAAGGATGCATGTAAAGGCTTATCAAATGTAGACAGCGATGCAATTATAAGTGAGGCATTGAAGAATCTCTTTGATGGAGTGGAAGAGAAAGATGTTTCTAATTCACTAATCATGACAGCCCGATCTCTTGTAGAGCATGACCCTGAATACTCCTATGTAACTGCTCGCCTATTACTAGACTCTATACGCAATGAAACCCTTCCTGCATTGGGGGTGGCTTACTCAGCGACTCAGTCAGATATAGGTTCAGTCTACAAAGAAGCACTATGTGCATTTATTCCTATGGGGGTGGAGCACGAACTTCTCAGCCCTATGTTAATGGGTTTTGATTTAGAGCTATTGGGTTCAGCCATCAAGCCAGAACGCGACAACCAATTCACCTACCTTGGTCTACAAACTCTTTACGATCGCTACTTTGTCCATCATGAGGGCCAACGCCTTGAGCTTCCTCAGGTCTTCTTTATGCGTGTGGCCATGGGGCTTGCTTTAAAAGAAGACGATATCAATCTGCGGGCCATCGAGTTCTATAACTTACTGTCTTCGTTCGACTACATGTCTTCTACGCCGACTCTCTTCAACGCCGGTACCCGACACAGCCAGCTGTCCAGCTGCTACCTCACCACCATTCCCGATGATATGAAGGGCATCACCAGCGCGTGGAGCGATAACGCCATGCTGTCTAAATGGGCCGGTGGACTGGGCAATGACTGGACTCCCGTACGTGCGCTTGGCGCCCACATCAAAGGCACCAACGGACAATCTCAAGGTGTCGTACCCTTCTTGAAAGTCGCCAATGATATCGCCGTAGCGGTGAACCAAGGCGGTAAACGTAAAGGCGCTGTCTGCGCTTATCTCGAATCCTGGCATCTCGACATCGAGGAGTTCCTCGAGCTGCGCAAAAATACCGGTGATGATCGACGTCGCACCCACGATATGAATACCGCTAACTGGATTCCCGATCTGTTTATGAAGCGTCTTTTTAGCGATGAATCGTGGACTTTGTTCTCCCCTAACCAGGTACCCGAACTTCATGATTTAGTGGGCAAGGCCTTCGAAGCCAAATATCAAGAATATGAAGCCAAAGCCGCTGCGGGCGACATCAAAAGTAAAACCATTGACGCCAAGGCGCTATGGCGAAAAATGCTCGGGATGATTTTTGAAACCGGACACCCATGGATTACCTTTAAAGATCCTTGCAATCTACGCAGCCCACAACAACACGTCGGTGTCGTACACAGCTCAAATCTATGCACTGAAATCACCTTAAACACCAGTAACGATGAAATTGCCGTGTGCAACCTGGGATCCGTCAATCTTGCTCAACACGTCTCCGATGACGGTATCGATCGCGAGAAGCTGAATGCCACCATTAAAACCGCGGTGCGTATGCTCGATAATGTGATTGATATTAATTATTACGCCGTACCACAAGCAGAAAAGGCCAACCAAAAACATCGACCAGTAGGCCTTGGCATTATGGGGTTCCAAGATGCCTTGTACCTTCAGAAGATTCCTTACAGCAGTGAGCAGGCCGTTGCCTTCGCAGACTTGTCTATGGAGCTTGTTAGCTTTGCCGCCATCGATGCCTCGGCAGAATTGGCTAAAGAACGCGGGGCGTATCAAACCTTTGAAGGCTCACTTTGGAGCCAAGGGGTGTTGCCTATCGATAGCATTGATTTGTTAGCGGCCGAGCGTGGACAGGATTTCTTGAAGATGGATCGCTCTTCGACCTTGGACTGGGATGCATTGCGCGAGAAAGCCAAAGCCGGTATGCGCAACTCGAATGTCATGGCCATTGCGCCGACTGCAACGATATCGAACATTGTCGGTGTGACCCAATCCATTGAGCCCACTTACCAAAACTTGTTTGTTAAATCCAACCTCTCCGGAGAGTTCACGGTCATCAATCCTTACCTGGTCAAGATGCTGAAAGACGAAGACCTATGGGATGCCGTCATGGTAAACGATCTCAAGTACTACGAAGGTTCGTTGAAAAACATTGAACGCGTTCCCGACTACATCAAGACCTTGTTTGCTACGGCCTTTGAAGTCGAACCCAAGTGGATTATCGAAGCCGCCAGTCGTCGTCAAAAATGGCTGGATCAAGCTCAGAGCCTAAATATCTATATCGCCGGTGCCGATGGTAAAAAACTCGACCTCACGTATCGCATGGCTTGGATACTCGGATTAAAGACTACCTATTACTTGCGTTCACTGGCCGCTACAAGTACCGAAAAATCCACCGTTAATACCGGTACCCTCAATGCTGTTAACCCCGTATCACTGCCCAAGGCATGCAGTATCAATGACGAGGATTGTGATGCCTGCCAGTAATGTTTAGTTTCACCCTCCGCAAGCTTTAGCCCCTCTTTGTAGGGGCTTTTTTTTGTCTTTAATTTGTGAGTTATTAAAGTCGTTAGTCGCCGCCAATACCGAAACACTTCACTGCCAATACACGTTCACTCTCAACTCCCAAAGATTGTAATGTCTTCCAGTCGAATTTATTTTCCCCTCCGTAAACTCCAGCACCTCATTGCAAGGGCTTTTCTAGAGTTAAATTTCAGCCATACATTGCGCACCCATTTGGTGCGCTCAAAGACCGCAAAAACCCTTCGCGCTATCGCGCTTTGGGAAAACCTCTGACCGCTATCGCGGTTCAGCAGGTACGTCAGGCGCTATCGCACCTTCCTCCACTTACAAAACCGCAACACTAATTTCCCTAATCTTTACCACTAAATATATTCATGTATTTTCTGGATTCTCCTACCTGTTTTGCTATAATTGTTTTGTACAAAACAATTTATGAATCGGGCATATGAAACATACACCAACAGAAGAGCTTTACCTTTCATTGCAATCTGCCTTTGATCATTTCAATCAAGAGCTTTTTGAGGGGGAGCTTCCAAGTGTCATTTTTACGATGCAACGGAAGAACAAATGCATGGGGTTTCTTTCTGCTAATCGATGGGCGTCTCCTTTAGGTGAGGGGTATTGCCATGAATTAGCCATTAACCCTACATACGTTGGTAAAGCATCGATCCTAAGTACGCTGCAGGTGATTTGCCACGAACAAGTTCATATCTGGCAGGTCATTCGCCCCGAAGAAAGGAAGTGCAGTAGGAGCGGATACCACAACAAAGTGTGGGCAAATAAAATGGAAGAGATTGGTTTAATGCCGTCTTCTACTGGTGCTCCTGGTGGTGCAAAAACAGGTCAGAATATGAGTGACTACCCAATAGAAGGGGGTAGATTTTTGGAGGTTTGCAGAACACTCATTAAAAAAGAAGAGTTTAGGATTCCATGGTTTGATCGAAAAGCAGAACCAGTATTCGGATACCAGCCAACTCCGGAAGTTTTGGAATACTTAAACACTGAAGGTAAAGGCGAGAACAGTCACGAAGATAATCCTGGGGCGACAAGTGAAGAAACTTTTCAAGATATAGCTGCTTTACTTTCCGCACCTCTCTCAACAATGGTTGGACAGGAGGAGCAACAGGTTTTCCTTCAGGCGGCCAAATCAAATCAAACGCGAACCAAATACCAATGCCCTTCTTGTACGACCAATGTATGGGGAAAGCCAAATTTGGCAGTGAGATGTGAAACTTGCGATATGAGCTTTGTTTCGGTTGGGTGAACTCATGTAAAGCGAACTTAATCAGAGGATAGGGCGACCAGTAAAACTACTAAATGCGAGATAGGGGTGATTATCCAATGTCTTGATTCTTGCTTTCTTGGATATTACATCTCCATCAAGTGAAAAAGCACTTGGATTTCGGGATAGATATTTCTGCTCCTTTTTATTCTATTCCCCCCGTTACTGCGCACACGTAACACCCTGTTACACACTTCAATTGGACGGCGTTACCCCCTGGAGCGTAACACTTCTTTTTTAGGGTAAATGAAAATACTTGGAGACCCTCCACTAATCCAATGGATATTCTGTAGTGCGGTTTCCGGCACACTATCAGGAGAAACAATCTATATAGATCGCTTATTGCGGTTTTCGACACCCAAAGAGAAGACTCCTAGCTCTAGGCCCACCAGAGTGCGGTTTTCGTCTTTTTAGCCAAGAAAAGTTCTTCCTCATTGCTTTTCGTGCGTTTTACGTCACTTTGCGGGCTTTTTGAGGGCCGGGCGCACCTGTGAAGCTATCTATATGCTCGTTGATCCCCACTTTCCTAATATACCAGCACAAAGCGCTTGTTTCCGTAATAACCTAATGATATTGTGATTTTGCGTAATTACACGAATTATTACTAGTTTTGCGTAATCACAAGCTTTTAGAGTTTGTTTGCGCAACTCTAGGTTAGAATTGATATTTGGAGGACAAGTATGAATACACCGCTAAGCCAACCTAAAATAAAAGGCTCTGATGTATTCGGCCATATGAGGGTGCAAACAGAGAAAGCATTGCTAGCTTTGCTGAAAGACTCTCAAGGGAAAATGAACTTTGATCTACAAAGTAGACCTCTTGCTAGACTCTTTACCCCTCAGGAAGCAGCAAATATGGTGGGGGTCTCTGGCACGACCCTGCGCAAGATTGAAGAAACTCTCGTTAAAGATGGTCGAATTGAACCTGTTGAAAAGAACCCTAAGACAGGTAAGCGGCTAGGGTATACGTTTCATGTTATCCAAGAAGCTAGGGAATATCAGGGAACATTGCCGTGGAGGGATCCTGAAACGGATCCATGTCTTATCGTGGCTGTTATTCATTTTAAAGGAGGGGTTGGAAAGACTGAGACAGCCTCAAACTGTGCTCGATCTTTAGCCTTAAAGGGTTACCGAGTTGGAATTATCGATTTAGATCATCAAGGTAGCACCACGGGAAGTTTTGGTTATCTTCCTGATTATCACTTTAAGAAAGAACACACAATCATCCCTTATGTCACTGGTGAGCAAGAGACCTTACACTACGCCCTCCAAAAAACGGCATGGCCAAACATCAAACTGATACCAGGTTGCATGGCCTTAGAAGATTTTAACTGGGCGCTTGCTTTTGATGCTATGGATGCTTCGTTTGAAGAGCGAAAGGAGCTCCACTATGAGCTGCAGCGAGGTATCGATACCATTAAAGATGATTTCGATGTGATTTTGATTGATAGCCCTCCCAGTTCATCTATTAATTCCTTTTCTATCATTGCTGCCGCCAATGGGATAGTTATTCCTTTGCCGCCGGCTAAGCACGACTTAGCCAGTACAGCGCAATTTGCAGCGATCGGTGAAAAGCTGACGTCAGGAATACTGGAGGACAAGTATTACCACTTTTTTCGATGTCTGATAACCAAATTTCAGAACCAGGGTAACCGATCAGACAACGATAAGGATTTCAGAAGTATCTATCAAAGCTACATGCCGGATTGGTGCTACGAAAAAGTATTTCGTCAGATGGCACCAATAACAGATGCCGCAGCGGAATTTACAACCGTCTATGAGATGGAAAACCCAAATAAAGACATACTGAAAGAATTGGATCAGGTATTCGAGCAGGTAGAGTTGGATATTATTAGCCATTGGCCATCCAAGAAAGACTATCTGACGAAGCTAGGCTACGGGGGTTAGCCATGAGTAGGAAAAAACGCGATATGTCGAAAGTCCTCTCTGGAGCGAATGACGAGTCTGCACAAATGGGGTTGAATGAGGACCAAGGACTGGGGGGCATTGATGGTATTGTTGGTCGACCAGGTACTATTGAGGGGGGAACTTCCTATGATATACCGGCGGCCACTTTATCAAATAGTGGTGTGCCAGCATCTAAGCGAGATGATTCGCTCAGTAAAAAACGTCGTTGGATTCTAGAGCTTGACCCAAGGAAGTGTAGACGCTGGCTATACTATGATCGCTTCCCTGAGTGGTTTACGTACGAAGGATGTCAGGATGTCATTGATTCTATGGAAAAGCGAAAGCGTCAGGAGTTTCCTGGCGTTGTTCGGAAGTTAGATAACGATCCAGACGGGTACGAGTGGGAGGTGGTATTCGCAGGTCGGCGACACTTCGCAGCAAGCTATTTAAGTGATAAGCATGGAGAGGTGTTCCCATTTATTGCCGAACAGCGCGATATTACAGATCAAGAAGCTGCGGAGTTGATGGATCTTGAAAACACCAAAAGAAAAGGTCTTTCGAATTTTGAGAGCTGTGTATCTTACCGTCAGCAATTGGGGAAAGTACCCGGGTTTGAACCTATATATGAAACACTTAATGAGCTTAAAGATGCAATCTTAGGCAGTGTTGAATTTGACCATGGTGAGAAACCACCGACAAAGGCGAGCTTTAGCCAGATGGTGGCTGCTGGCGAGCTTAATGAAGTTGAGGAGTTGATCTCTCTATTCCAGGGGCGAAGAATAAAGATAAAATGGACACTAGCTTATCATTTAATGCAGGCATGGAATAAAGGAGGTGCTGCCCAAAAAGCGATTCTCCGGAAGGCCGATCAATTGCGAGATTTTGCAGATGATAAGCCCGTTGATTGGTTACTTAAAGCGCTGATAGGAGCTCCAGATGCTAGTGAAAACAAAGAAGACGCTTCGAGCCATTCCTATAGTAGAACATTCAAAGATGATGGCGGGGCGCCCATCATAAAGGCTAAGCTTGCAAAAAATGAACTTAACCTGAGAATTCCTATTGATAGTTTGAAGGACAACGCAGAAGCGGTGATTGCTGAGCTTGTAGGGCAGGCAATGAAAGAAGCCAAAAATTCAATCGATAAAAAACGTTAATCTACCTAGCGCGCGCTTTGACCTGGACCCTGTGTTTGGGTCGGGCGCCCTTGAAAAATAAGGCGCACTTTCGCCACCTCTCCCTTGTTTGGTTTTGGTAATCCCCCCCGTGATCGACCGAATTTTGCTCTTCCATAATGAACGCTAGCTGTATCGTCCGTTGCATGTCCTACAAGGGCGGCAATCTCCTCTCTCTTGAATTTAGCCTTTTTAAGGTTGGCGATAAACTGGTGCCGGCAAGAATAGATTGCTACTTTTCTCGTTGCAGAAGGGAAAAGCTTTTTAACCGTTCGGTATAAATGTCCGCGGATGCGCTTATAGTAGTCATGCCATGTCTTTTCCTTCCCTTCAGGCGAAAGCCAGCCATTCGGCGTTCGAGGGTTTGCATACTGCAGGGCTAGTCTAATAAATAGAAGATCTTTGTCAGACATTTCAGATAGATGAAGGTGCCTATATTCGCCGTGAGCTCGACCGTTTGTGGCTTTAGCATTTTTTACTTTTAATAAAGGTAAGTCTTCACTGGAATAATTATCGATTGGATCTGTTATCAAGAAAGCCGATTGCCATTCCTCTGGTCGTAAACCCGTAATAAGAGTGGCCTTAAAAAACGCTAAAGTGGGGCGTGCCCAGTAGGATTCTTTTGCTGTTCTTTGCAAGTGATTAGCAATGCTATCTTCTTCATTCTCAGTAATAGATTTTTTCTTCCGGGCAGAAGTTCGGCGATCTGTGATCGGGTCTTTTTTTATGTCTTTGCATCCTTCATTCCCTTCGGCGAATAGCTTTTCGGACAGCTCAATCTGATTCTTATGTTGTAAAAACCACACTAAAGAAGCTTTATATTGTCTCCATGTGGAGGCGCTAATCTCGGGTTTGAGTGCAATTGCCCATTCGACAAAACTATTGATATCTGATGTATCACCTGCAGTTTTTTGAAAACGATCCAATAATGATTTAGCGCGATCTAAATACGCAACTTTTGTTTCGTCTGATTTGCTAACTTCTATTCCGTCGTTAACTAATGCCACTTGGATTAATCCCACTCAGTAAGCTGATAAATAGAAAATAATTAATAACAAATGGAAAAATCTTATTCCATTAAAAAATTCAGAAAACAGCAAGTCCTCCTCTTTCATGCTGTCGTGCTGCACGTAGGCAAAGGGAAGCCCGATTTATCTTTCGAAAAGTAGAGATTTTCTTTGCCGCCGTGTATTGACTTTGATTGAATGTGATTACCGGTTTAGTGCGGTTTTCTGCACTTAAGCGCTGCTTAGCCGCACGAAAGAATAACTCATTAATTACGGCTTTCGGATCGGCACCAATAAAATGATACAGATGATTGCGCGCTACGTGCGTTTTTCGAATCGAAATAGAGAGGTTTTAAAAAATGCAAAATTGGAAGATGCTCATTTTAATAGCGGGAGGATCTATTGGTTTATCTGCATGTAGTTCGAGCCCGCTAAGGGTAAACGAGCCTGATCCGGCGGCGATGAGATTAGCTCAGGTAGCAGAAAGTATTCAGGTACACGACAATGACTTGGCCGATATAGAAATGGCCCGATACGTAAGAGGTAACGGTAAAGGCCCCGATGCGATAGATGTTTCGATGGTTCCTTCGCTGGAAAAAGTTGTTTCATTGGGTGCCGCTTGGCATGGGCCAATTGACAAGTTGGTTGACAAGTTATCTGTATTAGCGGGACTGAATCCACCTCGTTATTTAGGCGTTAAACCTTCTGGAGACGTCATTGTTAATGTTAATACAGACTATCGCCCCATCATTGATATGTTGCACGATGCTGGAACTCAAGCTGGAAGTCGAGCAAATCTCACGCTGAAAGCAAAAGAGCGTTTGATCGAAGTCGAATATGTTCCTTACTAGGAGAACTTCTATGACTCCTAGATTAACGCACTTAAAAGGGATCGTGTTTGTCACGCTCACTATGTTGCTTGGGGTTAATAATACAAGCGCAGAGCAAGTAGAATTTGCACCTGAGATGCCAGAAAAGGAGATGCCACATCGTCTCAAAGAACTTTACAAGATAACTAAGAAGACGGGTTACGATAAAGACGATCAAGGCGTAAAACAGATCAGGCTACGTACTCTTAAGCAAGCGGCGTTTTCCTGGGGTGTTCAAGAAGGGCTCTACTGGCGCTATCAAAATATCGTTGAACTGATGGAGTCACAATCTTTAGAGCTACATACGGTATTTAGCTTTAACAAGTTTATAGTTGATGGAAAAATGCTGTTGCCCTCAATTGTGCAGGCTGAGCGCATATTTGATCAGACCTCCGACACCTCGGTAAGAACAGTAAACGTATCATTTACTCTCGATAAGCCAGCAAGACTTGTCCCGCAGCCTCCTACATGGCGTGATTATTTGATTCGATCTGTCGATGAACCTCAAAAGCCTCATGACGTAATTTTTCCTAGAACATCGGATGAGCGTGAGGTTTGGATTGAAAATTTAAATCGCGGTTGGTACGAAGGGATAAAACAGGCTGATGATATTTACGAAATCGACCTCCGTCAAATGACAAAAGATATTGAGGGAATGTACCGTTTTCGTAAGCTTCTGGTGATGGGTGTTGTAACTATGCCTCGGATATCTTCATCAAAGTATTCTGTTATGAAACTTGATAATGGCAAAACAATTAATCTCAATGACGTAGTTTACTCCATCACAGCGCAATCTGATTTTACCGATACCGATAAATGGGAACCGTTTTTTAGAAGCGGTCGTGCAGGTGATAACCAATGAGTCAGTTAATGTGGGAAGGGGAAGATCCAAGAAGGTTTACAAAAGAAAAGTTTGATGAGTACTTGCTCTGGTGCTTCGATGAAGGAGCTTCGGATATTCTGATTGAAGTTGGTGAAGTTCTTGGGGCCAAAATCGATGGAGAGATAAAAAGGGTTGGACAAAGAATACTATCTTACGAGGAAGTTTCTGAAATATTAATCGAAATTGATCAGCATGCCTCACCAACACTAATTAAATCTGGTGAGCCTTTAGACTTTCGCTATTCGGTGCTTAGAGAAATAAGTGAAACAGAGGAAGAGTTAATTCGATTCCGTGTAAATGCTACGGGCTGCGAGCCACCATATGGGGCTAAAGATGGACTTGAGATCGTATTGAGAACAATCCCTGGCACTGTTCCTCATTACGAAGATTTGGGTATTCCAGAAGAAATTATGGAGGCTTGTTCGGCAAAGTACGGAATTATATTAATAACAGGTCCAACCGGCTCTGGTAAGTCAACTTCTATTGCAGCGATGCTTCGAGAAATAGTCGAAACAAGACCAGTACACCTTATCACTTACGAATCTCCCATAGAATTTAACTTAAAGAGTATCCCCAATAGAAAGGCGTGGGTAGTACAGAGTGAAGTCCCTGGCCATATTTCTGATTTCAGAGTAGCAACTGCGAATTCATTGCGTCGAGCGCCTGACATAATTTTATTTGGTGAAGGTCGAGATAAAGAAACAATATCTGCATGTATTCGTGAATCTCAAACGGGTCACCTTGTTTTCAGTACCGTGCATACGAATGATGTTCCAGGAACAATTTCTCGCATGGTTGATGAGTTTGAGCCCTCGGAACGACGTGGAACAACAGCAAAGCTTGTAGATGCGATGCGTATGATAGTGCATCAACGATTGTATCCTCGTTTGGGTGGCGGCCGTGTCGCTATTAGAGAATATCTTTCGTTTAGCGATGAAATGAGAAGACATTTGCAAATGTGCTTACTCGGTAAAGACGATTTGGGTACGGATATACGCGAACAACTAGAAAAAAATGGCAGGCCACTTCTTACTGATGCGATTGAGCATTTTCGTGCAGGTAATCTCGACCTATCACAATATGCTCTTATTGTTAACGAGGTCGGGAAGCCGGAACGTGATATGGCAATCGTTGCCGACGTGGCTAATGAATTATATGCAGCTGGAAAAATAGATAAAGAGTTGTTTGATTCTTGGATGAAAGAGTTTCTGGAGAAGCATAACAAATGAAATTCTACGAAGATGTTCAATGGCGTAACTCCGGTTTAGCTGCCCGAATGGGGTTGGGTGTAGTGTCTATTGATGCACGCGCCTTCTTACCAATCTTAGGACTAATTCTGCATATTTCTTGGACGACGCTTTATGTTTTTATGGCTGTGGTAAGCCTATTCGCAATCCTTGAGTTTCTGGGATATTCAGCGCCAGTAGCTCTTAGAAAACTCCGCTCATTAATAGCGGGAAAACACCGTTTTGTACAACGAACAGTTTCACGACGCAGGAGATTAATCAATGGTTGAAGCAGCATTGAAAAAAAATGAAGAATCACAAGCAGTAACTCCTATCTATACCGACATCATCGATGTAGCAGTAGATAATGGTTATGCTGATCAAAAGGTTGCCTTTTGGGCTACTAAAGATGGTAAGCGATTTATTGCTGAGGTGTTATTGCCGTCCCGAGCGCAGATGGGAGCAATTAATGTCGCGATTGATGGTAAGTCGGCAGGTGTCTATGACATTGATGGAGAGCCATGGACTGTTGGTCGAGATGTTACTGAGCCGGAGTCTATTCGGGGTGAGCGATACTCGTATTCAGAGATGAATGCTGTCTTAGTCAATCATTCGTTAATTGCAGCTGGGTTTGCTGGTAGAAACGTTCGCATTTCTACTGGGCTACCCTTTGAACATTTTTTCAAAAATGGGCAGCCCAACAAAGACCTCATCGAAAAGGTTAAAGCCTCCTTAAAGACGAAAGTTAATCCGAAAGGTGATTTTAAAGCTGCAATTATTAAATCTCATGAATTGTACCCTGAATCTACCGCAGCTTTTGTCGACTATGCCGTTGATGAAGAAACGGGAGATATGAAAAACGAGATTGAAAATGGCTTGGCTGTTGTTGATATTGGTGGAAACACTACCGACATTACTTACATCAACTCGGATAATCAAATTAATATCCAGCGTTCGGGATCAAAAAAGCTGGGTGTTCTTAATGTGCGAGACCGATTACGTCGGCTGATTCAAGATACATTTGATGTTGCCGAAGTGAGAGATGCACAGCTCGACCGTGCTCTGCGAACTGGTTCATGCAAAATATTTGGTCAAGATCAAGATGTGTCTGAGCAGATTGATGCAGCAAAGAAGGAAAGCGTTAAAAAGCTTATGAATTACGTTGAAGAAACAGTCGGAGACGCTGGCGACTTGGATATGGTTTTATTTGTCGGTGGCGGTGCAGCAGTTTTGGGTGATGTTATTAAAAAGTACCCGCATGCACACGTACCGGATAGGCCCCAGTTTGCGAATGCTCGTGGAATGCTGAAGTACATGTCTTTTGTGGTTTGAGTAATAGTCTATGACAGTCGAACATCGCCTCGCGTTTGAGTTGTATAGGGTGGAGGGCTTGGAGTCTTCAGCCCTAGACTCTGTGATACAGAAAATATCTATATCAAAACGCTCTCATGAGTATATCAGGAGAATAATGGTACAAGGTTTTCTGCTTGACCGAATTCTTGATAAAGCTGGCGTAAATATTCCGGACTTAAAGTCTGCAATATGTGCAAATTACTCTGGGAGTGAAAGCGAAGAGTTCAAGTTCCGACTAAACATTGAACCGGACGCCGAGCTAATCACGCCGGAAAAAGAGATATGGACTACGGTGTCAAAAATATCTAAGCGAGGAGGCCGTAAAGGCTATCTTCGAGATCTTTTCCTTCATGGGTTCTGGTTTGAAACCTTACCATCTAGGGATGCGAACATTATTAAACGCGTGTTTTCAAATAGTGCTGAAGATGAAATTGGTTTACCCGTTGTTCCAGTGGTACCAAAACAGAATTCAGCTAAATCCAAACTTGGAGGATTAATGCCCTCATGAATAAAAAATATCTAACTTCCTTTATCGGGGTTGCGTCCATATCATGCTTGGCGCTCACTTCGCTAACCGCCAATGCGAATTTCTATGTTGATTATCAAGGGACTGATAGTAAAACAGTTAATGCTGAAGAGCTGCGAAGATTGAAAGGCGCGCCAGATGGCTATCGCATCTTGGCTGATAAAACATACGGAGTAGTTCACCAGGTAGGCAAGGGATCATCCGTAAACATAGAGATTTTTGGTGCTGAACTGGCGCTTAAAGACGCCATATCTATGATGATGCCAGACAAGTGGATCGCATACATTGATGAAAATCTAGAAAATCCGGTGAGCGTAGATTTTCAGGCCAAGAACGAGCCTTGGATCGGTGTTTTGGCTCGTGTTGGGATTAACTATGGTTATAGATTCGTAGTGGACTGGGATCAGAAATTGCTGCAAATATCCCCGGATGAGGACTTTGTCGCTCCAGACTATAATGATCCAATTGCGCTTAAAGACCCGCACTCCGGCCGAACTATTTTCGTCTATTCGGCAAAGCCTATCGCTAAAGGTGGGGTGATTTTAGTTGATGGGAAAGCTATCCCTGTCAAACTGGAAGATAAATAGAGCGTTAACGTCAATAAGTGTTTGCTTTTTGATCGTAACATGTTACGCTTTATCTAGGTTGGTGCAATATATGGTTTTTTCGATAGACGATTCTTGGTACTTGATGTTAATAAAGCTGTTAATTATTAGCTTATCTATGTCCATAGTCTTTTGGTTGATCAAGATGAGTGCTTATAATTTCTATGAGAGGATGCTTAAGTTAGTTTTCTCTGTAAAGTCGAAGAGTTTCTTCGTGCTAATTAGGGGCGGTGGCGCTTCGCTGGTTAATGTTTTGTTCATCTGGCTTATGGTACAAGGTGCTATTATGTTGGCGTCTGGGTATTCAGGTATATCCCCAAAGCAGTTGATGCTGTGGAACTACCAGGAGGTTTCTTTTGGGCTTGTTGTGTTTGGGTTGTCGCTATTGTGTTATGTGAAGTATGGTGCCAGAAAATTATCTGGCTAGTTAAATGATTGGAGGCAATAAAATGGTTGATTTTGTTTTGACTAGCTCCGAAATGAACAAATGGGCCCAAAGGCTTGCTGCCGAAGATTGGACTTGGATTACATGGAAGTGGTTATTAGGAAACAGCGCGCTGATTGTAATTTGGCTGGTGTTTGTGCTTGCGGTAGTTCAGATGCTATTACCAAAATCACGTCAACGATTGTCTCGCGTAACTGGGAGAAATGTTGATGGGAGCACAATTTTCACTGGTATAGTATTTACTTGGCTTGCAGGGACTTTTTCTCATGGCGCAATTTTTGGATCGGGACCGTATGGTTACTGGCTGCAAAATTGGCTAGGGGAATCGACATTTCAATATGTTGCTGAGTGGACGTACACTTACTTTACCCTTTTTGGTCCAATTAAGTTCTTCTTGTAAAGAGTATCTCTTGCCAGAATAAGAAGAAAGATTACTCTTAAAATTTTTAGTAATCTTTCTTTATTTCATACTAAAAAATATAGTTCTACATTACTGCACTAGAATCTGTAGCCTTCTTCCAAAGAATAAACGAAGATAAAAATCCTTCATTTATATTATTAGAGTGTCATAATCCACTGGATTTGAGGGTATTGTGACTTTCGGTACAAAGCGTCACTAGACAAAAACGTATCACTATTTCTAAAACTTAGACCCTTCCACGGACTATCACCTATTAATTACGCTAGAAGTTCAGTCAAGTGAATGTCAGTATTACTCAGCAATAGTGTAAACAAAGTTTATATACGTACTAACGGATAAATTGAGCAAGATACTCAGCTTTTGGATACTCATTGTTTATTGTGGTGACGCGCCTGATCTAGCTGCAATAAGCTAAACATCAATAGATTGACGGTATCCTTCTTTTCTTATTCGGTAATAATGTGTTTCCACGTATACCATAACCCCTCCATATATTAGCATGTTAGCTACGGCTACAAATATACAACTCTTATAGAACGGCGGCTTAAACACAAAATAGTACATATAGCCGATATCTGTGAACCAACAATGGCTCACTCCCGGGAAAAAATTTACATCTATTTATGTGAGAAATATCGTGCGCCCGACTCGACAGATTTATCGCGGATGTTTTTAACCCGCGATGTTTTCTTTACGAGTATAGTGGTCAAATTGATCGTTGTTACAGGAGGGTAGAGGAAGTATGGAAAAGCATGGGAGCAAATATGTCTGGCCAGACCAACTGCTAAAGTAATAGTCTCTTAATAGAAAGCAGCATACAACCGGAGTGGTTATATGCTGCTAATTTTCAGCCATATATTTATTTAGTCGAAAGCATCTTACTTAGCTTGGACATTCCTTGTTTTGCTGCACCGCCAGCAGCCCCTCCAACACTACCGCCACCGCCACCGCCACCGCCACCGCCGCCACCGCCGCCGATCTGACGGTTTCTATGAGCAGAATCAACTGACTTGGCAACGCCGCCGACAAATATCGAACGATTTTGTTGCTCTTGGCTGGCTTCTCCTAAGTTTTCTGCGCCGCCACCAATATATCTCAAGACTTTATCTGGTACCTCGTGAATTAATCCATAAGCGCGGTGGGCGATTTGCACCATTAAACCCGTAAAAATTGCTAGCATCCCAAAAAGCGTTATAACACCAGATAGATGGCCACCGCTCATGGAGCTCATTGCGGGAATGAATAGTAGCGATACAACCTTGCCCATTACGATCATTAACACCATCGATGCAAAAAAACCAAATATCATTAGTGTGGGGCGCAAAAATAGGGATAGCATAACCATATATCCAGCCATGGCTCTCTGTCCGACAAATCCATTACCCTCCGGCATTGCATGGCTTGCGGCCCAAATAGGCGCCGCGATCACAGCTTCTATTAATAAAACAAACCATCCGGCAACCCCCATGATCCAAAGAATTAAAGGCGTTGCGGGTAAATAGAATGCAAGCATTATTGCAATTGGTAAAAGAAGAATTCCCGCTAAGAAGAGAAGATTGCGTCCTTCTTGAATCAGTGTATTGGCTATAGAGGCAGGAAGCATTAATCCGGCCCCAATAAAACCACCTTTTGCGTCAGCGACATCTTCGGCGGCTTCTGCAGCAACATGAACAGGGAGAGAAGCAAGATAACCTATCTCGACAGCTGTAATTATATAGTGACCGATGGCTGACATTCCGGAAACTGGGTCTGGATTTGTAAGGGCTAAATCCATAATGTTTTTAATCCGGTCTAAGACAAAATTTAAACTCCAATCATCTTCAGCGTAGCTGCTTCTCTCCATCGCAGATACTGTATTACCATATTGATCATTAACGAGCATACTGGAGAGATAACTTTTTAATCCAGACTCAAACATTGAATAGTCGTCGTTTTCTTTTGCTTTTTTGGTTGGGCTTTCAAGTTCAGGTTTAACGTTAACCATAGTTTGTGTTTCGGCGTTGATTCTTTGGAAGTCCCAATACCATGCACCTATACTTATCCAGCCGGCATCTCGTGCGCCCACAGACGATCCTGACGTATCAGGGTTACCACCATCCCACTTATTTAATCTTATAGTAGCGATTCCTGACATTGCGGTATTTACCGCATTCTGGTAACCGTTTTTATATGTTTGAACAGCTGAATTTAGTGCATTTAGATCAGGTAATGGCTGAGTGTCATCCACTGCATAATTGACAATAGATCTAGCAATCGGATCCATATCTTCGTCTAGATCTGCCGTTAGCTCAATTATACTTTGCTGGAATGCGAGTACAGGTGCTTCTATTGCAACACCTTCGTCTATTTCAGAAAATTCTAAAGTGACGGACCCGCAGGGGTTAGTTCCATAGCTTCTTGGAACCCCAGCTGAAAATCCGGATATCCATGCCGCTGCGTACGCCCCTCCAGCAGAAATAAGATTATAGGTACTATCATATCTTTGGGATACACGATGTTTTGGTGATGACGGAGTGGATTGCGTTTGTGCTGAGTTTGCCATTGCCGAATTTTGGTTGTTGTTGACGAGCTCCACTGGGTTGTCTTCAATATTAATATGCCTATCAGCCGTATTAACCCCATGCATACAAACTCTGGATTCAAGCATGCTAGTAGCAATGCTTTCATATTTCACGCTTATGGTCGGAGGGTATAAGCTGCCAGTCGAAGCCATATAGTCCAAAGCTCGTTCCCAAGATGAATTTGCTAAGCCAATACCGTGCCCGGCAATCCAAATAACACCGATTTGCATTGTTGAATAGCCACCTGAAAAAGGAAGTACGAGTGCAAGAGCTACAACCATGCGAAGTGGTATCCACATAGTGCTATACATTTTTCCAAGCGGGTTTCCTTCGTGAGCTGAATTGAGTACACCCGTTAAAAAAACATATCCAACAACAAGCCCAGTAAAAACGAGCATTCCAGTGTTAAGCACTTCTGATAAAGCTCCTAGAATCGAGTCTGGATTAGCCGGGCCGGTACCACCAATAATAATGTCCACCACACTTCCGAATATATACCGTAAGTATTCAACGCTTTTATCGTTAGGCTGGACATCTGTAATAGATGCCATTGCGCCGCTGGCATAAAATAGAAGTCCGACGCTAACTAAAAATATCTTACATGCCGCTCTACTGCCCATTGGGGATTCCTGAATTAGCTGTTAGGTAACAATCTCTACTTTTAGAGAATTTTGCCTTGATCCGTACTTGATCAACGGCGCATTATTAATTATCAGATTGTCAATAGAACGCGCTTTGGTCAACGCAAAAGTGCACATTTCTTCAATTAATAGAAGTGGTAGCTAACAGATGAATTCATTCTTAAT
The DNA here is from genome assembly GCF_014217335.1 of Teredinibacter purpureus. Classification (NCBI taxonomy): domain Bacteria; kingdom Pseudomonadati; phylum Pseudomonadota; class Gammaproteobacteria; order Cellvibrionales; family Cellvibrionaceae; genus Teredinibacter; species Teredinibacter purpureus. The sequence goes on along the minus strand of NZ_CP060093.1, from coordinate 194,543 downwards.
TGATTTGCAGGAATCAGCCATATCATCTCACTGGGAAAAGGGAGATAAAAGCATATTGGCGATACTCGGAAATATGCAAGATAGAGAAAGTTGGGTGCTAGATGAAAATAAAGATCTATTAAATGCGATTGTAGAGTGGGCTGGTAATCTTACAGGGCTTCAACTTGAGCAGGCAGTTGAAGAAAACCCAATAGCGATAATTAAGATACTTGCATTTATGAAGAGTAAACGCTCGTTAGTTTTTATCCAAAAGATTGAAGAGCATTTCCCTGGGGCAACGTCCGATCTTCTACTTGAAGCATTAGACAAAATAAATACGAATGAAATGGATACACGAGCTGAAAGAGTGCTTAGGGATAGATTGGTGGCTCTATTCAGAGTGGATCTTCTCGAGCGTATATTTTCCGATGAGCGTTCTGAAAAAATTAAACAAGCAATAAAAAACACTACTGAAAAATATGGGGGTATATATGCATAAGTTGGCTAGCCTATTGATAATTACTTCAGCGTTTATATCTCTATCTTCAAATGCACAAACAACAATTGCTGAACAGCAGCAGCAGCAAGTTCAAACGCTTTTAGCGGATATGAATCAAAGTGCAAAGGAGGTTGCTGACACTGTAATTTCGGATCCTCAATCCGCAATCGACGCTGGTTGTCTTAGCAATATCCAAGGCATTGATCTAAGCGTTTTTTCCGTAGACTTCACCAATATATGGGGAGCTCTTTATAATGCAGTAAAAGATCAAATTGTAAACTCGGCATGCACGGCCGCAACAGATTGGGTTAATAACCAAACTGCAGCACTTGATACGACCCTTCAGGCTCCATTTGGACTAGGTTCAATTAGTGTTGCTCAAGGTTCGGCGTTAAATGACTGGCAAAGCGCTCTGAGTACAGATGTTGAAATGGATAATACCGAACTAGCTACACAAGTTACTACCGATACATTGGGGCAAGTTCCTCCGCCCTTGGTGATTAGCGGAGCGATAAATAAAGCATCTGCTAATCAAGATACTCCCGGGCATAATAAAGAGGATTGGGAAAATAGAATTGAAGATGCTCTTGATGTGAAGCAACTTTGGAATGAAAACTAGGGTATTGTCATGAGAAATAATGTATTTATATTTGCCGCCAGTTTTATCTTCGCGTTCCCATTAACTGCTAAAGCAGGATGCGATCCCTGTATTCAGGCTGCCGCACAATCGGCGAACGCAACAATGACAAGCTCAATTAATGCTGTTACTACTTCTGTGCAAGCGAATGTATCGGCGACTCAGGCTCTAAATACTTCAATACAAGCAGTAAATACAACTCTGCAAGCAGCCATCAATTTAAATACACAGCAGCTTCTACAGGGCTTATCGGCATCCACTAATCGAATTGAATTATCCATTCAGCAAAACACCAAGACAGTAGAGCGTATGACTGATCATACGGTAAAGAGTCTAGTAAAAGCGTTAAAGGACGTTCGGGTCGCCGAAGAGGTTTCCGAAAACAATAAAACCTACAGTGATCAGCTGGCTCAACCTTTATCCGGAGTTATTGGAGCGAACCGAGCCCCACTTCTTAAAGAAGGTTTTGTACAGTCCAATCAGATCTGGAGGCAAATGTCCGATGATATGCATGAATGGAACAACAATACTAGCGATGTAGATCAAGCTGGATCGGGAATGAAAAAAGCAATTCTTTTAACGGAAGGTGATGATGTTTGGAATCCAATTCCTCTTGTTTCTGAGCGTCAAATAACTAGAGATCAATCACTAAATTTACAAAAATTGCTAACCATGTTAGTAAACCCCGTTCCACTCCCTGCGGCTACAGAAGAGCAAATGGCGTCTAGCCCTAAAGCAGCAGAGTATGAATTTGATAGAAAACTCCTAAATGCTAAATTAGGGTTAGCGCATTCAGTTCTAGCAAAAAGCATTGCCGATAAGCAACCATTAATTCCTATCTCTGCCAATGATTGGCAACAAGGTTATGTTATGGCAACTCCTGACTCGGAAGGTAATGTAAGTATTTTAAGCATGTTGGAGTCTGAAACGATAGGTAAACTCTCTTCTGAGGGATGGTATCAAGATATAAAAACAAAAACGGAAGCGGGAATTCTTAGAGAGCAGGTTTATCAGCAAGCAATTAATAACCATATGCTTCTCCGTTTGGTTGAGCAAGAAGAACAAAAACTATCGATGCTTGCATTATTAGCTATCTCCGAGTTAGAGGAATCGAAGCCTGTTGTGCCTGCCAGGAGAAACTAATGTTACTTAATTGCATTATAAAAGCAAAACGTATATTGCCGTTTTTTATTCTTGTTTGTTTACCGTCAATATCCTATGCGAATTTTGGATTAGGTCCGTGCTGCCCGCCGTCAGTATGCGGGATTATTCCGTGTGACAGTGGTTGTGCGGGAGCCGCAATAAATCAAATGGGAACAAATATATCCAGTGGATTTAACAACCTCAGCAGTGCACACCAAGATCTAACGAGCGCAGTACAAGATGCAATTGACGCGATGACTGATCTAGGGACTGATGTTAACGATGCTTTAATGAATCAGAACAGTGATCTTATGGACGGATTAAGTGCTTCTACTGCGAAAATTGAATTATCAAATAATGTCGCGACGAAGTCGCTTGAAAGGCTAGCCGATCACAGCGTTAATTCACTTGTGAATGCTCTAAAGGAAATAGAAATAGCAAGATCGACTTCAGAGAACAACAGACTGTTTGGAGGTAATGCGAATCCTGTAAGTGGTGAAACTGGGGCAAACCAAGCTATTGCAATTAAAACACTTAACGCCCAATTTAATCAGATATTGATATCCTCAACAGAAGAGTTTATTGATTATGTTAGTGATGAGAATAGTACCTCATCAGGCGCGGGTAATGGGCAACACAGAATGCAGTCACTTACTATGCTGGCAGATAACGACCGACTAGATAGGATATTAACATCGCGGGTCCTCGAGGGAGATGAATTCCAAAGTTTGCAATTATTGATTGGGCTTGCTGTTTCTAAATACCCTTTGGTCGAAGACAAAAGTATCCTTGATGAAACCTATAATCTACGTCGGAAGCGAGAAATATCACTTCTGGCAATGACATATAGTGGTTTGCTACATGCGTCCATGTCTAAAGTTGGATTGGTTGATGCTTCGTGGGCTGACTATTACCAAGATGCGAATACTAACCAGAGTGGTGATACAAGTTTAATCGCTTTCTATGAAGCTGATATAAACGGACGGCTAACAGATCCAGAGTGGTGGGGGTCAATCCTGAGGTTAAACCAAATAGGCCTCCAGCGTGAAAAAACATACCAAACAGCTGTAAGTGGACACTTGAAGGTCCAACTAGACAATCTATCGTCGTCGTCAAATGATCTGTTGGCCCTTATTCTTGCAAAAAAACAAGAGTCTAAAGCGGAAGGGTTGAGCGGGGCACATAAATCCTTATGAAATTTAAGATTCTGATATTGTTCTCTGCCCTTTCAAGCTCTGCATACGGGTGGCAGCCTTGCCTACCATTTTGTGATGCGGGTTGTGGTGGTGCCGCACTTCAAGCAATGGGAGCATCAGTATCTTCTGCGCTTCAAAGCCAGGCGAGCGCTAATCAACAGTTGTTACAAGGTCTGAATGACACTACCCAATCCACGGTAAGTTTGGGTACTGACTTAGTAGATGTTTGGACTTCTGATACGATGGATCTATTAGGGGCGCTGGATGCTAGGACGGCTAAAATAGAGCTGGCAAATACCGCGACAATAAAGGCTCACGAATTCTCAACCGATGCGATAAACAATGTCTTCGTTCAAACCCTTCGTGAAAAGTACCTGGCAGAAAAGATTAGTGATAATAATCGGGATTTTTCAGTATTAGCAATGCCTGAGACCGGAGAGATTTTGTCGAACGGTGCGGATAGCATTAAAGAGAGTTATTTAAAGTCGGTACAATTGGGAAATGAGATTTCCAATAATCAGGCGGTTTTCTCTGAAGAGTTATCCGCATCAGACACGGCTATCGCATCGAATCATAGGTTGATGGCGAATGATGATGTTTACGAAGGCCAAATTATTAATACTGAAAAGACGTATAGCCAAGAAGAACTGACAAACATTCAAACACTATTAACATATCTCTCTAATCCTCACCCTTTGCCTATTATCCCTAGGAAAGATTTGTCTTCTCCTAAGGCTCTTGAGTATGAGTTATCACGACGCGTACATAATTCAAAGATAGCTTTCGTGTCTGCAATTGTTAATCAAATGATTTCTGGTAGAGCGCAATTTTCTGATCCAGATTTTGTTAGATCATATGTAAGTAGAAGCTCTAGCTACCCAGAAATGAGTATGACGGAAACATTTGACGCCCTTGTGAACGGTCGAATTACTTCAGACGGGTGGTTTATGAATATCAAGATTCAAACAAAAACAGGGTTAAATCGTGAAATTACGTACCTCAAATCTGAGGAAAACGCATTGTTATTCTTGCTATCTCAGCGGCGGGAATGGCGGAATCAATTGTTGGCAATCCTTGTTACGCAGGGGTTGAGTCGAAAGATTGACGAACTCGATAATAATGAATCATAGATCATGCTGCCTTATATTTAAGGCATTCTATGGATTTAAGTGGCTGTTTCATTTCAAAAATGTATAAGTGCGTACATAATTAAATAAATCTATACCGCGAGGACAGAGAAATGGATGACGAAAAAATTAATGACAATACCGTCGTTCAGTTTGAAGGTAAACAGGAAGAAGTAGACCAGGATAAAATAGATCTCGTGATGGGAGATCAACAGCCTCTTGGTTTGGATGAGGGGTACGTGCCTACAGACGACGCAGATACACAAGATCTATTGAGAGCTATGGAGGAAGGAGAATTTCCTGAACCAATAGATGATCAAGATTTTAGTGAAGAAATCATACCTGACACCGCCGCTGAAATGAGTGACGATATTCGTAGTATGGTTGAAGAACTGGCTGGGGAGTCTAACACTCAAGATGATCAAGAAGATGAGGATCAGAAAGAAGAGGACATTGAAGAGCTAGAACAGAAACAAAACTCCAGTATCGATGATTCAGAAAAGGAGTTACCTGATCTAGAGGTAAAAGAGGATCAGTTGGAAAATTCAAATTCTGAAAAGGCTTCTACCAGCCTAGACGATACCGATTCCAATGCTGAGTCTGAAAAGGTCGTTAGCTCTGAAGCCAAATCAGAAGACGCCCTAGATGGAGACAAAAACAAGGATGAAGACAAAGAAATATTTACGAGTAATGAAAATAATACGCCTACTGATTATGGGTACCCACAACAACAGCAACAGCCAGGAATGATGCAAACTAGTGCGCTAGGTGCGTTTGGCCATGCATTCGGCTCTGTAATAAATGGAGTGTTTAATGGAATAGGGATGGCTCTAGGTACTGGTGTTTCCGCTATGCGACAAACTAAAGAGGCGTTTGACACAGGATCTGGGGGCGCCACCATATCCAATAAGGTTGAAGCTGGAGCTCATTTTCATTTTAATCCTGCTCAGAAAGCTATGGAAAACAGCTTTAACCCTCAACGTGTTGATGAGTGGAAGCAAGCAAGAGTTGACAACGAGTTTATTAATCTCCAAACCGATATGGATGCGCATATTCGATCTGTTGATCGCCTAAAGCAAACAGAGTGGGCTAAAAAACTGCATACTATTGAGGAAAGTGGCGATCCTGAAATGCTTGCAAAAGCACCTGCGATACTAAATATGGCAAAATCAAAAACGGATTTCAAGGAGGCTGACAAGGATATTTCGTATTTCCAGGGTCATATTGAACAGCGTGCAGAACGCTTAAGTGGAATGCTCAAAGAGTCAAATCAAGACCCTCAGCGCTTGGAAGATTTGATGAATAATTGGCAAGAACAAGCGAAGAAACGTCTGGAAGATCTTCCCGATTCGAAAGACAAGCAGGGGATTTTAGAGCGTATTCAAAACTCTGCGCAGAATATCATGGCAGGTCTTCGTTCTCTTTTCGGTGCCGGACCTACCCAGCGAATGTAAATTAATATTTCAATTTATATATTTAAAAAGGCCGATCCTTCAAGATCGGCCTTTTTTATTCTTCTACTTATCATAACTATATTTTGGTATGTAGTATTAATTAGTCTTCCAGTGAGTGTAATGCGTCCCATAGATCGTCCACATCTTCGGGTTTAGACTCGATATCATCTGAAGGATACATTACAGCGTCTGTAACTCCTTCGATAGCGTCAAGAGCTACAGATTGGGATTCCCGTTCAGGAACGCCTGCAAGGCCGTTAATCTCAACCATACTGCCGTAAATACGACGAGCTTTTGTCAGACCACCTTCATCAGTATTGGACTTGAATATCCAGTGGTTTTCAGCTTTAGATAGAGCGGTATTGATTCGTTCAGAAAACTCATCTTTCGCTTCATTAACGGGCTCTTCTTCAATGGATTCTTCTCCCATCAAATCATCCATATCCATTCCTTCCATGCCCGCAAAATCATAATTATTTTTAGTCGCACCCGTCTTTCTAGCATCCTCTTTTTCCTTAGGTGGTTCGTTACCTAATAAAGGTTCAATATTGTCTTCAGGTTTTATGGTGCTTTCTTGGACTTTATTTAGGCTTTCAATTGCGCTTGACAAATCCTGATTTTCATTCTGGGCAATTGATCTAACATCCGATGCGGTGGAGGTAGGAATGTGCGGATCATTCGCGCTAACAGTTGCCAGCAACCTCCATGGCCAGCGATCATCTTCGGTGAAACCATTTACTACGGATAGCTTGTCTAAAGTTGGTATATTTCCAATTTCAGGAGACTCTCCGCTAGCAAGGATTCTCTCTAATTCGATATTCTTAGCCACCTTATCTTGAAGCAGCTCCAATGTATCTGGATCAGGCGACTTTACTTTTAACATTCTATTGATTCGAAAATTGCTAACTAGCTTTTTATCATCAATTCCGTGGTGAAATATTTGTACTCGATGAATGTTTGCCCGCTCAAAAACATGCCCCTCACCCTCTCTTTGCTCTTTAAGATCTTGGAAGTCGATTCTGTCAGCATCCCTAATACCAGCTGATATATTGGTTTTGTAAGTATCCATGCCATCAACATCTTGCTCCCAGCCGGCTCCCTCAGCTACTTTCATTGTTCCAGCAAGTTCTTTAAATTTTCTCCAGGTAATTTCAGGATCCTCAAGAGCCATTAATACTTTTAGCCTAGTGTTACCAAAAATCATATCGGCCTCTTGTTCGGAAGCCCTCACAAAGCCAGCAAGATCTTGACCCGCGAAGACGACAGACATCCCAAGGCCGCGGCCCTGAGTTGCCGTTACAGCGAAACCATCAACAGCAACTTCTGCATATTCATCCACAATAATTATTGTTGGTATTCTTAGATCAATCGGCAGTGAGTCAATTACATCCTCGCGATTACCTTCAGCTTTACCACCCAAACCCTGGGCCATTGCGGTACGGATACTTGATAGAACAACTTTTCCTAGGGCGGCTCTTTCTTCGCTTGCCTGCTCCATGGCGGGGACAAGAACCACGAGAATCCTATTGTTCATAACGATGTCTACGAAATCAGCATCAGCTAATTCCGTTTCGTATATGTGTCCAAACGTACCGGCCAAATTAGCTAATACACGTGTAAAATAACCTTCAGCAAAGCCGAATTGACGGGCTACTTCTTCTGGCTGCTTTTCAGGGGGTAAATTTGAGTTGAAACCTGGTAGGGCCTTCAAAAAAGTACCAATAGATTTTACAGTTCTCTCTGAAAGCGAAATATTTTGGTAATGGACACCTGAAAACTCTATATGATTCTTTGCAAGCTCCATCATTTTGGTTAGCCCAATGGATTCCCCAATAAGCGAAGGCGTAATATTGATGACACCCATATCGCGCAATTCCACCAGAGCGGGCATCAATACATTTAGAACAGCAATTGCTTTATCAGAAAATACTTTATTCTCTGCGCCGCCGGCAGGCATCAATCCAACTAAGGTTTGCGAGCAAGTCCCTGCAGTGCCTCTGGCAAATGGGTTGGTTGTATTCGATAGTCGCTCCCAATACCTTTCCTTAAGGGATCTATTGCCTGTAATGTAGTTAATAATACGCAGGTCATCTTCTCTTCCGAATATTCTTGCTAAGGTAGCAAATTGAAAAAGAAGTTTAGGTGCAGCTTTTGCATCTACGTATATTATTCCGCCTCCCATACAGAATGCGGTACACGCGGACAGGGAAATCAGTGTTTCTGTCTTACCTGCCCCAGTTGTACCGATAAGAAGCATATGCGTTAAAAGATCTTTCCCCGCGATCCATACCTCGGTTCTACCTTTCCTAAGGTTTCCAAGAAGGATTGTGCCACTCGCTTTGTTAAATTTGTTAGCTTGTCCTGGTTTCGGATCGTTATAGTCGATCTGCCTAGAAAGACTGCAAGGTAGTTTCATTGGGAGAGAACGATTTGGGCGAGCGCCGCCTGACCACAACGCAATTGTTATCGATAAAGGAATTGATAACCATGCGATGATCGGGTTGTAAAAGGGGGCCGCACAGAATATGAAAATAATTACGATAGAAACATCCCATTTCGGAGCTTCGTCTCTAAAATATTCAGTCGTTCTTCTCGTATCTTTAAATGCGTATTCTTTTCTAACGCGCTGTTGTTCTTCTGGGGCTCTGTATTGTACGGACATCGTTAATTGTCCTCCTTAGGTGTCTTTGGAAGATCTTCTGGCAGGGGAATCCAGCCCTCTCTAAACTGTAAATACTCTTCAAATTCCGAGACGGCAGTTTCTACATACGGTTGATGGAGAGGCCCGCCTACTGATTTTTCTGCAATTTTATGAGCTCGAGCACCGGCAGCCTCACTCCACCCGCACTGACCTCCTTCTTGGTTTAGGGAATACCATAAGACTCTATCGACAACTTTAATCCAAAGAAATAGGGGGGTACCTAGACGGCCCTTGGTTCTTGCTGCTTCAAGTAGGCGAGCCATTACTGTATTAACATAGGCATGTGAACTAATTAACTCTTTAATTTCCGGGAGTTTTTCATATTTTTCGATAGTTTTATCAATACCGGTAATATCTATTTCTGCGGAACTATTCTTTTTCTTTGGGGGTTTCCAACTGCGATTGAATTGATCTAATAGCGCAAAGGCTTCATCTTTACTTCCAGCTGCAAATGCAATAAACGCACTGTATAGTGCTCGAGTGAAAGGTGCTAAATCAGTCGACCCTGTCCATGGCTTTCCAAGCTGAGAAATAAAAAGCCTTTCAGTTTTAGTCCGATCTAAAATGCATCTATTATGCAGTTTAGAAATTCCCCTGGAATAATCATCAATAACATACTCCATTCCTTCCTTTCTTGATTTCGATTTATCAAAAGTTGGAGTAACTTTTGTTGGTAGTAATTGCCCTTTGAAATCCGCAAGGTACACTTGTATCAGGCCGTTTTTTATTGCGAACCGAATCGGTGAATCTTCTCTTCTAAAGTAGCCTTTATCGGGGTCTATTTTTAAAAGGTCTTCAATAATCGCTGGGCGAATTTGGGGGAACTGTGACATAGTAAATTTGGCGAGGGTAAATATATTCATCACTCTAGATAATCTGGCTGCTTTTGATCTCTTCCAAACGTATACGATACATAGGATGGAAATCAACGGCAAAAATAACCTAACTGAGTATCCAGTGAGCTCAGCAAAAGAGACGAATGTCTTAAAATCTACCGTTTTAGGATCTGTACGAGGTAACCAATACTTGTAGTTAGGTAGGTCATCAATAACATGTTGTGGTATTACGATATTTAAGTAACTTTCAGGCAACCCTATGCTTGCCGACCATGAATGAATAGCTTCCAAAATCGGCAAAGTAACATATGCAATCTTTATAACTATCAGTGAAATAAAAGGGTGGAAATTAAACCAAACGATTAGGAGGAGTACGAACACTAGAAGCAGCGCACCACCAACAATCATTAAGGTATCGTTTCCTCCATTATTGTAAGGGGAACTCTTAGCGCTCATTGTCCTTTACCTCTAGTAGACTTGTTAGATTTTCGACCCACTTTTCCTGATATCGACTATTTACCTCCGGTGTCTTTGAGTGATAATTAGCTGCGACTTGAAAGAATGTATTCCAGTCAGTGATATTTTCCTTTCCTTTTTTATCCATATGCCCTCGAATTATGTAGGCCCCGGCCATAAGATTTATGCAGCCGTTGTAACGTATGTCGACGGGGAGCACCCCGAATTTGGTATAAAACGTATTCCAGTTCGAGCTATTTATCTGCATAGGGCCGACGTCCCATGTGCCGTCACTATTGTTTCTTATGTGCCCTTCAGAAGCGCCCTCTGTTTTGAGGTATGCATCCAATATTATTTCCGGAATATTGAAGCGATCTGAAATTTCGGATTTACATTTACTAGTAATTGGCGATGCATGATAAGCGGAAGGTGGATCACTAACGGCCATGGATACATAATCTATATACGAGTAATCAGTCATGTTCTTCCTCAGCTATAGCTTCAAATTCATTTAGTTTGTTCGATATCCACTGGTAATCTTTATACGTCTTTATTAGCGCGATGGTGCCGACAGAGATACAGACTATTCCTGAAATAATATATTGATTTAGCCAGCTGATGATAAACCGATCTTCATATCCAGGATGAAAGCCAAGCAATAAAAACATTAGTCCTACAAGTGAAAACCCCAACCAGATAAAAAAGGTAATGATGTTTACTCTGTGTGCTTTTTCAAGATATTCTCTTGTCAGATTTTCATCACTGTCTGAATTATTAAAAACCCTCATGAGCCCTTTAAATGACAGCTTTGTCATAGTTCCAGCTTTATATACTGAGCCATTTAGTATATTTTTGGCTCCTTTTTTGTAGACTGGATCTCTCCATACCGCAAAAGGGGAGGTTACTGTTCTGTAGATGCCAGATGGTTTGTAATGGTCGACCGGCAGTATTACACCAAGAGACTTGTCTTGAATTTTTTGCTGCTTACTAAAATCTATTGATTGCGCTTTTGCTAGAGCACGTTCTTCGGCTTCTCGAGAGTCTTTAGCCCATACCCTGATGTTTATTTCTTCAATATCACCATTTTCACGAATATGTATTGGGACATCGAACTGACAACCATTTCCAAATTTCTGAAGATATAAATCATATGCACCATCAATTAATGATCTAGCCATCAGCTCACCATCCTACTGTTAACATAGATAGCATCCACGAAGCCGTTCATCGCAACTTTATATGTACGAAATATTGTCTCAAACGATATATCGTTACTTACGTTTTCATCTGACATTGATGAATATCGTTGATTATCTTCAAATAGTTTTATTTCTCTCTTTAGTATTGCTACAAAGATATTTCCTGCCTGCAGCGTTATATGTCCCGATACAGCCTCAGCATCTTCATAAGGTATATGAAACTGTGTAAGTTTCTCTACCGCTCGTTTAGCTGACTTGAGGACTTCTTTGATGCATTGAGCACACATAGTGTTTTCAATCTCTATTCGAGGATGTACATGGAGAACACTAAATATTTCACCTGTTACAATAATGTTTGCAGTAATTTCTTCTCCTGAGTGCGTCTGTATTTCTCTCAGACCGATTTCGGCACTAATACCTTGCTCCTCAAGAGAGGTCACTACGGGATCAACCAGTGACTGGAAAACCTCTTGAGAGTTCTTCCAGTTTTCTGCGACGACTCGGATACAGAATGCATTTATCGCAGAATTTTCATATTCAGAAACGTTTATTCCTTTGTTTACTAATACAGTTTTTACGCTATCAATTAGAGATTTTGTTGCGTCTAACATCTCATCAATATCTTTATCAATTTCTAGGCTGTCATAGTTAAGTGCTGCGGCAAACAATGGGCCGCATGTTCTTATCCCGTTTACGATATAAGGTAGTGGGGTTGGTGAATTGTCTTTATTCTTATTTTCAAGATTGTTTAGAGCGTCTAACGCAGGATTTTCATCTTTCATTTACCTTGACTCCAGATGACTGTTGGATATAAGCTTTTTGAAACGCGTCCTGCATTCTTCCTGCGACAGTTTCTGAAAGATTAATAGTCTTATCCATATTTGGGAGATAGTCTAAACAGATTTGATTGTTGTAGTGTTTTGTACTTTTTGCCTGAGTGAGATGCATCGCTTCATGAATTGTTTCGCAAAGGAACGAAAGAGCGGTAGCAATATTCAGATCTCCGCCGGTATAGACGACTCTCATTTGTAGAGGCCCTTTTATATCGACTACCATCTTAAAAGGAAGGCTCATGCCAGGCATATCCGCATATCCACTTGTAATTTGAATGTGCTTGGCACGTTCAACTAAGACTGGAAGAAGTCCATTTCCTTCCATGCATGAACGAATAGGGAATTCGTAATCTTGTATAAATGCAGTGTCAACATCATGCATTAGAGAATACTCTGTTAGACATGACGCTAAGAATGTAACGATATGGCCACTGCCGGCAGGTTCAGAATATTCACAATTTGTGCAGACTGATGACCCATCTCCAATCTTCTCTTTAATATTTAATATTGCGTTACAATTAGGGCAACGTGTAAGTAGCGCACTAGGGGTTATATTTGTCATTCCTTCCACTCCGCATGTTTACATTCAGGAAATTTGTTACACCCCAAAAATATTTTTGCTGGTGATCCTTTTTCCCTGTTCTCTTTTGACGTACGTGTTTTCATTAATCCGTCCCGGCCAGTTTTTGTGCATTCTGGACAAGCGTTGCCGTCACCTTCAAGCGGGTAAAGAGGTGCCATCTTGAAATCTTTATACGACGTTTTGCATTCACGGTTAGTACATGGCCAATAATGCCCAAATTTCCCGGATCTTCGGATAACAGGAGCATTGCATTCCTTGCACTTGTATTTGTCATCAATAGCAAGGGCTAGGTCTGGTGGATTATCCAAAAGCATTCGAATCTGTGTTTCCGTCCAACTACCAATATTTTTTTCAAATGCGTTGTGATCAATCTTTTTTTCCGCAATTCGTTGAAGAGCTCTTTCCCAAATTGCTGTCATTGCCGCTGTTTTAAAATACGGAGGAATAGACGGGAATATTTCTCTCCCCATTGACGTAACAATTAGTTTTTTTCCATCAACTCTGAGGTATCCTATCTTTTTCAGGCGTTCGATAATGTCTGCCCTTGTGGCTTCAGTTCCTATGCCATCTGTTTCGCGCAGTTTTTGGCGTATTTCTTCATCTTCAATATATTTTGAAATGTTTGCCATCGCTGCAATAAGGGTTCCTTCGGTAAAATACTCAGGCGCTTTCGTACGCTTATCTAATACTTTTGAATCCGAGACTACTACGGACTCCCCTTTTCTCACATGCGGTAGCTGGTTTTCAGTATCATCAGAGTCGTCTTTATCATCGAGCAACTCTTTCCATCCGTTTAGTACAACAACCTTTCCTTTTGACTTGAATTCATACCCCTTACATACAGTGATTATGGTTGTAGATTGAAATTGATGTTTAGGCATGAACTGAGCTAGAAATCTTGAGGATACTGCCATATAGATATTTTCAAGGACTTCTATAGACCCGATGCCCTTATTTTTTTGATCCTTAGGCGAAAGGTTTTTATACCTGTCAAAGTTAGGCGGGCATGATGTGGGAATGATAGCTGTATGTGCTGTCGTTTTTTTATCGTTGTAACATCGAGGCTTGGATCGAATATCTAAGTTCAGATTGTCTGACGAAAGATTATTCGCATCAATTATTGTGGTGCAGATATTAGCTGCGTCATTAAAATCCCCCTCACTCAAGTATGAACAATCTGTTCTTGGGTAGGTAAAGGCTTTCAGGTCCTCATAGAGATATTGACATGTATTTAAAACCTGCTTTGCAGCGTATCCCCATTTTTTTGAGCAGTACGTTTGCAATTGAGAAAGTGAAAATGGAAGAGGGGCAGACTGTGCTTTATCTTCGATATGGACATCTTTTATGAGCCCCTGAGAGGATTGAACCGATTGTTTTACGGCTTCAGATTTTGCCCTATCAATTAGGTAACCGTCTTCATTGGTTAATTCTGAAGGTATCACCCATTGTGCCAGATACTTTCCTATTTCAGCGGTGAATTCGATTTCGAGAGCGTAGTGAGGTAATGGTTTAAATTCTTCGATCTCAATGCATCTATTGTGGACAATAGAAAAGGCAACGGTTTGTACGCGTCCAAGTGATAACGTTCCTTGATACCCTTTGTTTTGAGCTAAACAAGTGTATAAGCGCGTAAAATTTATTCCCACCAGCCAATCCGCTTGAGATCTGCATAAGGCTGAAACCGAAAGAGGACGATACTCAGAATTTGGCTTTATAGTCGAGAATGCTTTATCTAAGCCTTTTGTGGATAGATCAATTGGCCATAGTCTAAAAACTGGGCCTTTGAATGGGGAGTGCTGAATCACTAGATCTAATAACGCACATCCCTCTCTGTCGGCGTCAGCGGCTGAAATGATACGTGCTGATTTCGCACACAAATCATGTACGATTTTCAGTTGATCTTTGGTTCTCTCAACCGGCCGGTATTTAAATGTCTTTGGTATTATGGGGAGTGCTTCGAGGCGCCAAGGACCACCCCATTCACTGGAATATTCTGAAGGGTCGGCTAGCTCATATAGGTGACCAAGACACCAGGTCATCACCCAGCCATCACCAATGATGTAACCTTTTTTACTTTCGGTTTTCCCCCCTTTAGCCAAGTGCTCAGCTAAGGTTTTAGCCAAGCTAGGTTTTTCAGCAATATATAGGTCCATAGCGCTCTCACTCTTCTAAGTACTTTGAGTTTGTGTGAGCGCCTTACCGTGTTCAATAAAAAAATGTCGAAAAGCGTAGTTTTCTATCCTACGCGCATCTTACTTGCGCGTAGGGGGATTGACTCTATTGCATCAGTAAACTTTTCTAGTGTTTGATGGTTTTTATCTATTTCATCGTTAGCTGATTCTGATAGATCCGTGTTGATTTGTTTCTGCATATCTAAAGCGTGTAAAAGCTCCTCTTTCTTTGAAAAAGGCTTCGATGCAACATCAACTAGTGATTCGATGGCAGAGCTATGCTTAGATATCTCGCGTTCAGCGCGCTTAATATCAAGACTCAATGATTTATCGTATGTCATCAACGATTCCACCTTAGCTTTTACGGATTTAAGATCAGATACTACGCGTGACGAATCTTTATCCCCAACTCGCATTGCCCATTGGCCATCCATTAATCTATGGCTAAGAAAAAAAGGAACGGTTCCGATTGTTCCTAGGTGGATACGATTTTCTCCTTTGTAGGTATTGTTTTCATTGTGATGCTTTAATACTTTACTAATTTTTTTTGATAACTCGCTTTGGCCCGTATACCTATGTCCATCGATGATTACTTCGGAATTATTTGTTTTAATACCAGCAATTAGTCCTTCGGTTTTACCTATATACTCATTCAGTGAATCGATCCGTGATTGATGATTGCTTATCTGGTTAGAATTATCCCATTGGGCGCGCTTATGGAATCTTTCTGCCGACTGTAATTTCTCGACAGTAGAGTCCACTTCGATCTTTTGCCTAATAAGTGGATTACCAGTTGTTATAGCCATAACTTCTGAGTAGGTTGGGTTCAAATCTTCATCTATTTCTCGTGCTGCGGATCTAGGATCGACTTTAGCTTGTTGAATAAATGCAGCCTTCCTCTTTAGGGTTTCCCACATAAATAGATCAAAAGAATCTGACTGGGTATAGTTATACCTTCTAGTTTGGTCGTTGGTATTTCCAGGTCTTTCCATTCGGCCGCCTCTCTGTTCTAAATCCCGCGGGCGCCAGGGGGCATCTAGGTTATGCTGCGCAACCAGTCTTTCCTGAATATTAGAGCCTACACCTAACGTTTCAGTAGATGCTACAACTACTCTAATAGCACCAGAATTTATATCTCCTTCTAGCTGTTTTTTCTTTGCGTCAGTCTTATAGTCCTGTGAAAATGCGATCTCTTTTTCTGGGATGCCTGAACTTACGAGCTTATTCTTTATATCTTCATAAACACTAAATTTGTTTTTATTGGGCACCCCCATGTCGCAGAAAACAATTTGTGCCAATTTTTTATTTTTACCTGCTTCCCACTCCATAATTACATTCTGAATACACTGATTGACTTTGCTATTAGGGTCATCCGGAATTCGAGGGTCAATCAGCCTCATGTCTAGACTTGCCTTTCGTCCATCATTTGCGATCTTTAGTAGGTTATCTTCTCTGTTGTCAACGCTACCTGAGCGTGTAGCTTTTGCGCGTTCTGCGAGATGCGCCATATACATTCTTAACCAGGCTCCAGAATCAGCTGCAATATTAATTTCCTCAACTTTGGGCTTGGGAAGTTTGAGTTGGGCGTCTGTCAAAACGTCGGCTACCTGCCGGTACATCATGACCATCTCTGGGATATTGGTGAATTTCGATAGGCGAGAGTTTTCTCTATAGCCGGTGCCTTCGGGGTTCACTTCAACTGTTTTGACAACTTCTCCAAAAGTCCCCATAAACGAATCAAAGCTTTCACATTGTGATGCTTCAAGTATATCCGGGCCTAAATAGCGAAGCATCGTATACATGTCAGACATGCTATTTCGTATGTCTGTACCAGTTGCAAATATTACCCCCCGATAGTCTTCATTTAGATCTTGTATATATCGCACGGCCATGAGCATGTTCATGGCTCGCTGACTGGAGCTAGTGTTGACTCCAGGTACGTGACTCATCTGGGTTGGAGTGAAAAGGTTGAGGTAGTTATCCGCCTCATCTACGAATAGTGCATCTACACCGATTTCGTTCAAATATAGAAAATTATCTTTCTTGTCGCCGTCGACCAATTCTTCGATCTTCTTTTCGAGGTTATCAAGTGAGCGCTCAAGGCGCTTAACCGTTAGCTGAGCTGCTCGATTATCGGTACCAGAAAGTTCATTGAGAGCTTCCTCGAGCTTATATTTTTCCTGTTCGATTACAGATCTTTGATGGTCAGGAGGAGTCGCTATTTTGTCAAATGAGCTTTGAGCGATAACCACCATATCCCAGTCGGATGTCGCAATTTTTGCTGTAAATTCCTTCCTAGCGTTTTTTGAAAGCTGTTTTGGATCAATGACTAAGGTATTTGCACCGGGATATAACTCCAAAGCCATTCTTCCAAATTGAGACAGGATATTATTGGGAACAACAATAAGGGGTTTATTGTGAATGCCTAGTCTTTTGCCCTCCATTGCCGATCCAACTAATTCAAGGGTCTTTCCTGCGCCTACCGGATGGGCGTTAAGTGTTCGCCCTTCGAATATATATCTCTGTATAGCCGCTTTTTGGCTGTCTCTTGCTTCGAAAGGCTTGCCTTTAAGAGTAGGACTAATACCATCCAATCGGACACTCGCGCCGGAATAGTGTGGCTCCACATAGACGTTATATCGATCGTTATATAACTTCTCCAATCGGCTGAGCCTATCAGGGTCGGACCAGATCCATTCTCTGAATTCTGTATTGAGAGCGTCAGCCTTTTGGTTAGCTGCTAGAGTTTCATCTCTATTAACCACTGTGGTTCCATTATCAAGCTTATCACGCACAACAATCTGTCGGTTGTTCAATAGCTTCTCAATCAGGTCGATCGCGCTTAGCCGTTTTGTTCCCCACTCTTGGTACACTCGTCCTTCATTCGTCGAAAGTTCCCATGCGTCTGGTTTAACGGACCAGCTCCCACCGAATTGACTCACACCATATTTATCTTGTGGGTTACGAAGATCGTTTTTACCACTAACGATATGCGCGGCAAATGAGCTTATATCATCTACAGGTATCCACGTGGCACCAAGCCTCACTTTAATATCGTATGATGGAATAGGGGTAGGCATCACTTCTTTAAGAGCTGATATGTTCCGTTCGTATTGACTGTCCAACTTTGCAGCATCTTTAGCGTAGGATAGTTTTTCTCCTATATTACCTGACAGGTATTGTTCTTTGGTTTGCCACGAATTAGTTTTTGGGTCTAGGTAGATCATTGGTCCTAACTGATCAGCAATTGAATCCCATGGCTCTTCTGTAAGGCTCGAAATATATGCTGTATCGATCGAGCCCTTAACCCCAAGTGAAATATTTAAAGCTTCTTCTGCTGATTCAGCTTTTGACGGAATGGTTGATTTACGTATTGTCGCTTCAGTGAATATGTCTGTCTTAACATATTCATCTTTATTGGAGCCAATTTTTTCTAAGGCAAGTAACAGCGGAGAATCAGGATCAGCTGAAAACAGTCTGCGATTTTTTGTAGAGTTTAAATTTCCGTGGTCGTTGACGAAACGATCATATGATGAATTTAGGCTTGCTTGTAGTTCCAGAAGTTGGTCTTGGGTATAAGTTCCGAGCTGCAGGTTTATTGTATCTTTAGCTAAGTCCCTAAGGGCAACCATGCCTGATATTTTTGCCCGGTCTGAGTCGCTTAACTTTACCGGCATAAAGGTGTTTTCATAAGAGCTGGTTACCTGATTGAACTCAGGGGTTACAATACCGACTGCGCCATTTGAAACCACATAATTACCCGCTTTTAGGCTCTCTTTGGCTTCCAGCTTTTGTAGAGGTGCATCCTTTACAATTGAAGTTTCAATATTTTCGGTGTAGATATTCTTCGGCAGGTTATCAATTCTTAGTTTGACCTCATCGGCAATGGTGCTACTCCCACTATAGGAAGTGGCGAGCTCCGGGCCATGTCTACCGGACACCGCCACCACGTCACCAATTACCATCGAAGGGTTGTCTAGAAAATATCTATTTAAGGGCAGGCTAACGCCTTCTTCTCTACCTGGTACTTGATACTCGCGTTCGATTGACCAAAGCCATGTATTATCCTGTGGTTTCTCGTTTTCTTGGCGTTTTCTTAAAATGATGATGTCGGCATTGACATCAGTGCCCGCATAACCGGTAAATGTTTTTCTAGGTAAGCGTATTGCACCTACTAAATCCGCTTTTTCGTATAGATGCTCCCTAACTGCAGGGTCTTTTTTGTCTAGTGTTCCCGTGGAGGTCACAAAAGCAACTAGACCTCCAGGCCTAACTTTATCTAGTGACTTTGAGAAAAAATAATCGTGGATCTTAAAATTGTGTTTTTTATACTCACTATCGAAAACCTTAACATCACCAAACGGTATGTTTGATATAGCGATATCAAAATAGTTATTTGGTAGCTTGGCTTTCTCATAGGGCTCAAGGTGAATGGATTCGTTCCCGTATAGTAATTTCGCGATACTTGCGCTTACGGGTTCTATTTCTTTACCAACAAACGAAGATGAGTTCGCAATACTCTCTGGAGAGCATCCAATGAACTGCCCTGTACCCGTACTAGGATCAAGAACCTTTCCTCCGCTGAAACCAGTGTGTTGAACGGCTTCCCAAATTGCTTGTGTGATAGTTGGAGGAGTATAAAAAGCAGTTAGCACGCTTCGTTTAAGATGCTCATACTCTCCACTTTGTAAGCTAGCTATTAGATCAGATTTGTCCCTGTTATACCCATACTGGCTAAATACACTCGACAAGCCGCCCCAGCCAGTATATCTAGACAAGATTTCCTTTTGCTCGTTTGAGGCCGGTACCCCAGAATTTAGCAGATCTTTTCGCACTTCAAGCGCCTCAATATTAAGCCTCTTTCTGTGCTCAGGCCCCTTGGCTACATCTGACTCAAGTGTTTCGCTTAATTGAAAACTGACTCCTCGGGTTCTGGGAGCACTTCGGCCAATACTATTTCCTGTGCTTGAACTCGTATCCGACGATGATAAGTTGCCAGCTCCAGAAATTCCGCCGCCACCGGGGCCGGGTGCTGGGTCGTGAGGCGGCTCATCGTCACCTCCATTGCCGTTGTGATCCTCTCTTGCAAATTTAACAACGTTGTCTCCCAGTCGTTGGTCAGTTGAAGCTCCTGCGATTTCGTTGGGAGCATTGACTCCAAGTGATTCTTCGCGATTAAACCCCATTGATTCAGTGGTGCTGGTAGCATTTCGGTATGTTTCATAGACACTATCCTCGTTTAGATTTGAGCGTTGCTGTACGGCAATGTTTCGGGTGATTTCTGCTGGGCTGACAAATGTATCACCCGTGTTAAGAATTAGTTTGTTATCTGAACCTGTAGCTTTAAGAGTATAGGCATTGCCTTCCTGATAAATGGAGTAGCCATCCGGTAGTAGATTGTTATACTTTTCGATTTCTTCTGCCTGATCCTTAGCTCGATTTACAAACATAAGCGCTTTAGCTGCACTTTGGCCACCATCTATTTTCGACTCTTCATAGAGATCTTGGAAGTGCAAAACTAAATCTTTAGACTGCCCTTCAAACGTTGAAAGAATGGTTTCGTACTCAGATTGGAATTGATCTTCTGGAACTTTAATCGATTCACCGATATCTAGATCTCGCACATAGTTCCTTCCCGTCTCATCCGAGTAGGTAACAGGAATGTTTCTTGATTCCGTCGCCACTACATCTGCAGCAACGTGACCAATGTTCAGAGTTTCGTTTTCTATCCAGGCGATCATATCGCCCTCGGTATATCTTGGGCCTGAAGAGGATGAAGTGGAAAATTGACTAACTCGTTCCTGCAAGCTTTTCAGATCATCAAAATATTCAGCTTGGTTGCCAGCGTTAGTGTCCTTTATTTTCCATTGAATATTTAGATTAGAGCTAACTGGTGCGACAATAATGTGTGGTGGTATCGAATTTATTAGACTGTGGAATGAATCAACATTCAGGCCTAGCTTGTTAATTATTGAATACCCGCTCGCGCTATCGTTATCCGACGCAAGTAATCCGGCCACATCTTTTATGTTGTCAACATTTGATATATTGCCCAGTTCATTAGTATTTTTTATGAGAGTTATGTTGTACTCGTCACGCTTAAGTGAAATGTTGTTTTCGGTTGTAGGGAAGATACCCTCAAGTCTCAATCTTTGTTCTGCCGTATCTAGTATTTTCCCATAGTTCCTTTTCGTGATCTCAGCACTAACCATTTCGTTATTTTGGATAAGCCACTGCTTAAGGTATTCTGCTGGATTGATTTCTTTTAAGAAGTCACCTGCAGCATTCCTTATTCTTTTAGTATCGTCGGCAGTCAGATCATTCGTAAAATCAGCTATGCCTTGTGATATTTTTTCTTTCGCGAAAGCTATATCTGAAATTCTATTGATAATATCAACTCTGCTTCCTTTATTACTCGCACCAAGAACAGAGGCGTAGTCCATTAACTCATCTTTTTTAAGTTTGACAAGCTCACCTTGTCCATAGGTAGTTCTTGGGTCTATGTTTAGATAGTGCTCCGGTGCTACATAAGCTTCTGCCAGAGAACGGAATTCATCAAGGCTTAGATTTGGCATATATAAGCCAGTACTAGACAATAAGCCTTCAGTGAAATCGGGGGAAGGGGTATTTGAATTGCTATTATTGGCAAAGGATATCTCACGGAGAGATAGACTCATCTCTTCTGAATCGAAGGCGTATCCGATGAAGAATTCACCGCTGGTTTTAGACGTCGCCAGCACGATATTGTTGCCGTGATTGTCTGTTTCTAAAGGCAGCTCAGCCGGGATGTCAAACTCATTCTCAGGATAAAATTGGTCTGCAACTTCTTTGGCACCGGGTAAATTATTGGCTATGGCATTTTGAACTTCACGCTCATGAAGGTAGTGACCAATAGATTCGTAAGTGCCAGAGGCTATATCTGTTGCAAGGAGGTGTTTTTCGTTGGTGGGAAGTGAAGCATAGTGTCTATCGAATGACTCAGAAATTAAAGTGCTTTCAGTTGCGGATTTATCATTCCCTGAATAGGCGTCGTAAAGTTTTCCAACCTCCATTGGCGTGAGTAAATACAGTGGGTCATTGGCTAGCACGGGTTCCTCTTCTTGCGCATAGGAAGGCTGCCCGCAGGCGCTCACAAATTCAGAGGCAAGAGACATAGTGCTTGACGATAATTCATTATTTCCAACCAGAGCGAGCCAGCTTTCCTGGTTGATGGCATTAATTAGCCCATCGGCAATGAGATTTATTTTTGTTGCCACGCTCTCGCCTGAGTGGCCTTCAATATACTGATTAAGCCTATCTTCATTAGTAATCAATTCAGATATCTGATCGATATCTAAAGTTGCCATGTCGGGGTTGATCGTTTTTAAATTATCGACAACTGAGTGATGCTGACTAGAAGAGTGCTGAAGCCAGGCTTCGATTGCTGCATCTCGATCAACAAACCCGGCAATATTGCCTGATACTGCTTTAAGCAACTCTTTCGGTGATTTAAACGTTCCAATAAGATTATTTTCACCATCCTCAATTTTTCTAAGGTTCCATCTAGCTCCTTCTCTGGACGCGATTTGTGTCTTTCCATCGGTATCGATAACCCCCGCATAGCCGTACTTGTCCATCCATCTTTCTAGAGGTCCAAGTACCGAATATATGGCGTCAATGGATACTGGGCGTAGATCATTTTGAAGAAGATGAGATGATTCAATGGGCACTGGGGTGGCTATGACTTCCGAGGTATATTTCGCGTAATGCGTTATATGCGGAGGTAAGGTAGGCTCTTGATTTGATGGGTTTGCGCGTAGTGCATACCTATTCGTATACCGACTAGCAGACTTATCGTTTTCCTCATAATTATCTGAGAATACTAAAGCTGATTTTCTTGCGGTATCAACACCGATAACTTTTGCTTTATCGTCAGGCAACTCAGCTAATACAGTTCTTTCGATCGGGGCTATATCACTTACAAGTCCGATAGCAATCTCGACATTATTTCTGAGCTGAGAAGCACTTGCTAGCTCGATGGCTTTGTTGGCCGAATCAAGGAAGTCACACTCATTGTTTATAAACTGAGAAATTGCTCTATGTGCGTAGTTAGGAAGCGTTAGCCCTTTGGCTTCTAGATTGAGCGCTGTATATATGTAGCTATATTGTGCAATGCGAAGTTTAGATATTGCTCTTAAGTCTTCGATGTGGCCGACCAAGCGATTATCTTTTTCCCTTTTCGAACCACCTCCAGATACACCCAAATCACTCAACGCCTGGGTGACCTCCGCCTCACCTAAATCAGATATCTCGGGCTTGGTTAATGAGGCGAGCTGTGATCTAACATTCCACTGGGACTTAATTTGTGCAGCAAGCCCAGCTTCTGAAATATTGGGGTCAACCGATAACCCATGCACGTCGGCAAGCATTAATAGCGTGTCTTTACCATATCTGTCAGAAAGCTCATCCGAAGATATCGTATTGATATCTTCTTTTAAGATCGGGTGCATTACATTGTATGCATCAAGGGAGGAAACCCAGTCATTAAATGGGGGTAGATTTTCGGGTGTCTGCGTATCGTCACTGGAAAACAGTTTTTCGATGCTTTCAAATTGTGGACGTAAAGGCTGGGTTGCGTCAAACTCATTGGGGATGTAGCCGCCAACTCTACCTAAGGATAGTTGGGTGCTTGATTTGTGGTGTATCGTTTCAAATATATTCTCATAAAACTGTGCGAGCGATTGATAGCCCGCGGCTCTAACATCAACAAACGCACCGTGCCGATCTACCTGGTTTGTTTTGGGGTTCCAATAAGGATTATCCTCAACTAAATGGCCATCAGTTCGAAAAAGCTCATCCACATATTCATCGTAGGTGAGTTCACTTTTTGCTAGTCGCACTGTTACTTCCTGTAAGTCAGTGTATCGTTTGTCGGGGTCTTTTTGTTTCAATTCCTCATCAGAGCCAAGCTTACTAATAAGTTTGTCGTATTGAGAGCGAACATTATTTAAGCTGCTATCTGGTAAAGCTACGCCTAACTCTGTCTTTAGAAGAGTTATCATGCCCTCGAACGGTTCGCCTCGTTTGGCCCACTCTTTTATCCTTTCTCCAACGTCATGGGATCTTGGATCGTTCTCTTCAGGTGAATCCATTGGTTCGCTACCACCTGATAGAGGAGTGAACAATTGCTTCCTAGAGTTAAAATCATTCTGAAAGGCCTCTGCCGCGTCTTGGTAGGTCAAATAGGTTCCAAGGTTCCTAATAGTATCGGCGCCGGGTTGAGATTCAATCTCGTGAATCTGAAAAAATGTATGTGGCCCAGTATCAATCTCTCTCATCTGCAGAGCATTGCGATTTCCTTTTTCTTCAGCAATAAGTGATGTAGAAACTGCGCCTTTGGTTCCTTGAGGGTATAGGTTGTCATCGAGGCCGTGACGATCCAATATGTATTGGAATTTATCAAGAGCTACATCTTTGAAGATGTTAAAATCATGATGAAGCGTCTCTAAGTGACCGGCGTTATCTTTTTGAATAACCAATTCATAAACTGCATTTCCGTTAATATCGTATGCGTTGACAACTCCATGAACGTCATCTCTTGAAGATTCTACAACTACTTCTTTTGAGACGGAGCCCCCCGAGTCTAGATGATGCTCTTCAGCTCCTGAAAATAGTTCATCTTGTGGGCTATCGCTGTTTACTTGTTCGAATACATCAGAAACGCCGCGATAAAATTCATGAATTGAGCTGTAATTTGTTAGGTACTCAAGATCTTTGGAAATGACATCATAGTCAACTTCGCCTTCCATTAGATATGGATTTTCACGTTCTCCGTCAAAAGATTGTTTTCCTGAAAAATATTTCTCGAATGTTTTCCAGTGCGTGACTCCATTGGCCCCAAAATACGCGTCCATATAATCTTCCAATTTCCCTATGCGCTCTCGCGCCACGTCACCATATATAGCGTAGAACAATTGGCTAGTAGAATTTATTGATGTAGGTTTCCATCCTGGGATTACTACATCATCTGACATGTATTTTAAGTCTTGCCTATACTGAACATCATTAAATGTTCCTCGAGACAAATCATGGTAAGGGCTACCCTTCTGGGTGATAAATAGATCGTAAAGATTTTCCTCATCAAATCCCTTTTCCACTACAAGTTTTGTAATTTCTAAAAGCTTTATGATGCGATCGACTTGGGCAGAATCTTTTCTCTCTGGCTCCACGTCGTCTGGCGTAATGACACCACTGGGAGCCGCGACTTCGATCGGTGCTTCTAAATCTTCATCGTCCGTGTTATTTAGATCTTGTGCTATCTCAGAGAGAATATTCTGATATACGCTTAACGCTTCACTACGGTCGATATCTTTTTGTCCGGGCTCGCCCAATATAATTGGGAAAAGTGAAGCTATATCGGCGCCCAGTTTTTCCGCAGACGTTTCCAGGGCAGTTCTTTCTTGATCAGATAAGTCCTTATAGCTATCGATTGGAGCACGATGTAGAGAAAATTCTAAATGGGTAACCAATTCGTTTAGACGCTGAACGGTTTCATGCGAAACTGATGTGCTGGCAATTCCCGCGTCCAGCATTGCACGTATTGAAGTGCATGCTTCCTCAAGTGCTTTCGTATGGCGTACGTCGGGTTCTAAGTGGGAAAATGCCTTGTTTACGCGGCTATACACGGAAGAGAATGCATAGTCATTTTCTAAAAATATGTTGCCTGAATCTTGGAATTGTAATGCTACATGAGTAAGAACTATTTCCCCACGACTTTGCCCTGAGAGTCGCATAGCTTCATCGATGGCACCATGGTTTAGTTCTGGCTCTGGTATCTCTGGTTGTTTTATTGCAAGTTCCAAATCCTTGTTTGAGGTCAGGTATGGCTTTAACGATTCCCTTATGTATGGCATTGCCCGTGAGTCGGGTATAACTAACCCAAATTGAGACTTCTTGTAAGTAGGTTGAGCATATTGAATTGTTTTCGATACTTTTTGGAGTAAATCGTTGTCGGTAAAATCACCTCGCACCACAAAAAGTGTCCCTGAATCTTTACCTCTTGATTGTCCGATATATAATTGTGGAGCTCCAGTTAAATCATGAAGATATGTATTAAGCAGGCGCATGATAGGGTAGGGGGCTACCCAACCCCCTAAATGTGAGTTGTACGGAAGATGACGGTCACCTACTATCTTCTTTAAGGCCTCTTCGATTATTAATGAGTTATCTCCTCGAGAGTCAACAACCAGACAGGACTTTTTTCCAGACGCACCCACATGCTCCTTTAATGATACAGGGTACTTAATATTTTCCTTGCTATTCTCATTGGTGTTGTTTGATGAAATAGAATCTGGAATATCTTGTGCAAGATTATCTTTAATTACTTTAGATACATTATCTGATCCGTAAGCGGAAACTGCCTGTGCAACTAGCTGTGCTCGAATTCGATCTTTATCGACACCGTGATTACCATGAGAAATAATTTCATCAGTAGCTGCTTCTATATGAGAACTAAGCTTATCTAGCCCAATGACTTGTGTTTTAATCTTGTGGAATTCGAATATATCTGCTGGTGGAACACGTATGTTCCGGAACTGGCTTCGAACCACATCAAGTCCAGCCAATTTCTCAAGATCATTAAAATCAGTCGGCTGAGCTTCAATATTCAACCCGCTAAACGATGGTACGGTATATTCAGCACGGTGATCTCGAGCAGCATCCAAAGCAGCTGCGAAACCTACATTACCCTTGCTAGGGTTATAAAAATCGTTATCGGATGCAATAATCAAACGAGTATTCGGATATTTTTGTCGATATAGCCCAACTACATGATAAAGGTTGCCCTTATTTAGACAGATAGCTACTGGCAAGCCTGTAGCTGCATGATCGGTTCCGGAGTCAGCCACTCCCTCGCAGAATATTATCGGTTTTGAGGGATCTATATTGCCGATGAGCTTGTGCGTGCCGTATGGCAAATCAGTTGCATCGTCTTTAAACAGTGTGCCTTGAATAAAATTCTTATTAGTTTTCTTACCCTTATCGTCGCTCCAGTGGTTTTCATATATTCGTTGCGCGCCAGTGAAATTAAAATTCATGTCGTGAACGGAAATTATTGAGTAGCGACCATTTTTATCTTCCCCAGAATGGGCTCCTAATAGAGGTAGTAGATGCAATATTCCTTTGTTCGTAAAGTACTGATTTTTGCCATCTTCCGGAGGCATGGTCGGTATTTTCCTAGCCCAATAATTACGAGAGTTTTGGTCGCTTTGTGCCTGAGTTTCCGCGTCTCTTTTTGCTTTTTCTCGCCGGTCTTCATTTTTTTTCTTAACGGCCTCCAATTCATTTTGGCTCGTGTTTGGTAGTACTCCATTTTTACTATCGCGAAGATACTCGTCGTGAAGGTAAGAGTAAGCATCAAATGTTATTACGTCGTCTTTAAGGGTTTTTTTATTGAAGAAATTAATCTTAAACCAAACAATCGAGTCATCATTTCCGCCAGTGCCCTTTTTTTCATATACATGGGCGGCCATGGCAACGCTACCTCGGTGTGATTTATCGATAGGGCGAACTGTTGATGATTTTACAAGTTTACCTTTTTGGTTCGGTGCTCCTAGGTCGATGGCATCTCTGGCACTACTCCAATCAATGCCGGCTTGCTCGGCAAATTCGCTAATATATCCGTCAAGAGAATCCATTATTGAATATGGGTCTTTACGGAATTTCGCTTGTTGCCATTCGGAAAAAGTAACACGCTTTGGTGTTGTCGTACGATTTGGCGTGGCTTTAGGTTGAGTCACGCTCACGGGAGCAGGATTACCTACGCTTTCGGTTGCTAAATTATTTAATCCCTGGACATTGGATGCTTCTAGTATCCCAGTGAGCCCCTTAACAAGAGAAGCACGGCTTCGTTCTGGTACGAGCATCTGGCCATTTACAACCTCAGCGCCGACACGCTTGTAAAGTGAATCAAGTTGGTCTCGAAATTGAGAGTTAGATGTTTCACCACTTACTGTCAAATATTGACCGGATTGAGTGGTGATTTTCTGGACATAAAGAGGAGCCGATCCAGTTAGGTTTGAAAGCGATGATTCAACATCTTTCTTATATCTAAGTGGAAA
This sequence comes from Teredinibacter purpureus, assembly GCF_014217335.1. NCBI lineage: Bacteria > Pseudomonadati > Pseudomonadota > Gammaproteobacteria > Cellvibrionales > Cellvibrionaceae > Teredinibacter > Teredinibacter purpureus. Next base: position 166,632 of record NZ_CP060093.1, on the reverse strand, counting down.
AGAATAGGCTAACTCTCCCCGAACTCGGAATGGTTTAACACTGCTGACGGCACTTTCAATTTGATTTTGATACTTATCTAGTGCTTCCTTTGAGCCCCATACACGAAATGATTTGACCTCGCCGTCTCCGTTAACATGGTCCTTTATCGTTAACGGATATATTGTTTCCAGTTCTCGTTTATCAATCGAATTGACTTGGTTAGATACGGCATTGCTAGCTTCCAAGATTGGCTTTATTGCCACGGGCATTCGCACTCCTGGCACGTGGTTTCCTAGAACGCCGGAGGGATGGTTAACAATTTTATTTCTAGGAAGGGGAACCTGGTTTTTTATTATTCTATTGTTAGCCATTTTCTCGACAGTTATAGCAGCTAACGAATAGGATGCGATCGTGTTATTTTGCTTATCGGTTGTTTTGTAATTGGTAAGTGCCGCAAGATCAGCAACGCGTTTAGGGTCTCCAAAATCGTTGATTAAAGTTCGTGAACAACCGACTATTTCTACATATGAATTTGGATCGCTAAAGGCCGTTTGCGCTGCGGTGAGGACTGCTTGCAGTAGATTTTTCTGGCGGCCGGGCAAAGCTTTCTGATTCCAATAGAAATTCCACGTCTGTTCCGGCGTATTGTCACTCCTACCGAAAAATTCCCAACTGGAGGCACCAAGTGAACCATCCGGTGCTGTATGGCCAATTCTGATCATAAAGCCGCGACTACCATCAAGGCCCAGAGCTGTCTTAGAGCGCTTATCTAGCATGGAAAGTGCGGTATCACGCATGTCTTGAACTGAACGCACTTCAATCGGTCGCTGATCTAAAACGATGGCATCTACATACGTTTGCTTTCCGGAGCGTTGATTTCTAATTTGCTTTGGTACAGGCGACACTTTAATAGGTGTCACATATACGTCTTCTTGCCCAAGATCTTTGGAGATAGGGGTTGCCCATGATGCTATAGTAAAACCTGATTTTTCATCTTTCTCTTCGGCGCCGTATACCGCGATAATCGACTGAGGAGGAGTATATGTACGGTCCCTTTCATTCGATAAAGATTTAACCCAATCGCGGCTAACATTATGCTTTTTCGCAACGATGACACCTTTACCGTCGGGGTGTCGGTTACCATAAATATAGCCCTTTTCTTTGTCATAACCTCGTACTGTTACTAACATCCAATCATAGGTAGTTTTTTTTTGAGTCATTGTTCTACCTTCTATACCTTTAGTGTATTTTGCTTAGGTGAGGGAATATCCGATGCGCCGGATAGAGATTTTGCGTTAACCAAATTTGACTGCGATAATTGTTCGTTCACACCCTTAATCAGTTCAGTGGCAGAGTCTCGAATATCCGAAATAGCTTCGTGGATAGGGCCTCTTGTTTTTGGGTTTACAATGACCTTCATTTGCCTTGTGTAGAAAGCTGAAAGATCTAATCCAATGTCTTCTGCGACTGTTTCAATAGCTTTTTTATCGGCCGATCCACTTTCATAAAATTGATTGATATCACCTCCCATTCGTTCAAAGGCTTTACCAAGAAGTTCAACATTCAGCTCTGGCTTTCTTAAGTGTGCCGGATCGATTCCCATATTTTTCTGCAGGTATGAGGCCGCTGATTCAGCATCGAAATGGTCGTACTTTCTTAATAAAGCACCTAAATGAGGTGGAGAATAATTGTCCGATATATCGTACCCACGCATTGACTCGACAAATTTATTGATGGATTGTTTTCTCAGCTCCTCAGCCGCTTTTACAGTTTGGGCGGCGGCTATAAATTCTTTAGCGTTTTCAATATAGGTTTCTCTTTTTTCATCATTTAAAACAAGGGGGGGGTCTTGATGTTGCATTGGTTCGCCATTTTTAAGAACAGCTCCCCAATGGCGTTGACCTGAGGCAATTATTTCTTTGTAGATTTCTGGCTGCTTATCTACTTGATGCACTTCTATATGAAATTGATCTCTCGGCAAGCTCTCAAAGTTTTTTACGATATCTGTTAATGACTTTTCAGCCGATTTCGATAGGCCAGCAAGAGCGACAAGTGTTTCTGCCATATTTGGGCTAATGTGCACCTTTGCTAAATTCAGTTGATGAGGCGCACGTCCGACATTATTAGCGACTAAATCGTAATAATGCAGTCTGATTTGATCTGCTTGGGATATCTCGTTCGGGGAGTCGCTGAATTGTATGTCGAATAATAGCGATTCGTTTCCTAGTCTACCTACTAGGGCTGGCTTTCCAACTAACCACTCGGCTTTACCACCAAGACTTGGTTTTGCCATGAGGCCTTCAGTATCTAAGTCACGATCAAGACCATACCGTTGCTGAAGTACTATGCGAGCTATACTTGTAAGAATCCTTTCCTTTTCTGACTCCGGCCCATTGGGCGGAGTTATAGTTTTTAATCGCTTACGATCATAAACCTCATTGGCGGAATCTGTAGGGAAATATTCTTGTCTGTCGTCCGCAATAAGAGTGCGCATATCTTTTGCACCAAAACCCGAGACCTGATTAAGTAATCTCTCAACTGCCGTATCAGGGTACAGCTTCGATGCGACTTCAAGCCATTTCATCGCATCATCTGGCTTTACCGCACCTGAGCGAACAGACGACAAGCTAAGAGCATGTTCTTTATAGTTTTCGACAGTCTGTTGCCAGTTTTCGATGACTGGGGTGATATTGCTTTTTTCGACGACTATACGTTCCATAACTCAAGACCAGTATTCAATACGGATTGCCATATATTTAATCTATCAACTCCCAAAATAAAAGCGAATAGACTTAAGTGATCATTGCTCTATATATGCAGCAGCATCACTCATCTAGGTTTTGGATAACCTGTCTAAGTTGCTCTCGACTAGTTAAAACAGAGATCTGAGCAACCCCCTTGATCTTGTAGGCGAATGTAGGTGTGGCGACGCGTTGAGTAGAAACTAAGATATTCAAGTTGCTAAGAGCGGCACTATGCCCTCGTTTTTGTGCGTCTTCTGGTGCTGGCGGTATACCTTTGACTAATTCGTTGACGGGACCACGGCTTGATAATAATTTCAGAAATTTAAGACGCGAATCATTTTTGGTGGGCATTAAAGTTAGTGATGCTCTGATTAGGGCATCGGGACCCAGGGCGCCTACCGGAAGATACCTGACTTGTAATTCGCCGGAGTTTATATATTCATCTAAGTACCCATGAACCTCTAAACATGCGCTACAAGTTAAATCATAAAACACATAAATAATGTTATTGCTCGTCCCGTCGCTAATCCAATCAGCATTTTCAATGCGGTTAAAAATGGCCTCTTTATCTACCACTGTATTGTTACGAGGCAGAGCGGCTGTCTGAGGCAAAGTATCGTCACCAATAGTTGCAGCTAGCAATTTATTGTGATCCCGTTTTGCAGCGGATGTTTTTTCCACTCTAGTGCTAACAGCATTCTGAGTTGCCGCTTTTATGTCTTCGGAGCTTCCCCCGGCTCTAATCGCACTTGATATTTTCTCACGCATTTCATCTCTTGATAAGGAAACCTTTGAAGTCATAGATGCTCTAGAAGCAGCAATATTGCTATGCGACTTCGTAATTTGAGATCGTGTCATGTGAGGTGAATACAGGGTGCCTTCGATTATGTGCTGCTGGTCGGGTAGCATAAAAAGATTCTTCAATTCTCCATCATTTTGGGATCTCGCAATTATCACCAGCGATCCGGCGGGTCCATGTTCAGTTTTTTCAATCACCATGTCACCGCCAAAGTAATGAACAAGCAGCGCCGCGGCTTTCTTTTGCTCAGTAGAATGTATAGAGCGCGATAGCTCTGATTGCGGTATCTGAATTGGTGTAGTTTTGGTCTTGCTATCACACGACATAAGAACTGCGGATGATAGGAAAAAAATAGGAACCAGAAAAATAAACTTAACTGTGGATTTTGTTAGTTTCAAAATAAATATCCTCATGATGCGTTTGAGCTGCATGTATGACAGCTATGCAGAACCGTTATGTAGATAATAAATAAGAGAAAGGCATGTGACGCATATAAAAATGTCGAAAAGTGCAGTTTTTTATTGCCGCCAGGGGTTGTGTTCTAAATAATCTTTGTCATCTACAAGATGCTGAGAGATTTACATGACTGACGTAACCTTAAATGAATTTTCATTTGCTCTTCCTTCAGTGATAAAGATTACTAAAACGGGATTGATGCCAACTATTGACTATCCGCATGAGTTTTTCGGTATGTCTGATAAAGAACAGGTGTCAGTACTCAATGGTGTTCTATGTGCTATCCAGCGGCATGTAGGAAAAAATATAGATATGAACTCGTCAAATTGTTACGGGAATAAGGGGTTGGTACCAGGGTCCACAGTCGTTATTGGTTTGGCCGTCACACTTATAAAATCTGACGCAATGCGAATCGAATGTCAGATCGTTTTTCCTCAAGATTGGTTGGAGTACAGCAAGGAAAGTAATCGAGAGATACTTCAATGTGTATCGTATTTACTTCAAGGAAGTGCCGTGACGATAGTTAGGCGCTCCGAACGATTGGAGGTTTCGAATGGAAGATAGTTTAAGTCTGCAATATAGCGAAGAGGAAATATCGGAGATACAAAATCAAAATGTAGAAACGGCGAAGCGAATTCGACTGTATTTACTTGGTACGGCGAGTCTTGGTTTTTATACCGCACTGATTGCTTTGTATTTATTTGTTAAGGCTTCAGGTTCCTTCGAGCTAGTCACTTTTTTGAACGACCACAACGGCTCAACAGAACGCATTACTCCTTATCGAAATCCAGATGTAACTGATCGGCAGGCAATGCATTGGGCTCGCGATAAAGCAAGCGAGCTCTTATCGTTGAGTTTTAATAGCTATGCAGATCAGATTCGCCGACGGAAGCAATACTTTGTTGGTGACGGTTGGATGAAGTACCAGCTTTCCCTAATCGAAAATAAGGTTACAGAAACTCTGCGAGAAGAAGGCCTTATTATCACTGCTATAAATCAAGATACACCGAGATTACTGCAGAGTTACTCGTTAAACGGAAATAAGAATTGGAGAATAGAAATGCCGATACTCCAAACAATACAAGGGGCTTCCGACACGCCTAAAACTGTTAAGAAGATTGTATCCATAACGGTTGAGCAGACGAGACGAGACGAGGCTATAGAAGGTTTGAAAATACGTGTATTTGGTGTAATCCAATAGAGGGGATATAGATGTCCGAAAATATTATTGATGCTAAAGAAAAGCATGCGGAAAAACGAGATAAAATTGAAGAGGGAATACGAGCAACCGCTCCGAGAGGAATCCCAAAGTGTACAGCACCGTCTTCGTCACATGTGGTGCTAGACAACAAAGAGTGGTATCGAAGCTTTGCGAAAATATCGCTATATGCTCTTCTTTTTTCAACAGTTTGTGCTGCTTCGGTATCTTTTGCGTTGGCGTATGTTATGGCGCGACCGCCGGAGGCTCTAAGCTATCTAATGGATGAAGATGGGCGTGTAGTAAAACTGGAATCTATCAGAAAGCCATCTCTTACCAATACAGAAGTTTCAAATTGGGCTGCAGATAAAATACTTGATATTCATAGCCTGACATTTACCGACTATGACGACCACATCCAAACACTCCGATCGAATTTTACAATCAACGCCTTTAATGAATATCAAAAAGCACTCAAGTCTTCCAAGAGTTTAGAGAAAATCCGCTCTGATAGATTGGTTATGTGGGCAGAACCAAAAGAGGCGCCAAAAATAGTTAGCGCCAAAGAAACCGGAGGCAAATTCACATGGGTGGTTGAAATGAAAATCACTCAGTTTGTGGGTGGCGGCGAATATATTGCCAACGGTACAGAAATGCTTGCAACGATTGTTATCGAGCGGACATCTCGAACTCGAAATCTTTCGGGCGTCGTAATTTCCAAATATTTGGCCAAAGAATTGGGCTCCGAGTGAGGAAGGTTGCAAACATGAATAAACAGATAAAATATTTAGCGTTGGGTTGTTTATTGGTCGTGAATATTTCCACAGCAGAAGAAGGTGGCCAAGGATACGATGATTTGCACAAGATTACATCTGGCAAAACAGCAGCAGACGATGTGCCAACTGCAAAGCTATCTGAACGGGCATTTGAAGCTCTAATTGAAGAGATGTATCCAACAACTCCAAATCAGCTAAAAAGGCTTCAAGAAACAAAAAAAGCCTTGGACAACGTGCTTTACGACAATAAGCAGCCCACGGCGTTAACCGATATTATTCCTGTGTCGACTAAACCAGGAGCGAAACCAATTGTAATTAGAGTAGCTCCTTTCCATACCTCTACAATTAACGTAATTGATTCGACAGGACAACCTTGGCCGATAACATCAATCATGCATGGAAATGACACCGATTATGCCGTTGCAAAGGTCGATGGTCATGCCTACGCAAATATCGTGAGAGTTGATGCAAAACGTGAAGTCGGCACCACTAACTTAAATATCTCTTTAGCGGACCTTTCGACAACAATTACTGTAACTATGCAGAATAACACTGACGAGTATCACCCTTCCCCAATTTTGCAAATTGATAAGGAGGGTCCGCAAGCCAAGGCACAGCCGGTATTTACAATTGATAATGTCGCGTCCGATTCGGTTCTAAAGGATATTGTTTTAGGTATAGCTCCCGAAAACTACGAGAAAATGGAAACTTCAGATTCTAATGTTGAGGCATGGCGTTTTAAAGAGAGTTTATTTATCCGAACTATTTACAGCCCGTCGTCGCCTCTGCCTAGAGGGATACATCATGGCCCCTCTGGATACACTGCATATCGACTAAATGATATGCCAATTTTAGTTATGACATCTTCTGATGGATATGAAAAGAAAATTACGATTAAACGGGGAGTGAAGTAATGAGCGATGAACCAATCAAGCAAAAAACAGTAAAAAGACGCGGAATAAGTTCTCCAGAAGCACGCGGTCCGATTCTTGTTGGCGTGACAATACTTGTTATTGTGGCTGTAGGGATATTTCTTACATATGGGTATCTGAAGCCAAATACCGAGGTCAAAATCTCTACGGGTGTCGTTGATGCATCCTCTGTGCAGGTTGAAACTGATGCAAAAACATCAGAAGTATACAAAGCTGCAAAGCGATCAGAGAATAAGCAGCGATATGACCAAGCACAATCTAAGGACGGTGGGGTAGCAATACCATTTACTTTTGATGAAGAGCCGAAGGCCGGCGAAGCAGGAAAGGATATTGAAAACTGTGGGTGCACAATTGATGAAAAGCAATTGGAAGACGCAATACGCCGCATTGGATTAGTTTCCGGTGATAAGTCAGCGCGTGATTTACTTCGTGTAGAAAAATCAGATATCTATATATCCACAAGCGGACAATTAATGGGCGAAAACGGAAAGCCTTTAGTTTTTCGTTCTAGCCCGATACACATGGATACGACCGGAGCTCTGCTTGATGAGAAAGGTATCGCATTTTTAACGAAGGATAAAGAACCACTGTACTTATCAAGTGCTGGTGAAATGATTGATCGTAAGACACAGAAAATACCTCTTCTAGGAGACCTAACTATGTCTTCAGGTGAATTATATATGTCTGACGGACGGCTAGCTATTCGTCCTGGAAATATGCAGCGAGTTGCTCGTTCAGATATCTACATCACCTCTGAAGGCCAGCTAGTAACCATGGATGGAAAGCCAATTCGCCATTCCGGCGCATATGTGTATCAAAATGATGAAAGGAAACTTTTAAATCGCAACGCGATGGATGTGGCTTGGGAGCAGCAAACTGTTTATCAAAATACAAATGGGCATCTTGTAAATGTCTCAGGTCAACAATTTAAGCAGCCCGGGGTATTGTTTTCCTATGAAGGCATCATGATTGACAATGAGGGGAAATTAACACGCCCGTTAGTAAATATTGAAAAAATTGGGAACAGTGACATTTTTAGAACCAAATCCAACTACTTGGTAGATGGGCATGGTTTACCCATAACACACTACGGTTCAGAAGTGAGAGTTGGACCGGGACAAAAGCTGCTAACTAAGTCTGGCCAGCCAGTTTTTAACCGAAGCCGAGCTGAGGTGTATTTAACAGAGAAGGGAGCGCTAAGGGTAGATGTAGGTAAAGGCGGTATTCAATCTGGAGTGTTAAAAACGTCAGAAGGTGTTGCGCTAGATCGTCATGCACAGATGATTACACGACGAGGTCGCTTAGAGCGTCGCGGAATGTCAGACATATATCTGACATCAGATGGATTACTATCCGATAAGGACGGTAAGCCCATCATGTTCAATAAAAAAGATACGTTTTTAGATTTCGGATCAGTGCAAAATAATGGAAGTCAGGGGCTGGAAACTTACGATCGTATTAAGGTTACAGACCAATACGGTAATCGGATTTTTCTAACCTTAGAAGGAAGGCTTGTAGATTCTCAAGGGAATGCCGTAAAAGATGTTGGGATCCTATCATCATCCGATGGTGTTTTGCTTACGTCTTCAGGGAAAAAGATAGTCGAAGAGCAAGATATGGAGCGGGTTGTTACCAAAGATGGCCAACCAGTAACGTTTAATGGTAAGGACGTCTTCAAAGGGAAAGATGGGCGTCTATATGATGCAGACGGAAACCCAATTCTTGCACCCGATGGCCGAGCTGTATTTATGGACGACAACGGGAATATCGTCGATGAGACTGGTCGTGCGATTGATAACGTTGACCTAATGGCTGGCGAGCGCGTAGTTAAAAACGGTGAGCTTGCCACTAGAAAGAAACTCACCACCAATAATGGCGAGCGAATCCATTCATAATGGAAAAGAGGTTTATGTTGATTCTAGTGGGCGTGTCATAGATGCCGACGGAAATGCTGTTCTCACAAGCGATGGGCGTGAGGTTTTTATCGATGAAAATGGAAATCTTGTTAATAAAGATGGGGCAATGATCGATGAAAAACTGTTAGATAAAATTGAAGTACGAAAAGTCAGAGATGGTGAAGTTTCTTCAATAAATCAGCTGACGGACGCCAATGGGCAGGCGGTATTTACAATTGATAATGTCGCGTCCGATTCGGTTCTAAAGGATATTGTTTTAGGTATAGCTCCCGAAAACTACGAGAAAATGGAAACTTCAGATTCTAATGTTGAGGCATGGCGTTTTAAAGAGAGTTTATTTATCCGAACTATTTACAGCCCGTCGTCGCCTCTGCCTAGAGGGATACATCATGGCCCCTCTGGATACACTGCATATCGACTAAATGATATGCCAATTTTAGTTATGACATCTTCTGATGGATATGAAAAGAAAATTACGATTAAACGGGGAGTGAAGTAATGAGCGATGAACCAATCAAGCAAAAAACAGTAAAAAGACGCGGAATAAGTTCTCCAGAAGCACGCGGTCCGATTCTTGTTGGCGTGACAATACTTGTTATTGTGGCTGTAGGGATATTTCTTACATATGGGTATCTGAAGCCAAATACCGAGGTCAAAATCTCTACGGGTGTCGTTGATGCATCCTCTGTGCAGGTTGAAGCTGATGCAAAAACATCAGAAGTATACAAAGCTGCAAAGCGATCAGAGAATAAGCAGCGATATGACCAAGCACAATCTAAGGACGGTGGGGTAGCAATACCATTTACTTTTGATGAAGAGCCGAAGGCCGGCGAAGCAGGAAAGGATATTGAAAACTGTGGGTGCACAATTGATGAAAAGCAATTGGAAGACGCAATACGCCGCATTGGATTAGTTTCCGGTGATAAGTCATCGCGTGATTTACTTCGTGTAGAAAAATCAGATATTTATATATCCACAAGCGGACAATTAATGGGCGAAAACGGAAAGCCTTTAGTTTTTCGTTCTAGCCCGATACACATGGATACGACCGGAGCTCTGCTTGATGAGAAAGGTATCGCATTTTTAACGAAGGATAAAGAACCACTGTACTTATCAAGTGCTGGTGAAATGATTGATCGTAAGACACAGAAAATACCTCTTCTAGGAGACCTAACTATGTCTTCAGGTGAATTATATATGTCTGACGGACGGTTAGCTATTCGTCCTGGAAATATGCAGCGAGTTGCTCGTTCAGATATCTACATCACCTCTGAAGGCCAGCTAGTAACCATGGATGGAAAGCCAATTCGCCATTCCGGCGCATATGTGTATCAAAATGATGAAAGGAAACTTTTAAATCGCAACGCGATGGATGTGGCTTGGGAGCAGCAAACTGTTTATCAAAATACAAATGGGCATCTTGTAAATGTCTCAGGTCAACAATTTAAGCAGCCCGGGGTATTGTTTTCCTATGAAGGCATCATGATTGACAATGAGGGGAAATTAACACGCCCGTTAGTAAATATTGAAAAAATTGGGAACAGTGACATTTTTAGAACCAAATCCAACTACTTGGTAGATGGGCATGGTTTACCCATAACACACTACGGTTCAGAAGTGAGAGTTGGACCGGGACAAAAGCTGCTAACTAAGTCTGGCCAGCCAGTTTTTAACCGAAGCCGAGCTGAGGTGTATTTAACAGAGAAGGGAGCGCTAAGGGTAGATGTAGGTAAAGGCGGTATTCAATCTGGAGTGTTAAAAACGTCAGAAGGTGTTGCGCTAGATCGTCATGCACAGATGATTACACGACGAGGTCGCTTAGAGCGTCGCGGAATGTCAGACATATATCTGACATCAGATGGATTACTATCCGATAAGGACGGTAAGCCCATCATGTTCAATAAAAAAGATACGTTTTTAGATTTCGGATCAGTGCAAAATAATGGAAGTCAGGGGCTGGAAACTTACGATCGTATTAAGGTTACAGACCAATACGGTAATCGGATTTTTCTAACCTTAGAAGGAAGGCTTGTAGATTCTCAAGGGAATGCCGTAAAAAATGTTGGGATCCTATCATCATCCGATGGTGTTTTGCTTACGTCTTCAGGGAAAAAGATAGTCGAAGAGCAAGATATGGAGCGGGTTGTTACCAAAGATGGCCAACCAGTAACGTTTAATGGTAAGGACGTCTTCAAAGGGAAAGATGGGCGTCTATATGATGCAGACGGAAACCCAATTCTTGCACCCGATGGCCGAGCTGTATTTATGGACGACAACGGGAATATCGTCGATGAGACTGGTCGTGCGATTGATAACGTTGACCTAATGGCTGGCGAGCGCGTAGTTAAAAACGGTGAGCTTGCCACTAGAAAGAAACTCACCACCAATAATGGCGAGCGAATTCTTCATAATGGAAAAGAGGTTTATGTTGATTCTAGTGGGCGTGTCATAGATGCCGACGGAAATGCTGTTCTCACAAGCGATGGGCGTGAGGTTTTTATCGATGAAAATGGAAATCTTATTGATCAAAACGGCAACGTAGTGACCGAAGAGCTACTTAAAACGGAAACAGGTAGAGCCGTCTCGTCAAGTATTGTAGCTGGTAGGGAGCAGGTTGTTACAAAAAATGGCAAAGCAGTTAAATTTAATGGACGAGATGTGTTTAAAGGTCACGATGGCGCTCTATATGATGAGAATGGTAATGCCATCACCACAAAGGATGGAAGACGTGTATTTATGGACGATGAAGGAAATATGGTGGATGAAAGTGGGAATATTGTTGAGGAAGATCTTCTAACAGTGGCAGGCGAGCGTTACGTAAAGAGCGGCGATCTTCTTACCAGAAAGCAGCTTACCGATAGTTCTGGTAATTCCATTCAATATCAAGGGAAGGACGTTTTCATTTCTGATGATGGAAAATTGGTAGACGAAAATGGAGTTTCGATACGTACTGCGGACGGCCGAGATGTTTATGTGAACAAAAATGGAGACCTTGTTGACGAAGATGGAAATCTCATTACTGAGGACCTTCTTACGACTACTACCAAGAGTAAATATGATAACGGTAAGACTGAAGTTGTTCGTCAAGTTACCGCTGCTGATGGAAGTCCGCTGCTGTTCAATGGCAAAGAAGTCTTCTCGGATGATAAAGGGCGCCTTTTAGATGAGGATGGAAATGTGATACGCACCTCTGATGGGCGTGAAGTCTATATGGATAAGAATGGAAATCTTGTTGATAAAGATGGGGCAATGATCGATGAAAAACTGTTAGATAAAATTGAAGTACGAAAAGTCAGAGATGGTGAAGTTTCTTCAATAAATCAGCTGACGGACGCCAATGGGCAGGCGGTCTTTTATGAAGGAAAAGAAGTCTTTACTGATAGCACTGGACGGTTAGTCGATAAGAACGGCAATGTTATCAAAACGAGCGATGGGAGAGATATCTTTCTCGACGCTGATGGAAATATTGTTGACAAGAGTGGAAAGAAAATTACGGAGGCAATACTGACGGACTCCTCCGGTAAAGTAATTAGCGAAGGCCTAAAAAAAGGTCGAGAAAAGCTAGTAACTAAAGATGGAAAAATCATTAAGCATAACGGTAAGGACGTTTACAAATCAAAAGACGGCTCTCTAGTTGACGCGAATGGCAATCAGTTGCTGACTGAAGATGGAAAACGTATTTACGTAGATGACCAGGGTAATTTAGTTGATGAAGATGGTAAGCGCGTTGATGACCAAGGATTTACAGCTGAATCAATAACTAAGGTGAACTCCGGTCTTAAAAAAGGTAAGGAAGCATCCCTTACTACCGGAGGTGTCACTTCAATTAAACAGCTCACCGCCAATGATGGATCACCACTAACTGTTGATGGTAAATCTGTCTATATAGATGAACATGGTCGTGTTGTAGATGAGGATGGCAAGGTAATTACCACCTCTGACGGACGTGAGGTGTTTATTGATGAACATGGAAATCTAGTTGATGAAAATGGAAATAGAATTGACGAAGATATTTTGTCCAAAGTAGAGGCAAGAGGCTTAAAGCAAGGGGAAGTTTCCAGCGTTCGTCAGATGACAGATAGTAATGGGAATGCGATTTTCTTCGATGGGAAAGAGGTTTTTCAGGATTCTGAAGGCCGGCTAGTTGATGAAAATGGAAATGCCATAACAACAGCAGATGGTAGGGATGTGTATGTTGACAAAAATGGCAATCTCGTGGACAAGAACGGAAACCGGATAAAAGAAAACCTACTAACAGATGTGACGGGTGAGTCCATCAGCTCAGGGATAAAGTCCGGCCGTGAAAAACTAGTATCGAAAGACGGATCTGCAATTACCTACAACGGCAAAGATGTATTTAAGGCAGCTGATGGTTCATTAGTAGATAAAGATGGAAATCAAATTCTTTCAGCTGATGGCAAAAAAATATTTGTTAATGATGACGGAGATCTTGTTGACGAGAATGGCGTTGTTGTTACTGATGATTCATTCGTGGTGGAAGAGCGTACATATGTTAAAGAAGGTTTAAAAACCGGAGCCGAGAAGGTTGTTACCAAAGACGGGAAAGACCTACTTTTCAACGGAAGCAAGGTATTTAAAGATGCTGATGGGTATCTGACTGATGCTCAAGGTAGAAAAATACTAACTCCTGACGGAAAGCGCATTCTTGTTGACTCAAAAGGTCGCCTGATTGACGAAGATGGAAAGCTGGTAGATGACCCGAGGTTTGAATCTGTTAAGACTGAGAATATTAATTCTGGTTTTACTGCTGGCCTTGATCAAATAACAACTAAGGACGGAAAATCTGTCAAATACAAAGGTAAGAATGTATTTAAAAAGGCAGATGGTTCGCTTGTTGACGAAAGCGGTAACGAAATTACCACTTCGGATGGACGCAAAGTTTATATGAACGAGGATGGAGAGCTCGTTGATATTGATGGAAATATCATAAATGAGGATTTGCTGACGGCTGATAGTAAACCTGTAACCCAAGGCCAGCTGACGAGCGTTCCTGCAACAGAGATGAAACGAGTAGGTGATACAGATTTATTTGTGTCCCGTGACGGAACCCTACTAGACGAAAGCGGAAAAGCCATTACCTTCAATGGGAAGAAAGTAAAAGTTGGGAAGAATGGTCAGTTGTTTGATGAGAATGGGAACGCCGTGACAGACAGAAATGGTAAACCCGTTTTTATCAATGCTAAGGGTGAACTCGTCGATAACAAAGGAGAGTTAATTAATGACTCGTTATTAGCGAACGGTAATGGTGTGTTAATTGACTCCACAGGTAAATCGGTTGCTAAATCGATACGCCAAGTTGGCGATTCCGATATTTACCAGACTGAAGATGGAAGGCTCGTGGATAAGGAGGGTAAGGCGATTAAGTTCAACGGCGAAGATGTCTATGTAGGTGACGACGGCCGCTTGTATTACGAGAATGGTAAACCTGTGACTGATAGCGAAGGAAACAGTGTCTATATGGATCCAACAACGGGAAATATCGTTGATAGGAACGGAAATGAAATCAAGGGGAGTGTGTTAGCAAATAGTGACGGCACACTAATTGATTCAAGTGGTGAGCTTGTGAACTCAGGAGGAAAATTAAAACGGATACCAGGAACAGATCTTTATAGAACCGAAGATGGACAGGTAGTAGATAGTGACGGGAAGCCAGTGAAGGTGAATGGTGAACCTGTCTTTGTTGATGATGAAGGAAAATTGGTTAATAAATATGGTAACGCAATTAAATTTAAAGGTAAGGAAGTTTATACGTCTGAAGATGGTAGGTTAGTTGATCGAAATGGACAGCCTTTAATTGATGATGAGAATCGAGCTATCCATTTATCTGAAGACGGCGGCTTTGTAAATGAAGACGGCGAATCAGTTGATAAAACAACTGGTAAGGTTGGAGATAAGCCAAAAACAAACCGTTCGGGGTTTAGTAAGACGGTTAATGGAAATGATCAAAAGCCCACTATTAACCAGGCTGTGGCTGCGAAGCCAAAGGCTAGTGAAGCATCCCCACCTCCAAAGCCTGGCACGTCGACTGGTAAAAAGCCGAACGAACAGGGTGGCGGTATTCGCTTGGATGCGGCTTCAGCCGAGCGCTTACAAAGACGTTACGCGATGATTAAGGCTGGCATGAAAAATCAAGTTACCCAGTCACTACAAGTAATTGGAAGAGATGTTAATCCTGGTTATGTTGGGGTGGGAGGGACATCAACTTCTGGTCTCTCAGAGCAGGAAATTGCTTCATTGACTGGTGGCGGTGCATCACAAGGTAATCCTGAATCCGATGAAGGAAAGCCAGGAAAGCCAGAAAACTCTGTCGCTTATCAGAAGGCGGGCACCATGTTGTATGCAGTTACTTCCTATCAGATTAATAGTGATTTTATTAAGGAAGTAGTAGTTGATATTGTTGGGTTGCCGCCTAAACATCCTTTATATAACTCCTCCGCGATGGGTAAATTTGAACTGGTCTATGACCGAATGGTCATCACGTTCGACAAGGTTTGCCCTAGGAACGCCGAGTGCGTCCCAATGAAGGGTGTAGCACTCGATCCGGCAACATCCGCTGCGGCAATGGCTTCTGACGTTGATCATCACTATTGGTATCGATATGGAGGACTTTTCCTTTCTTCGTTGTTGGAGGGAACATCTGAAGCTATGAGTGAATCTGGCACTAGAGAAGAATCAACCTCCATTACTGGTTCCAAGGTTACAACAACCGGGTTAGATGGAGATAAATTAGTATTAAGATCATTTGGTAAAGTAGGTGAACGTTTTGCTGATGCATTCGCAGATAATATCAATAGGCCTGCGACAGCTTGGTTAGATCCTGGAGAGGAGATGGCTATCATGCTGTTCGACGACATATTGGGCAGTGACAAGTAGTTCTAAACATGAAAATCTCTACTTTTTTATATTATTTTGTTGATAGAGCGTGACCTCGTTGCGCATTATCACTATGTAATATTTTCTAATTAACAAATATTGGTGCCGACATGACTAATCCAGATATTGGTGAATCAGGTTTCGAAAAATCGGGAAGTAAAGTAACCCGAATAAAAAATGAAGCAACTTCAAATAATCAAGAGCAGGATCATATTCCACAAAGCTCAAAATCATCTTCATTTGGTGGCGGGAGCGAATACTTTACTAAACGCAATTTAATTGGTGGTGGCGGGTTAACGCTAATTGTTGCTTTACTTATTTTTGGGTATCAATTCAGCCAAACCAGCTCCCAGAAAGTGGAGACCAATCCTCTTGTGGCTAAAACTGAAGTACAAAGCCCATTCGGTGATTCTGTGGCTCAGAAATCAGTGCCAATTAATCAGGAGATATCAGGAGACTTGCAGCGTGACAAGCTCGCTACATTGCTTCTGGAAAACTATCCAACCAAAAGTGAAGTCGAGTCCAAACTCGATCAAATACGAGGCGCAGATGTATCTCAAGAAGAGCTGGATGTTTTTCTTTTGGCAGTAAAAAATAATTCTGACTCTATTAAAAGATTGGAAAATGTATCGCCTGCGGCAATTAATCGCATGAATCAAGCTTTGTCTGATGTTAAGTCTACTCTTGCGGTCATGAAGAAAGACGTAAGTGAGTTGAACGAGTCCATATCCGAGCACGGTTCGAAATTGGATAAGTTAGAGAAGAATTCTGGTTGGTACCACAACAGAATCAGCTCTCTAGAGGGAAATCCAGTCGTATCTAATAAACCAGATCGATCAGTAAAAAACGAATCAAAGCCCATTTCATCGAGACGGCTAGAAATGACTACCGAGTCGTCTTGGCTTGTTAATGGAGCTTCTGCAAATTTGGCATTCATCTCTAATATCGAATCGGGAAAAAAGCTGAGAGTAACACGTGGATTTGATATTCCTGGTTGCGGACAAGTAACAGACATAGACCCTAGCAACCAAAAGGTTACGACAACATCCTGCGTAATTAAAAACTAAAAGGATATTCGAGATATGGAGGACTTAGTAACTTACCTAACCACCGCTGCTGCGAACCTACCCGGTATACAGGGAGCGATATTCTTAGTCGCAGGCTTGGCCGGGCTGGTTTCGGTTGGGTTGTCGTTGCTTCACCAGGTTACGGCTGGTCGACGCGGGCAAGGTCCATTACCTGCCACTATTGCAGGACTTATTTTTGGGAGCCTTTTGCTTTCATTATCTACTGTGGTCAATATATTTTCTGTCTCAATATTTGGGGCGGTAGCGGACCCGAAAATTATTAGTAGTTATACGCCTGTAACAGGCGATAACACTCGTATTGCAATCCAAGCGATCGTAGCGATAGTTAATGTGATCGGTTGGGTGGCAGCCGCCAGGGGCTTATGGCGCTGGCGTGTCGGACCCAAATACGACCAGCCCGGCTGGTTTGGTTCGGGTCTGACATTTGTGTTGGCTGGTTCAATCGCGACTAATCTTTATGTTTTCGCTGATGTGCTAGCTGTTTCAGTAGGTGCTATTCCGATAGGGACGAACTATTTTAGTTTCTAGCTACGGTATTGCACCGCCCTCTGGGGTTAAATTTCTATAATCAATGAAGGAAGTCGCTTTGAAAGAGCTCTTAAACTCATCAAAGCAAATTGTTACAAAAGTAAAAACCGCATACTTTGATATCGGTTGTCGCGCTCACGTGGCGCTTCTTACCGTTACGGGCATGCTCTTCTCCGCATTTCCGGAGTTGGCCGAGGCTACTCCGACTATCGGGGATCTTGGGAATAATGTTGGTGATCAAACAACGGGGCTATCGAGTGGTGCTATTCGGCTGTTCGGTTTTGTCGGACTTGTGATGGTCGGCGTTGCATTTATGAAAGGTCGTACTGCGAAGAGTCAAGGCGAAAGTATAGGTGGTTATATCGCCATGGGTATTATCGGTGCGATACTATTTTCAATCGTTACTATCGTTTCAATCGTTAACGTTTCTGTTATTGGTTCTGATGCTTCGACAACAGTTCAAGGTCAAATCATAAAATAAACAACACGGAGATAGAGAGAGGGGCCCGTGCCTCTCTCTTGTTTGAATGATGCTATGTTCACTATAAAAGCAATAGATTTTCCTACTCTCGCACCTGACAAGAGGGATTCCTTAAACTGGAAGCCATCTCCAGAACAAAAGTCAATATTAGAGAGCGGTAGCTACCTGTGCCAGTGTTGCGGCTTACAGTCTAGACCGCATCGTGAGTATCCTTCAGGTTACGTTGAGGTTGTAATTATAGATGGTGTAAGGCATTTACTGTGTACGATGTGTGCACAATCACAGTATTTGAGTCGTCCAGTAAATGGTAAGAAAAACCATGGGCTCGTAATCTATTGCCCAAGCTTGTCGCAGGGCCAAATAATTAAATGCGCACAATGGGCCTATATCGCGAAATATCGGCACAACAAATATGAAAAGAATGCAAACGCTCTTATTGGAATGATCACAAAAGATCTTATCGCTCCAGTTGAGAAAATTATTCCAGGATTTACCTCTGGGGATGTTATTGAGTTTGCAGATATCTATAAAAATATGTCTCCGTTACTTAAGAATAATTCTGATCGACTCTTTAAAGATCTACGATACTGGCCAAATGAAGTTGTATTCGAAAAACAGATAAAGTTTTGGAATGTTGCTGCGTTCCATGAATTAACCGATGACTTGGAGGCTTCATGCAAAGTGGGAAGCTCAAACAAAAAGTCGGCGTAGTATTATTTGATAATCAGGACGAACCTTCAGCGGCCTGGGCATGTTCTGAAGCGGAAAAGCCTCATTATATTAGCGGACCAAATGACCTTAACCTTAATACTATTTGGATTTCTAACCTGACATATCGAATATCACAACGGTACTCTGTATCGTCTGGGGTAACTCTATATTCAAATGAATATATTTCAGTGTCGCTATCAGAAATATATAGTGAATTAGATCTTTCATCACTATCTATACATCGGGCAATCAATGTTTTAACCAACATATGTAATGCCGTCTCAAACTTCTTTTCTATCTATAGTGGAAACTCCACGCTACCACCTGCATCTTTGTATAGTGGAATAAAAGGCTTTTCAGGCATTAACCGACATCCATACTCACGTTCGATATCCAAGCATTTGTCCAGCGCCCATGACTCTCTTCTGCATGGAATTAGCAGCGGAGATCAAGCAGGTGGAGTGTCGTTGATATTTCATCGGTTTGAATATGCAAGGAATGTATTGAATAAAAGAATCCCTTTGGGACGCTGGAATGATGTTTCTAATCTAGTTACCACGATGTCAGCGAAACAGTTTGATAGGTGGATAGGCCAACTTCAGCGCCCAGCATTGATTTGTTTAAGTTACGACGAAAACCTAACTGATAGTCTTTTCAGGAAATTCTATTCATCCACTCTATGGATGTCTCAAGAGGAGTTTCAGGTCCATGGGTGTAACCGCCAGGCCACGATAAAACATGTTTTGGTGTGTGATGGATACGGGAAAAACCCTATCACATTACCTAAGTGGGGACGCTTTTCAGAGAGCTCATATTCTTTTGGCGTGTTCTGTCAAAACCTTTGGGCCTCGCTGTTAGTTGGAGGCAAGGGGGATCCCCTATCTGTTTGGATGCTGTGTATAAATCGCCTCAATTGTTATCAAAAAGCATGCGAGCTAGAAGGGCAAAGTCAGCATAACGTGATTGGATATGGATTAGGGCGATTAACTCTTGATTCTAGGTCTTCATTAACAGGGAATTCAGTTGATCTAGCATTGAAGCTCAATCTTATATCTAGCATGTCTGCTAGTGGGTCTGGATTTATAAGGCCGGTTCCTGACGCCCCTACAAATATTGAGATTATGCAGATAGCCATGGAGCGCGGTGCTTTAGATTTTTTACAAGAAACAGATGTAGCTGCGGTTGTAAAAGCTCAAGACTCTTTTGATTCAGAAACATCATACATATACCAAAAACCGAAAAGCGGTTTTTTGATTTGAGGAAATATAATGCGTTATTCACAGCCCGATACCTTTACCGATAAATTATTTTATCTTTTTGATTCGTCTTTTCAATGGGCGAACCGAATGATTAAGTCGAGTCCGCGCTCTTTTATCGATATTGAAACGATAGAAGATAATGAAACTATAGTCATGAATGATGGTTCGCTAGTTACTGCTGTAACAATTGATGGAGTATCAAAATGCGTTCTCGAAGATGAGTTTGAAGAAATTCTTGATGAGGCAGAGCGAAAGCTTATGGCCTATATGTCCGACGGATGTCATTACCCATCGTTCTATTTTATGCGGGATACGGATGGAATTGATACAGAATTAGAGACTATTTATGGCCCGGTAAAGCGAGCGACCAAATCCATTGGCCTTGAAATGGATGATCTTATTGACGAGCAAATGCATGTTCTAAAACGATATTGCCAGAAGGAGAGAGCTATATTATTGCTTTGGACTAATATGAATGGCCTTTCGAAAGATGAAAAGAGGGTAGCAGGACGTGTTAAAAAATCTGAAAGAAAGGGAATGCCACTTGCTAATGACGCTCAAGATCTTGGTATGGGTGCGGGTGTTATGTTGACACGACATAAGTCGTTTGTATCTGAATTCTGTCAGGATCTTAAAAACGTAAATGTTTCTACTGACGTGATGGATGTGCACGATTTCCTGAGGGAAATTCGAATGAGCATCGATGCGCAATGGACTTCCGATGATTGGCAGCCATCATTGCCGGGTGACCCAATCCCGCTTAGGCTTGATGGAAAGTACAAGCCAGATGTCAGCGGTATGCTTTGGCCCAGATTAACTGATCAGTTATTCCCTCGCGGTGCTGAACATTTAGATCATGCAACTGTAAAAGTAGGAGACACTGCGTTTGCACCAATTACCATTGAAATGATGCCCAAGTCACCAGAACCATTTCAGTCCTTATTCAAACGTTTAAATAATGAAAAAATACCATGGAGAATGAATATTTTAACCAGAAGTGATGGAATGAGCGTTCTCGGTTTTAAAGAGCTTTTAGCGTCGTACATGCAATTCACACCTGGTGCGCCGGAGAATGAAGATATAGTTGATGTAAAACGAAAGCTTTTAAAGATTCGTAAAGGTGGTGAAGAAATAGTTAAGCTTCAAATCTCATTGTGCACATGGGCTCCTTCTGAAGATAAAGATCTGCTTGATATGAGGCGAGCGGTGCTTGCTAGGTGTGTTCAAGGCTGGGGGACGTGCGATGTTGCGCCGGCCGAAGGCGATCCCCTCGAAACGATGATGTCGTCGACTCCTGGGGCAGTTATGGGCTCTGTTGCGAATACAGCAGCAGCCCCACTGTACGATGCACTTAAAATGGCCCCTCTCACAAGGCCGGCAAGCCCTTGGAAAACAGGATCCCAACCACTACGAACTCCTGATGGTAAGATCATGCCGTATCAACCTTACTCAAAACTGCAGTCTGCATGGACTACCTTGATATTCGCTCCTATGGGATACGGTAAATCTATGTTTATGAATTACAGTAATATTTCTCTCATTCTCAGCCCTGATAATACGGAGCTTCCATTTATTTCTATTCTTGATATTGGGCCTTCAAGCCGGGGGTTAATATCATTATTGCGTGGTGCATTGCCGAAAGAGAAACGGCATTTGGCAATGTATGAAAGATTGCTTAATACGCGAGATTACGCAGTAAATGTATTTGACACTCGATTAGGTTTGCGTAATCCGTTGTCAAACCAGAAGGCTTTTTTGGTTAACTTTCTTAGCTATCTTGGAACACCTGATGATAGTTTATTGCCACCAGATGGTGTTTTGGGTATGGCAGACAAACTAGTTGACGAAGCTTATAAGCAGTTTGCTGATAGAAAATCGGCAAAGATTTATCAAGCTCAGATTCTTCCCCAGATAGATGAGTTACTGGATACCCTAGGGTTTAAGCACACTAAAGGTAAAACAAAATGGTGGGATGTCGTTGATTTTCTGTATTCTAAAAAATACACACATGAAGCTACGCTTGCGCAGCGATATGCTGTACCGAATTTACGTGATATAGCTCAAACCACTAAAGATCAAAAGATTGTTTCAATCTATGGCAAGGCAAGCGTAGCTTCAACCGGCGAATCCTTACCCCAATTCTTCTGGAGAAAGATTACTGAGGCCATCAGTAAGTACCCCGTTATTTCTGAAGAAACTAAATTCGATTTAGGTGAAGCTCGTATTGTAAGTTTGGATCTCGATGAAGTCGCAAAGGGGCAAGGTGCGGATGCGAAACGAAGAACTGGACTCATGTATATGGTCGCTTACTATGTTTTAACTAACCGCTTCTTTACGGGGAAAGAACATTTAGGTGAAATGGACGGCGAAGTCGGATTGTATAAAGTAGATTACCGCCCCTATCACAAGCGCTATGTAGAGAGCATCAAAAAGATGCCGAAACGTTTCTGTATAGATGAAAAACATCGTGTCCGTGGCCTAGGGATGGTCGAGGCTCAGCTCGACGAATCTATTAGGGAAGGTCGTAAGTGGAAGGTTGAAATTATGCAGGCGAGTCAGTTACCGGATGACTTTTCTGAAGAATCTGTTCGCTTGGCCACCAATATATTTATTCTAGGTGGTGGTAATAAAGCAAACTGCGAAAAAGTTGCAAATACTTTTAAGTTATCGCCAACAATGACGCAGCATTTGTATGAATCGCTAAGGAAACCAAATAAGCATGGTGCAACATTACTGAGCATCTTGGAAACAGAGAAGGGTAGCTTCGAACAGTTACTCATGAGTACTCAGGGACCCACATTTTTGTGGGCGTGCAACAGTTCCTCTGACGACGCATTTGTTCGTGATACTTTGAGTGCAGAGATTGGAGATATCGAAGCACGATCGTTACTTGTCGAAAAATACCCGGCAGGAAATTTGGATGAAGAAATTGAGAAGCGGAAAGTTATAGTAGGGCTCTCTCAAAGGAAAAAAGCGTATCAAGGAGAAGATCTAAGTAATCGCGAAATGGATTCTGATGAAACTCCCAAGGGAATTTTAAGTGATATCATTCAAGACTTGCTCGCCTTGCATCACGCGAGAAATGAACGTGTTGTGGCATAAATCTATAACTAAACTACTTAGATAATTATTAGAGGGGCCTATCAATAAAGATGGCCCCTCTAATTCGTCTTGCTTCAATATAAATTGATTGGTGATCTGCAGGCGTTAGATTAGATTGCTAGTTTGCGCTCAAGTAATTCATAGGCCTTAATTACTCCGGGTAGATTGGTTATACCGGGGTCAATACATTCATCAAGGTATCTTTTAACAATATGCCTTTCATCGACTTCTAGTGGCTGTAGTTGATTCATTATACGTACGGTAGCAATTGTCCAGTCAGTCTTTAAAGACGTTAGCGCGCTAGCCGCACTTTCATATATAAACTGCTTTAGTTCTATATTATTTTTACTGTCTAGGCGTGTAATCCATTTTGTTAAGTCTTCTACAACCTGGTCGTTCCACCCTAGCGCATCATAGTTTTCCCAGTTGCGGGAACTATCAATAAACACGCATACACTTGCTAGTGTATGAATCAAAGATTTAGATAGAGTTGTCATGTATGGCCCCTTTGCGAACTCTCCATCGAGGAATTCCACTCGATTTAAGTTCTCGTAAATATGTTCGAGCTTTCTTCCATTCTCGTGGTCTCGCTCGGTTTGTGATTAATACGCAGTTTTCAAGTATTCTGTTTCGTTTTTCTAAGCAGAAGAACAAGGTGAATCCACCGTTATGATGAACAACAACGGGATCTTTAATTCTCCCTTCTTGCGCGTATCTTCTCACGTCGTTTAGCTGAAACCCGTGTTCGAATCTAAGCATTTAAGAATCTCAATTGATGGTGAACTAGATGTGCTTAATAGGCAAAACATACGTCGGTTGTTACTCAATGTCTAAAACTATTGTTTAAAAAGTCAAGATTGTCTGATATTCGCGCATTCAAACAAATCGTGAAGTGTAGGCTCCGTGTAAATCTGCGTGGTTAGTATTTTTGTGTGGCCAAGAAAGGCTTGAACGACGCGAATATCGTGTTTTTCAAGAAACAACATATGCCTAGCCCGTGTGTGCCTGATTGTATGAAGGGTTGAGGAGCTAAAGTTAATTGCTGTTTTCGTCACTTCTGTTGAATACTGGCCTTTCATGCGGTTTTCGGCTCGTTTAAATAAGGTTTTAATCCATTCGTCGGCCGATCGTTCGGTTATTGGAGGTAGAGCCTCAACTAGCTCTCCCGCGGAATTTCTTATAAATGGTTTATAGGGTGGAAACAACGGTAACACGTCATAATCTATGTGTGAGTTTGAGTTAGGAGTTCGAGGTAACTCTGGGAGGCCGTGAAAGGCCCGATATTTTTTTAGTGCAGATAGAAGCTCGTGGTGCACTGGGATTTCACGCTTTTTAGCTCCTTTTCCGTATATAACTAACTTCCAACAATTAAACCTTTGGTCGAACTTAAATGCCTTATGGCTATGAGTGCGAGCTTCCTCGCTTCTGAGGCCCGCATAGTAAAGCAGCTTAATTACAAATTCTGCCCTGTAGTATTTCATGTTTTGTGCAGAGCTTTTACGAGGCATCGCGTCTATTGTTTCTAAAAGGCACTTCCACTGAGTTTCACTTAACCCTTCGGGTATCTCGGCCGGTCTACACGGGTAATTGTCTGATGAATTTACGGAGCGTAAGTCAGCCTTCGCAGCCTTGGATGCCATAACGCTAGGACGGAACTCACCCGAAATAGAAGCGGTTGGATCTCCCCGAAGATAGCCTTGCTTAACTAAAAACGAGAAAAAGCTCTTTAGGATAGAGGAAGCGTTTTGTATTGTATTGACCGATGGCTTAGTGCCAAAGCGGCTATTAGAATTTATTGAAGGTCGTTTTTTGAAAGGACGCCATTCCGGGTCATAAATCTTGGTGTTTCCTCCGCTATTGCCACACCATGAAACTGGCGGGGCGATACAAAAACTAAGATAGGACTCGATATCTGTGGGTGTGACAGACTTAATGCCTTGCTTTTTTGCGTGGTAGAGCCACAAATAGAACCTAAAGAGCTCTCTAGCGTACCGTCTTTCCGTTGATGGTGAGCCGCTTTTTCTTTGTAGAAAGGAGTTATACGCATCCCTATCATTATTGGGTGTCCAGGGTAGTTCATTGCTACCTGAATTAGATGAGTCTCCAGCCGGCTGTATCTTTAGCTCTGTCGCTAGTTGGGTTTTGAGTTCGCTATTCCAGCCCACCATACTTTTCAAACACGCTTCTCCCCACGCTCGTAATTAGAACCCAAATGGGTCTATGTGTTGTTGGCTCCATAGTTTGGCCGCTTTGGCCAATGTATGGTGTCAAATCACGGCCAAACTATGGTGTTCAGAACATTCAGTACACTTTGCGGCCATTACATGGCGCTAACCGCCACCTAAGGCGAGTGGTCGCGCATAAGATGTAAATGATAGCAAAACTACTGAATCACATCAATAAACCCGCTGTTAAGTACCATTAACAGCGGGTAAATTACTTATTACCCATTTATAGTATGGAAAACATACCAGTATATTCATACCGTGTATTATACTTGTTGAATAAGTAGAGGCCTAGCCGGCAAAGCTGCTGCGGACATATAAAAAAGGTCGATAATTGTGTGCCCACTGATAACTACGTTGCCGGGGGGATCATAATCTGACTAGGAATGCTAGTGGGAGCCCACTAGGGCAAGATAAAAATATATTGGATCGGGAGAGGGTGCGATGTTTGAATTTGATGAGGTGGAGGGCGTTGTTCAAGCTCTACGCGAGATGGCAATGGCCGTTCCGTGGTGGTTTTGGGCAATCCCTGTATTGCTATTGATAGTATGGGTTACCTCCAAGCCTGTGAAGCATGCATGGAGAATACGAAAAGCCTCGTGGGTATTACGTGTTCTTTGCGAAATAGGGTTAAGCAAGGGGCCGGGGGCCCAGTTTGGTTTTCTGAGATCCCGAGCTGTCGACCCCTATACCTTTGAGGAGGCTATTTTAACGGCACTACAGGAACGAGGCGTCAAAATTAGACGTAATAGTCGATATACCGGTGATGGCGGGATTGATGGTCAGGCATGGATCAATGGGCGGCGGGTTTTAATACAGGCAAAGCTTTATAAGGGCCATATTAACCCTGCGCATGTAGAGGAGTTTGTCATTCTTTGTAAGAAAAATAAATCTTTAGGGCTCTTTGTTCACTCAGGAAAAACAGGGCCTGCCAGCAGACGTAATTCGTCCGAGTCCATCGATATAGTTAGTGGAGACCGCCTTTTAAAGCTTTTGTCTAAAGACCGTATGCAATTGCTCCCAAAGAGTTTGAAGTTTGATCTGTAATAGCTAACAAAATTAAGAGACCCATATGAAAGCCACCGAAGATTCCATTTTTTCAGCATGCGACCAATATATAGCTACTAAACACCGTCATCCAACTGCGGATGAACTAGTGAAAGAAGTTGGCGGAGGGAAAAAAGAAGTATTAGCTCTCCTTAATAAATGGAAAGCTATGCGTTATCTCCAGGAGCACGGGCTGAACGTGCCTGTGCGTTGGATTTCTCTACTATCCGATTTTTTTAAGTCTATCAATGAAGACGTAGACGCGGAGCGGTCCAAGGCAAAAGAGGAAGCGATTCTTCCGATTAAGCAGCTTTCAAATGAGCTGAGCCAAGAGAAAGCATGTCATAACGAAACCGCGACCAAGCTTGGAGAGGCGCGGGCCGAAGTGGAGGTGCTCACCTCACTAGCTTCAGATCTTAATAGCACCATAGGTGCCCTTAAGCAGCAGATAGAAGATTTAGGGGATCAGAAAACGCAACTAAATGCCGAAATCTCCGAAAAATCCTTGCAAGTACGCCTTCAAATAGATCAGATTAATGACCTAAAGAAAGAGAATGAAAAGACGATCGGTCGATACGAAGTCCGCTTATCTGAACAGAAAGATGAATTGCGAGATTTGTTAGAAGTTGGCAAGAAAAGTGATGCTGTCAATGCAGAACTTAAAGAAGAATTAAAAGATGCTCTTGCAGCTGAAAAGGAAAAATATGGTCGCTTATATCGTGAATGTGAAGAGCTTCGTGAAAGCGTGTCTGTTACCCGAAAGAAGAATGAGCAGTTAGAGTTTCACAGGGGCGAGCAGGAAAAACTACTGCAAGACAAAACAAAGCTTGCTGATCGCGTACCTTTGCTCGAGCAGAAAATTGAAAGCCTTGAGGCGCTTATTGTCAAAGAGAGAAGCGCGGCAGAGAAGGGTGTCAATGATCAAATGAAACAAATGGCCGATCAGATCAAAATGTTGACTGAAGGCATAGCTAAGAAATTAGAGGATAAAAATGAGCGAATTGAAAATGAAAGCGACAAGTCAAATTGACTTTCCTGAGTCTTTGCTTGAGGAACTTGTCTCTGCGAAACGAATATTTCTATCAGTATCTCCCGTGATTCTCTATTCTGAAATAGTATCGTCCCTCGACGAGTATATGGCGAACCGAGGGACGCCTTTAGAAATAATCTCATTCGAGAATTTAGAAAAGTTGGAAGGTATAAATGATCTCCCCGCGCTCATAGCATGCGGTGATATATCGTTGAAGCAACTGCCTTCATATGTGAGAGGTTTGGTCACAGAAAAGAATAAGCTTCATCTGGCGAAAGTCATATCTACGACTCCTTGGTTAGCACTTCGTGTTTCATCTCCAATGTCTGCAACGTCTTTTGATTTTGAGTTCCTATCTAGCGAAACCCTTCCACCTGAGGGAATTGATCTCTGTGATGTTTCATGGACCGGCACAAATGAAATGAAAATGCGATTCGAAAATGCTGTTTATTGTAGCGAAAATACTGCTGTCAAAAGAAGTTATCCTGTGGATAGAGATAGTGACAATCTAGAATTTATCGAATAGGTTTCATCATGAATAAAACTGTATTGATATTTGTAATGTCCATTTCTTGCCTAGTAGTGCCAGCGTACGCGGAGGAGCATAAAGATAGTGATAGTAAATATCCTGCGCCAGTTACACTTGAGACGCTATCCGAAAACGAAAAAAAAGACCCTAGTAAAGTCGGAGAGGCACTGGCAAATACATTTCTTCAGATGATGGAGGTGAAAACCTACTCAGATGAAGATTTGCAGCGGTCTAGTCGGGTCCTTACCATGATGACCTGTATTCAATTCAATAGAAAAGAACAGTTAGATTCAAACGATCCAAATAATTCTATCTGGAGAGTTACTGCAGAGTGGCTTTCACCTGATGAAATTAAAAAACATGAGGTTCTTGAAATAACCGCAATTAATCGTGATTTAGCCTCTGGTTATGCCCTTTGCTCTTTGTGGGAATCAAAGCATATCCCTATTAACCGCTTTACTGGATTTAGTGTCGACCGGATTCAGCCGCCAAATAAAGGCGATAACGAAATACCACAATGAATAATCCTTATTTATATCCGATGCCTGTTAGATAGTGCGAAAATTTAGGAACTATAAACTATGAAAACGTTGATTTTATTTGGGTTATTTTTTGCAAATAACGTATTTGCTGGCCCCTTAGAATGTGGAAGTCACCTGGAATATGGTGTTCCTCATAAATCCGATCAGCTCATATGTCGAGACGGCTATGCGGTAGGATTTAATTACAAAACAAAGTCGCCGGGATGGGTATCATATAACCTGACTAGAGACTCCGTTGCCACAAATGTGGTAGAGCGACGCCCGCTTTTTTCCGAAGATCGTGATATTCCAGAGCAATATAGGGCGATACTTCAAGACTACAAAGGAAGTGGATATGATCGGGGCCAACTAGCTCCGGCTAGCTCTCTCGATTATTCCTATGATGCGATGAAAGAGTCTTTCTTGTTGTCGAATGTTGTTCCCCAATTGTCAGGGTTGAATAGATATTCAGCGGGCCATTATGGCGCATGGGCAGCACTAGAAGAGTTCGTTAGAAGTTGGGCAATAGAGCGTGGTGATATTCATGTTATTTCAGGCCCAGTGTACATCAGCGCCAAAGCGGCAACTTCATTCATCGGACGCGGGGTAAGGGTTCCATCGCACTTTTTTAAGATCGTATATGATGCAGAGTACAAAAGTGTAATAGCATTCTTGGTGCCTCATATTGCTAATACGGCAAGTCGACTATCCACGTATATTACGAATGTAGACTGTATTGAGCATGTTACAGGCTTTGACTTTTTGTCTGGGCTTGACTCTAAGATTGAGGACGATATAGAGAATGGTAGAGCTTATGACTTTAAACACTGGGTAATGAGAGACAACAAAAATGAACCTGGGACTTGTACAGACGCCATAAACAAACTGAAAGCTCGCTCATTTTGAACTTTGCATTTTCTGTAAGGGTGAGCCGTGAAGCGCCTTCGTTAAAAGGAGGGTCAGCAGTTCACCGAGACCATATCAATAACGGAGATGCCAATCTTGGCTGAGCCAGAGTTCGATATAGGCGAGTGGCGTCAATTCAATAACGCATATTGGCAAGCCGACCCTTATCTATTTTCAACGGAAATAGACTCTCTATCAATCTGTAATAGTTTTATAGAAAGTCATGTTAATAAAATCGAGACGCCATTCAGATTAATAGATTCCTACCGCTCATATTTGATTCAATCTATTAAAGATGTTGACTATCAGGTAAATGCGTTGCTGAAGGGGCGCAACCAGTTTGAGCAACAGATAACGTACTCGATTGATTCGTCTATCACTAAAGCCCAACCTTGGCGATTTACTTGTTATCTTCAAAAATATATCAACAGCCAAATGAGTGAAGAGATAATTCACAGTATTGACCCTTGTCGTGTCTGGCCTATTGTTGAATCCATGTTGGAGCAGGCTTTTGAAAATGGCGCGTTATTTAGAATTGAGAAGTATATTAAAGTCGCCCACGTGCTGATGGATATTTCATTTGATATTGGGTGGGACTCGATTTACTCGAAGGCATCATCCTTGAAGCATATTGAGGGTTTGACAACGAATCCTGAAAGAGCTGCAACTCTTCGTGAGATTTCTCTTTTTATTGGTAGAAACTTTTGGAGTCGAAACTTCTTCGAAGCGGCCGAACAGATTATCTATATAGGGTTTCCGGATATTCCCCACGTGGTTGGGAATATAGAAAAAGGTGAGTTAGAGAGGATTTTGACAAAAATGAATTCGAAGGAGGCTGTTCAAACGCTATTTAGCGCACAGATGGCTCATTCGAGTAAGAGCACTAGTTGCAACCAAATTGTAGAAGGGGCCTTGCGAATCATCGGAGGTCGAAGAACTGTGTAAATTGCATCATATTAAATGCGTTTCTGCAGATACGAGCAACTTATCATTGATATTTGAGAGTGTAACACCGAACCTTATACTGGTGATTAAAAACTAAGGGGATTTCATTATGGCAGAAGTAGTTGAGCACCAAGACTCTAAAAAAGATTCGATAGATATTAGAAATAAAGCAATAAAAAGCTACGAAGAAGCATACCGATCTGCCCTAGAGCTACGCAATAGTTTTTCTAAAAAATCCGGCTATGTTCGAGAAAAGCAGCCTGATGAGAAAGCGTTTCATAAGGCTAAGGAATCCTTTGGCGAGTTCAGGCCGTTCAATCGCGATGTCATGGAGAAGAACACGAACAACGGTCAGGGGGCTGATGTCGTACTTCCTAACGGACAAAAGATCCACCTAGAGAATCAGGCGCAACTCTACGATAAGATCGTTGCGTTCAATAAAGAGCGAGGTGAGTTCTATGACGAAAGCCATATTTCAGCTACAAATAAAAGCGATTATCAGCGTTTAGTCACCGTCAATACTGATTTAGATAAGGCCCGAGAAGATGTCCTTGGATCTTTTGAAAAGCGAGCATATGCATTTAAACGATTATCTGCGGTAGAGGACTCACTACGATCGGAAATGTTTAAAACCCCAAAGCCGGATGAGCTAAAGAATAGCAAGGCTAAAGTTTCTGAATCAATAGAAAATAAACCACTAGTTGAGTCGGCAGTATCTGAACGTAAAACCGAAATTGCAAATCCAGACCCTGACCCGGCTCCTAACCCCACAGCAATAAAACTGGATATTGAGGACGGCACTAGAGTCGCAATTGCGGATCTGGTTTACCAGGATTCAATACCCATTGATTGGGCCAAAACCCAAAATGAAACCGCCATTTCTCACATGCGACACACCATTGCCTTATCTTTTTTGCAAGAAGATCGCTTTAGCGTAGAGCGAGATCATTTTTATAATGAAATTCATAAGCGTTCAGGAAAGCAAATTGAAACTAGCGAAGAAGCGGCTAATTATCTATCTACAGTACTCGATTCCAAGGAAAGCGCATCGATTTTGCGTGATGCGGCACCTGGAGCTCTCACAGCTACAAATGAGTATATCAACAACGTTGATATAGATAGATCACTTCAAGATGCGGGCTACCCGACCAATCGAGTCACTCCTGGTTTCCGCGATGATATGATGGTTGTTCAGGCTTTTTCCAGTCGCATAGGGGGGGAGGAGGGCGAAAGAAGCTTCTTGGCGACATTAAAGGATCAGAAGGATAACTACTTAAAGGCGTTGGGAGACCCTAAGGTCGGATTGGCTATTTCCGGCACTATGCTTGGGATAGGTATTGTCGCTGGTAGTGGGCCTGCCGCGCTCGCTTTTGGAGGGGCAAAACTGGCGATACAGTTCACCAACCATCTTTTAGATACGGAGAAGGGGAGAGAATTTCAAAAAGCTGTCTATGGGACGGCGACTAAATTCTTAGAAAGTGTAGGGGTTAAGCCTGAGGTCATACAGGGTGTGACAGATTCGATTAAGGATCTTTGGGAGAAAACAACCGGTAATCGTTGGGCAAAACTTGCGATGATGGGAGCTGCGGCAGCAGCATTTGTAACATTCGGGCCATCAGCATCTGAGTTGCACGCGGTTGCAGCCCCAGGGGTAGCAGATATTGCAAATCAATTACCCGACGCATCAACTAGTATCGAGAGCGTTGCCACGGTAGACACTTTTGAACCCGGGAGTCATACCGGGGAGTCGATACAAACGGGACCTTCAACTGAACCGTCAGTTGATTTACCGCCGGTTGTGGATCTTTACCAAATTAAGTCCGGCGATACCCTCTGGGATATCGCCAAAGATTCATATATGTCTCAGCATGCAGGGCAGTCTCCAAATGATATTCAGTTGATAAATATGGTCAACGAAATAGCAAGCCACAACAATATCGACAATCCAAACTTGATCAGTTCTGGGGCAACACTTGAAATACCTCAGGGATCTACGCCTTCACCTGAAGTGGTTAGTGGCCCCACTGAATGGCTTAAGGAAAGCGGTCCGGCGGTATCCAATCGCCTGGATGGTATGAGCGATCGACTTAAGGATTGGAAACCCGAAGGGCATGACGAAGGGCATGACGCAGAGCCCGCTCCATTACCACGAGGGTCAATGAGAGTTTGATTTTCCGATGCACTTTGCATCGGTTATAAATAATTAGTGATGGGCAATAAGATGAGTAATCAGCTTCAGGCGGAAGTATTACACACATTAATGGAGTCGAATGATCTCGAGACTCGGTTGGTATATGCGGAAGAACCTGGTATTGATAGTGATGTTGTTGAATTAGGAGAGTGGGCGTATGTTGAGGTACGCCCGGATACTATGAATGTTTGGCTCATGGACCAAAATTTGAAGTTTAAGCTCGCCCACCAGCTCGATTCTTATCAGGCTGTTATTGATGTATTTCATTCACCAGATTCTTTTTGTCTCTAGCGGGACAAGTCCGCTGGCACTTCTATTACCCCATCTGAAATTCCTTGTGCAAGAGACTCCAGCAGCTTTGCATACCTATAAAACCCAGGAAACTGAAGGGTAAGATAGTCCATTTGTGGCGCAGTAGTGCTATCCATCAACATCTTGAAGGCTTCCATATAGTCGTAGACTGTAACGAGTAACTGCTCGTCACCAACGGACGTGGCCGGGAACTTATTCACATGGTCATCAATAAGTTGTGCAAGATGTCTTTGCTCTGCAGTAAGGTTCATCGCAGACATTACATTACTCCTCGCTGTTAATTTAGAAAACAAAGCTCAATTAAACATATTACCGCAGATTCGGCATATTTTACCGTAACTAGAGGATCAACAGTCTCAGCTCCCGCATAAAGTTGCCGGACTTCCGGTATTTTATCTGTTCCGAGAAAAAGCAATATATTTCTATTTATAACTTGCCTTTCTGGAAGTATATTTCCATTATTGTACTTTCTGGGCGCTATGTTGGTGCTCGCATAAACGTAAATACACAAGGTGTGGTGGATTTGGATGGCAAGAAGAAAGTCTGAGGCGCCACCTAGGAACGATTTTGAGGTTCCAATGGTGATAAAGGAGCTCGATTCTAAGTACTTGGCTAATCGCTGGTCGAAAACCGAGCGCAGAATTGATCAGCTGCGCGAATCTCCTAAGCAGCTCCATATTGATGCTATTTCTGGCATCCCAAGTAGGCGGAAGCGGACAGCGGTCTATGAGCAAGCGGACATTGATATTGCGTTTGAGTTCGAAACGACAATGACTGAAAAGCGAATAAGCCCGGAGTTCTTGGCGGAACGATGGGACCTAACAGTTCGTCGAATCAACCAAATACGAAAAAGCCCCGAACTTATGCATCTAGATGCGATGAGAGGGATACCCAAGTATCGAAAGCGCACCGAATCCAGCGAAGAGGGGATATGAGCATTGAAAATATTTTTGAAGAAAGTTTTGTATGCAATATTTGGGTTGTTCTTACTGCTCATAGCAATAGGGATCATTGGAAGCTACAGCACGGATTGGGCGGCTATTGTTTTAGTTGTTGGGTTTCCCGCGGTATTGATTATCGTGTTTAAATCTAAGCTTGGCGCAAAAACACCTCAAGCAGAGGACGAAGAGATCTCGCATACATCTGTGACGGTATCTGTTGCACAGACCCAATACACAATTCCTCAAAGAAATAAATCAAAGTGCCGATTTCTATCAAAAGGAGAGTCCATAGTTATTCATGGCCATGACATTGAAGGATTGGTTTATGTCGGTTCAACCTCTGGGCCTATGGAAGAGCCGGCCGTAATTAATCCAAAGCTGGTAGTCCAGAAAGCGAAGGTCACCGATCCCCTTGGATATTGGCCGGGTTATTCCTCAATTTCACCCACACAGCGTTTTAGATACTTAGAGTGGTTGTCTGGAGATCGGGGGAACAATGAGACTCTTGGAGAGGAAATGGGATATGTTTTTCTCTATTTTTACGGGTTTGAACGGTATGTACTTCGAGATGCCAAAAACGACTCAGACAAAGATCAAAACTTACATGACGTTGTTGTTGAAATAAAACGTCTGAGAGGGCTTTTCGCTGGCAATCGCAGCTTCGATAGTTACTCAAACCAACTATTAGACACGATCTATATTCTATTCTGGCCCGATCGCATCAACGAACGAAAAGTGGCCTTTCCTCCAACTAATCCACTTGCTGCAAAATATGCGATCGCAAAAGTGGGAAACAACTCGGAGTCTGGCCCTCTTGACGCCGATTGGGCTCTGCACTGGCTTCTTGGGTATGGTCCTGTAAGCCGAACGAAGACAGTTCGCGAGCACTACCCAATTTTACGCTCATTATTCAGGGCAGTTTACGATACGGCTACAAAAGGCGGCGTGACGGTTCCGTCATGCAAAACTAAGCTGAGCCTGACGATAACTCCGGCGTCAAATGAGCTTCATGATGTTGCGGAACTTCCGGTACCGGCCGAGTGGTGTGACCCAACGGGATTGAAGAGACCGATGACGGCCTTGGTTGCCATCTATGAGGAAGTTATTCCGTCATTGCGATTACTAGCAAAGTCCGTTGCTAAAAAAGATACAGCAGGAATACTGGCCGCATGGCCTCCGGGAATTCCAACTGACTCGGTTCCCAAACTCAAAAAGCTGGTTCAAAGCATTACCGCTTTCTTTGAAAAGCACAACATGCCTGAATTGGGAGCAATCGCATCCCTTATGGGCATTGAACTTAACGATAAAGCAACAAAATCGCAATTGAAGCAAATCGCGTCAGCACTTGAAACCTGCGGGTTTAGTATGGCGCCTGATCCATTGATCAATTCAGTGACCCTAAAGTATGCCGATAGAGTGGCTGTGTACAAGTCTTCACGTATTGAATCTCTTTCACCTGAAGGCCTTTGGGTTGCTCTTTGTGTTCAGTTGGGGAGTTTACTTGCTATGGCTGATGGTGAGGTTCATACACGTGAAAAAGCCATATTAGTTAAGGTTATCAATGCGCATCCAAACGCCTCTGAAAGAATCTATCTTATTAATTACTTAGAGTGGCGGTTAAGCCACCCGCCAAGTACGGCTGGACTTAAAAAACAAATCGATCAATTAAGTGATGCTCAGCGCGATGAACTTGCGAAAACCCTCATAAGTTTGGCTTTGGCTGATGATCATCTTTCTAAATCCGAAATAAAACAACTTGAAAAACTCTTTAGTCAGCTCGGTCTAGAGCCAGAGCTAGTGAGTGGCATGCTTCACTCATCTTCCTCTAGTAGCGTGAATAATATCGCTCAAATATCAGCCCCAACAGTAAATGAAAAGGCGCCACCTGCAGGTGTTGTACTTGATGAGGCTGCGCTAAAGGCACATAGCGAATCCACACAGGAAATTCAAAGCGTACTAAGCAAGATATTTGTTGAAGAGGAAGACCAAGATAGCGATACCGAAGTATTGGGCAAACAGTCGAATGATGGTAATGGTCATTGGTATGGAAAATTGCTAGATCACAAACACCAAGCCTTGATGGCCTGGCTATTAACCAGTGATGAGTGGCCAATGAGCACTGTTAAGACTAAATGCCAAGAATTAGAGCTCCTATCAGATGGGGCCCTTGAAACAATAAATAACGCTGCCTTCGATGCTTTAGGGGATGGCTTATTAGAGATTGGAGAAACTGTCGAGATTTATCACGACGTTTTACCAGCCTAAATTTACGGGGAAGAGCAGCATGTCAGCACCAAAAATTCGTCCGAAAGTCAGAGACGGTATCCTCCGCGCATTGAGTGCCGGAGTCGTCCCCTCCCAAGGAATTCAATATATCCAGGTTGGGCGCGCGCCAGAGATTAAAGCAATGATTCGCAGTATCGAATCAATCGCTGATGGGTCGTCTGTTTTCAAGATGGTGGTAGGTGATTATGGTTCGGGTAAAACCTTCTTCATGCACCTGGTAAGAAAACTTGGCTTTGAAAAGAAGCTGGTAACAATGCATGCAGATTTTTCTCCGGAGAGGCGGTTAGTTGCGAGCGGCGGGCAAGCTAGAAATTTGTACTCTGAATTGGTGAGTAATCTATCTACCCGTAGTAGACCTGACGGGGGTGCTCTACCTGCGATCATTGACATGTTCGTCGGGGATTCTCTCGCCGAGGCATCGGAGGAGGGGGTAGATGTCGAAACACTTATCGATCAGAAATTGTCGCCACTAAGAGAACTCGTTGCTGGCTATGACTTTGCTCGGGTTATTGGTCATTACTGTCGGGCTCATGAACAGGGAAATGATGCCCTTAAACAATCAGCATTACGTTGGTTGAAAGGGGAATTTTCAGCGAAAACGGATGCAAGAAACGAGTTAGGAGATGTCCGCACGATTATTGAAGACAAAACAATTTACGATGCCATTAAGCTGCTTTCCAAGTTTTTGCGAATTGCTGGGCAAGGTGGACTTTTGGTTATGCTGGACGAAGCCGTCAACTTGTTCAAAATTACACACGCACAGTCACGCACCTCAAACTATGAGCTTGTACTGACAATCCTCAATGATACTTTACAGTCGAACTCCAGCACTGAGGGTTTGGGGGTATTGATTGGCATTACTCCAGAAGCGTTATTTGATCCGAGGAGAGGGCTATGTTCCTACGACGCTCTTGCCTCGCGACTGTCACCAAATCGATTCGCGGAGCAATCAGGCTTGGTTGATTACAATCAGCCCACTATTCATCTTCAAAACCTCACCCCCGAGGAGCTCTATTTATTACTCTCCAATATTCGGAATGTTTTTGCTGCAGGTGAACAATCCACACATTTGATCACCGATGAGGGGCTTAAGGCATTTATGGATCATTGCCAGAAAACGATCGGGTCAGCCTACTTCAAAACACCACGGGAAACGATTAGAGGGTTTGTAAACTTATTATCCATGCTTGATCAATATCCAGATAAGAGCTGGACTGATTTTATTGATCAAATACAGATAGATGCTGATCCGGGTGATGATACGACTGACTCAGATGACCTAAAGAGTTTTACGTTGTAAGGCTATGGGTGATTCAAGCAGTTTTGACTTATTGAGCACCGGGGTTCAGCGCTGGGTTTACAAGCAGGGATGGAACTCCCTGAGAGCTGTCCAGGAGCAAGCCACACCAATCATTCTTCAGGGCGAAGGCGATCTTCTTATAACTGCTCCTACGGCCGGCGGCAAAACTGAAGCTGCTTTTTTACCAATCGTGAGTTGGCTGCAGGACTCTCATTCGGATGCCGGTTTCGGAGCGCTCTGTTTGAGTCCGTTAAAAGCCTTGATTAACGATCAGTACAACCGTCTCTCCCTGCTCTGTGAGAGCGCACGCACATCTATTACTCCATGGCATGGGGATGTTAGTCAAAGCGTAAAGAAGCGTGCTTGGAAAGCTCCTGATGGCATATTGCTTATCACCCCAGAATCTCTGGAGGCGATGTTCGTCAATAAGCCACATGAACTCAAATCAAAGATAGGCCATTTACAGTTCATTGTTATAGATGAGTTCCATGCCTTTATTGGTACCGAGAGAGGAATGCAGTTACTGAGCCTGATTACTCGTCTTGAGGAATGTCTGGGTAAGTCACTCCGCAGAATTGCATTATCAGCGACCATTGGTGATCCGAATATGGCATTGAAGTACTTAAGGCCTGATGGATCGGTCGAGGGTATTCACTTGGATGTCACTGGTGAAGGACTAAATCTAAAATTACAGATCAAATCCTACCTCCCCAAAAAAGGTGATTTGCCTGCTATACATGAAATGTCATTGGATCTTTTCAAGTGGTTGCGCGGTACTAATAACCTTGTGTTTGGCAATAGTCGTCGAACCGTAGAAGAGGTGACCGATTTGTTAGCCAAGGCGTGCGAAACCTCCAGCCTACCGGTAGAGTTTTTTGCCCATCACGGCTCTTTAAGTCGTGATGCAAGGCATTTCATTGAACGACGTCTCAAAGAAGGGGGGAAGCCCACCACGGCAGTGGCCACATCTACGCTCGAACTAGGTCTGGACATAGGTGATGTTGTTTCAGTCTCACAGATGGGGGCTCCGTCAAACGCTAGCAGTGTTCGACAAAGACTTGGCCGGTCTGGAAGGCGCGAAGGTTCCCCATCGATACTTCGTGTACTTATTGAATCTCATAGTAGAAAGAAAAACCCGTGTCCCGTTGACCTATTAGAAATAGAGCTGTTCCAAGCGGTTGCAGTCATTGGGCTTATGCTGGAGCGATGGATCGAACCTCCCGATCAATCAGCATTACATCTTTCAACGCTCATCCAACAACTTCTATCTATGATCGCGTTTACCGGTGGGATTACAGCTTCAGTCGCATACAAGGTTTTGTGTAAAAAGGGGCCATGGAAGGGGATGGATGCTTCTGATTTCGCTCAAATACTTCGAGATCTAGGGGAGGCGGATGTTCTTAACCAATTAGCTGATGGCGAGCTGATTGTTGGTTTAGAGGGGGAAAAGATTGTTAGCAGTCATACTTTTTACACTGCGTTTGAGGTTCCAGAAGAATATAGATTAGTTGCTGAGGGTAAAACGCTTGGTACATTACCTGTTACTACTCCCTATGTCGTTGGGCAGCTTCTTTTATTCGGTGGTCGTCGCTGGTCAGTACAGTCCATCGATGTAAGTACAAACACTATGATGCTCTCAAGGGCACGAAAAGGACAAGCTCCTACTTTCGGGGGTGAGCCTGCACCGGTCCATCGGGTTATTCGGCAAAGAATGTTTCATCTGTACCAAAATAAAGAGGTTCCTGCGTATTGCGATGACATATCTGCGGAGCTTATGGGGGCGGCCCGCACATATTTTGAAACTAAGTCGATTAATACCACCTGCCTGGTTGAAGATGGAGAGTATGGTTATTGG
Organism: Teredinibacter purpureus; assembly: GCF_014217335.1. NCBI lineage: Bacteria > Pseudomonadati > Pseudomonadota > Gammaproteobacteria > Cellvibrionales > Cellvibrionaceae > Teredinibacter > Teredinibacter purpureus. Next base: position 127,680 of record NZ_CP060093.1, on the reverse strand, counting down.
TTTATTTGGGAAAATGACCGAATACTTGAAACTATCAAGGTTTGTTTAAGCCTCACAGGGCGAGCTGCCGATCGAATGGGGCCGTGCGTGGTCCTAGAAAGGCCCACAGAATTAAAAGTTTTATCATTAGAGTTGCTCGAACTCTTAAATTCTCCAGATGGCATTACCGAACAAATTGAATGCCAGCCGCTTGGTAAATTTGATTGTCATTTGAGCGACCCCACAATTAGGCATGCATTTGTCACCGAAAAGCTAGATGTCCTTAATGCCTCACGATATTTACAATCCCTTATAGATGAACCTAAGAAATAAGGCATAAAGGTGCATATAGTTTATGAATGATTGGGTAAGGCGTAATTTAAAGCGTGGACTTGAATGGTCTGATGAAGACACATATATAAAAATCTCCCACACCCATTCGGGTGTAGATGTTCGCTTATTTCCTGATAGGCAAAAACAATCATCAATCCCACTACTGACAAGTTAAGGCTTCGATCATATTCATATATGCGATCTGCAGGGGCAGGCGTTAACTCGGAGTGGCATGATAAAAAATATGGGACTTTGCTCGTAAATCTACTTATTCAGGCATACAAACTTATTTTCCCTGTAGCGGAACATCACAAAATACGTGTGTACGGAGAAACACATTGTGATCTAAGGGAGGATGATCCTTTGGTCCTAGAGGATTGTAAGCGGAGAAGTCATTTCTGGGGTCGATTTGGGCTTAATGTCGAATCTCCGGAAATGCGTAAATCACCTATGTCTTGTACTTTAGCTGATTTGAACATAGTGGAACGGGATATCTATCCTGGACTTAAAACGTCATTACCACTCGATAATTTTCGGCTTGAGATTCACACTCCAATTTTTCTAGAGGATGATATCCAAAAACTCCACAAGCTTGATATCCATGATTATGACGTGAAGCGAGTGATGAAAAGCCGGGCAGAGGTTAATTCTCATAGCAAGACAATGTATAAGGAGTTTAGGTTTGCTACTTGCTTTGTCTCCGCCATTTTTTCCTACGGACTTATCCAATTAACCCCTAGTGACCAGCTCTTAGTGGTTAAAACCATTTCTTTTTTTCTATTTGTATTTATAGGATATTTTATAGGGCTACAATTTACGCCGACGTCCTGGCTTCGCTTTATGCCTGCAGCTATTTCTGTTCGTAAGGCCGAGCGAGATAAACAAGATGCCTTGGAGTACTTGTCTTCAAAGCTGACGGTGTTATTGAATGGTGATAACCGTTTTATCGACAGACTTTACCGAGCATTAAAAGATCAATTAGATGGTTTCCCGAAAGATCAATCATTGTCTCACGTAATATACAGTATGGATGGAGGGAAGATTGATGATCATGATTCCCCCGCGGTTGCCAGTATTGTTTTGTACATTGAAAAATCAATTAAAGAATTGAATCAGCTTAAATCTACAGAGCATGTTACCAAGGGAGATTTTCTATTTGGCGACGTGTCCTCTATGAGCGTTAATGATTTAAATTATTACAATGGTCGCCTAGGTCAACAGTTTGGCCATCATATCAATCGCTTACTATCTTTAAGGGACGGAAACCACTTAACTATATACGGGACGCCTGACAAATCGATCGATGAGGTTTGGCTTACCTTGAGAGATCAAATAGCCTACATCGTTCTTTATGCTTGCGACCTGTCGGATGGCAACAAGAGGGTGGGAGTGAAGGTATACCTTCAGGATGGACTGCTTGATATTTCTCGAGTTTGGTGCACAAGGAAAGAAGAATACTTTACCTATGCAATGCGTGCTCTCAGTCCTCTTTTAACTGTTAAAGATAGTGCAGGGCATTTACTGATTTCGAAAACATACGTTTCTTGGTCATCCTCGTCGTTTGATAAGCCCGCGGCAGCCAGTCAAATTTTGGTAGAGTTTGCAGCTGAAGTCTCGGACTTATCTGGGTCACGGTTTAGTGACCAAGAGATTGAATCATGCACGATGGGTATTCAGAAACGCCTAATAGGTAATACGCCTGCAACTGAAGAGTATTCTTTGTGACACTGATAGAAACAGTCCAGCCAACCCTTGATAAGGTGTATAAACGTTTGGCAAAGGAGGGGCTGCGTGATTTAACGTTACTTGAGTATGATCGCTATCTTAATGCATCGCTCTGGGGGAAAATAAAAAAGTGGGTTTTTGAGCGCGATCAGCGGACATGCAAAATATGCACAGCGAACGGTAAGCGTATCGAAATGGACGTCCATCATCGTAGCTATGATTTGGAGGTCCTAGAGGGTAAGAACGAAAAGATGTTGGTTACGCTGTGCCGGCGGTGCCATAACCTTGTAGAAAAATACCCTGATGGCCGTAAGCGCTATGATTTGGATGAAAAGGATTTCGAATATCTGCGCTTAATAGATGTTCATTCGATTATGCTTAAAGAAGGGATTCCGCTGAGGCTTGAGTCCAAAGTTACAAAACAGTATCAACAAATATCCTTGTTACACGATCCACGTGAAGCGTTGTTGTTTAGGACGTTGGATTCCTGCTTAGAGGAGTATCAGCGATTTCCGATAAGTTCATATTTCGTGGGTATTTTCTTGACCTTATTGATCAATTCCTATACATATAGGAATTGATGCTTTAAAAGGTTATTTCCGTTATGAGAGAAAAGCGGTATTTTCCCGCACCACGAGGTGAAGATGGCGCGCCAGCCTTCACAAAACCACATCTAAAGCATGCAGTTATGGTTGCTAAAGGTTCAGGTCGAACACCAGAAAGAGACGCAGCATTGATATTGTGCTCTGCAACGACAGGGTTACGCGTTTCCGAAATCGCAAATATTGAAGTGAGGCACATAATTGCGGAAGATGGATCATATTTATTAGAGGGTTGGATACCTGGTGAATTCACCAAATCTGGAAGATCAGGAGCAATCTTTCCGAGAAACAAAAAGTTTCAAGAGGCGCTTGATAATTACTTCGAGTATCGGCTTAAAAAGAAACATATGATTACTGATGATTTAAATAAATATAAAGGCCTAAAACCTAATAGTAAGGTGTTTTTGACGGAAACCGGAAGAAGGTTTGCGATGAGCATTAAGAAGAGGACTAAAGGGGAAGGCAAGAACAAGGTAACGACTGAATACAAGGCATGTGATGTTTTGGAGAGAGCTTTTAAGCGATTTTACAAAAGAGCATTTGGTGAGGACACTGACTACAGTTCACATAGTGGGCGGAAATACTTTGCCAACGAACTAGCAAATATTCTTGATAGGAAGGCTGAAGAGCATGAATTCTATGATGATATTGTAGAGCTAATGCGTAGCCAGAATTTAACATCTATTCAGCCCTATTTGATGCCAACCAAAGCTGAGGTTATTAACGCTTCTAAGAAAATGTATTAGGGTTCAAATTAAATGAGTAAAGATAAAAATTACGATTACACAGCTAAAGACAGAATGAAAACTCGTGAACAGAGAATTCGTGATGCTGGCCTGTCGAATCTTAAAGTAGTGATGCATAAAGATGATGCTGTCGAGGTGCGCAACCTAGCAAAAAAACTTTATGAAAAAAGAGGCATCAAATTCAACACGTAGGTTGTCACCGTAAGCGCTTACGGTATAATTGGACCCATGTTAACTTAATGGGTAATTCACCGTGAAAGAAACGTTATTCACAAAATATATGCGCGGCTCAGTCAATAGCTATTTGTCAAAAACCGCCAACGGAATTTGTTTCGATGGTATATTTCAAGGGGCGTGTATAGGGCAAAATATTACAGGGTACATATTTGGTGCTACTCCAAGATTTGCAGATGGCGATTGGGTAGAAACATCTGAAGTGGTTTGGGTAAGTAATATTTTATCATGTGGTTGGTATGCAGAAACAAAAACCGGCAGCCGGTATTTATTGTCTTCAGTTGAGTACAACCCGACTCTGCCGGAATCATCTAGATCCGTTGAAGCAGCAATGGAGCAAAAGCGAAAACACATCATGATGAATGAGCAGTATTTCAGACCGTTGATTTGGAGTGCTGGCAGCTAAGCAGAGATACGACATCTTAGATGCGGCTTAAACTTAAAGGAAATTAGGGAAAGAAAAAAATGTCTATCTCATCTACGTTAGAGGCCGATCAAATATTTTGTAGCACCAGAACAAAAATGTTTATGAGGCTTGAAGACCCAGAAAATACATTTGATATTTTTTTGAGGCAGAATGCTAAACAGCTCTATTCAGCTTTGTTGCCTCGTTATCCTGCACGGTACGAATATATGATAGATCATTATATGATAGATAGAAGAAACAAATCTCCATGCGGTATAGAGAAGCTGTGTCGTTTTAAACCCACCACTAGGAAAATAACTAACGGAAAGTAGGTATGGTAAATAAACAAAAATCATGGCTCATTGTAGTAGTGTTGGCACTATTCCTTGTACCTATTGCAATTTATATAGGGAATTAGAATGTTACGAAAACAGCTATCAATTTTCTTTCCGGCGTCCGCAGCTAGCGGTGTCGGGTTTAGCCCTTTCGCGAGAAATAAGTATTTAGAAATTTTAGAGAGAAACGGAATCGACGCACACTACTACCTTCCGAGTGTTGGCAGTAGAGGTAATGATGAGCTTTGTGAAGCGCTTGATGCATTAGCGCATGCGGGTTACATAATGACAGACTCTTCTGGTTATATAGTCGGTACCGTAGCCAAGGCAAGGCTATCTAATAATGAGAAGGCGAAGCAGTGAAGAGCTGAATTTAAAGTAATCGAATAGATAGGAAAGAACGGTAACAGGCAGGGATTGGAATTTTATTCAAACGAATGGGTTTTTCAAGAAAGCCCTGAATCCGTGATTAATTTAGATAATAAATTGTACTCTGCTCGAATCGAAGCGGTACCAGAGTATAAATGGGAACCTAAAACGCAGATAAGATAACGGAAACCATTATAGATAACAAAGAAACGAAAGCTCGCGACCTATTGTTAGGCTTAGTTCAGTGGAGTGAAAAACCAAAATTTAGCGGTGTCCAGGTTCGCGCAATGAAGGCTGGCATGCCAGTTTTACTGGGTAAGAACGCGGCCTTTCGTGAGTGGCAGCGTCAGTTGAGGCGCGGAGACAAACTTCCCCGAGGAAAGTTTTTCAAGGGTAAGGTGGCAGGAAAAAAAAGAATCGTCTTCGATGAAGCCCACCGAGCTATAAAATCGTACAGAGTTAAATCTTAATTTGGAGTTGTGGGAATAATAATGACTATGTTTACCGATGTTTCGCTCAGGTTAAAAAAAGAAATATACCTTCATTTCCATAGCGAACGTAAAGGTGCAGGGGTGTGTCTTAGCAACGCTATGATTAGCCCTGAAGAGAACACAAAAGTCATCAAGGCATCAACTAGAATTGCTAGAATTGCGCTAAGGGCAATTGATTTTCTTGAGCAGTCTGAATACGGACAAGAAATCAAAGATATTGACGACATCAATTCCTTATATGACATCTTGAGGCATGACTTCGTTTTCAGGCTGCCGACATCAAGCCTAGCCAAGCGCGTTATGCTTTCGTCTCGCGATGATGTAGAGCGTCAAATGAAGGATCTTGGTTTTGCAGCTGGCATTATTCGCCACCACCTATGTAAAGCTCTTAAGATCGATCCGTGCATGACTAAGCATGCGGTTAACAAAATAGCTGACAAACAAATGAAGTTGGCCGCAGAAAGCGTTATGTCTGCGACGGCACAGAAGGTATCTGCCTCTCCTATGAATGCTTATTTTCTGGAAAGAGCAAGGGATATAAAAATAGGCTTCTTGTCTTTATTGGATGCCAGTCAGAATCTGGGCGAAGCCAAAATGAAACCCCGCTGCCTATTTGATGCGATTGAATATAGACGTGACGCTAAGCTCAAGGGCGGTGATCGGTTTGAACCGCTGATTGACCGTTTTGTCTCTATCTATAGGCCAAACAACGAATCGACTGATATGGACAAAATCATATATAAGGCGGCTCTAGTTGAGGCTGTACAACTGGCAGAAAATTTATAGGAAACTAGTTAAAGGAAAATAACAATGCCTAATATTACAGATGAAGTGCCACAGCAAAAAAACGAAGATGTCGGGTTTAGCTTAGCGCAAAAGATTTCGATCGGAATATCCTTAACAGCCATCGGAATGTCCTTAACAGCCATTTTGATCAGTGTAATCAGCCTCCTTATTCTGCTTTAGCACTTAAAGGAAAAATATGTCTTGTACAGGAACATTAAGTGTTTATATGAAGTCTAGCGATCAGTATGCTTGCATATATATGCATCATATTGAAAAGAACAGAAACTTCTATATTGACACGCTTAGCATTCTGAAAAGTGATTATTCCAAATATACTCAGGCTATACAGCTACTTTCTTGTGGTGACAGGAGTACGCTTGACGCACCTTATGAGAAAACTTCGAGCCCCGCTTTATTTGATAGTTTTGGTGAGCTAAAAGAATTTTCTAGCGGACTTGGATCAACTCACTATTTGTTCGCGAACAATACGTGGATTCGACAAGAGGGCTGGCGATGAAATACTATGGAAGCGTGGTTCTCGATAAGAATCCAATCGATAATCTTTGCAAGCTTCATCGGGGTATGCCCGACAGCTTTAAAGAATACTTAGCTCTATATATTAACCCAAGGCCCGCGGGGGTCGTTCTAATGGGAACCACACCTAAAGAGCATCAATTCCCATGGGCGGGCGTGCAGAATAGTGCTCTAAAGGTTGAGGCTAAGTATAACAGTGGTAATTATATTGCGGTGCTGCTCAGGCATCCAGCTGTGGCCACAAGCCCAGATTTTATATCGATATTTGATCGTGTAGAGGTCGAGTACAAGGCTATCCTAAAAAGAGCAAAGTGGTTATCGCCATTTGCTTCTAACGAAAAGCTACCGATAAAGGCAGTTCAAAAAATCGCTCCAGCGCTTGAAGAGCTTGAAGAGCGCTTTTCAGATTGGTTTGTTTCTAACCGTAATTTGGTTGTTGCTGTCCTATCAAAGATAGCTGAGCAAGATATATGGAGAAACGGCAACGCCAAAAAAGACCTGGAAAGAAACTCTATTAGTTTTGAATAAGTCCAGCATATAAAAATAATAACCACCTTAGAAGGAGGGTAATCTCAGCGACTGAGGCTGCATTGATTGGAATGTTGTACCCGAACACCCAGCTTTTTGATATTACAACTTGAAGGAAAATAGTAATGAGAAAAGTGGTTGGAATAACTCAGTCAATCAATGATTTTAGCGGCACCAAGAATAAGTTATACAAGCCAGCATTCAGGGAATGGCAGTATAAATTAAACCGCAATGATCAATTGCCACGCGGAAAATGGTTTAAGGATAAGAAAGCCGGTAAGCCTATTATGATCATGGATGAGGCGCACTTGTTATTGGGTAAAGGCGCTCGCATTAATCCGATGATGTCTAGTTATAACCTATAGGAATTTAGGGAAAGAAAAAAATGTCTATCTCATCTACGTTAGAGGCCGATCAAATATTTTGTAGCACCAGAACAAAAATGTTTATGAGGCTTGAAGACCCAGAAAATACATTTGATATTTTTTTGAGGCAGAATGCTAAACAGCTCTATTCAGCTTTGTTGCCTCGTTATCCTGCACGGTACGAATATATGATAGATCATTATATGATAGATAGAAGAAACAAATCTCCATGCGGTATAGAGAAGCTGTGTCGTTTTAAACCCACCACTAGGAAAATAACTAACGGAAAGTAGGTATGGTAAATAAACAAAAATCATGGCTCATTGTAGTAGTGTTGGCACTATTCCTTGTACCTATTGCAATTTATATAGGGAATTTGAATGTTACGAAAACTGCTATCAATTTTCTTTCCGGCGTCCGCAGCTAGCGGTGTCGGGTTTAGCCCTTTCGCGAGAAATAAGTATTTAGACATTTTAGAGAGAAACGGAATCGACGCACACTACTACCTTCCGAGTGTTGGCAGTAGAGGTAATGATGAGCTTTGTGAAGCGCTTGATGCATTAGCGCATGCGGGTTACATAATGACAGACTCTTCTGGTTATATAGTCGGTACCGTAGCCAAGGCAAGGCTATCTAATGATGAGAAGGCGAAGCAGCGAAGAGCTGAATTTAAAGTAATCGAATAGATAGGAAAGAATGTAATGAAGATAGATTAAATTTTAAAAAAGCATTTTATATGTCGCTTATCTTTCAGATGTACTTGTTTGGCGTTACGGGATTAGTTTTTATATTATCATTAATTCCGCATATATTACTTAGGTTAATAGATCTTCCTACATCCATCAATTCTCGGTCAGTTAGCTCATTGATCGCTCGAGTGATCGTCATTGGAGTGTAACCTAATATATTGGCGAGTTCTTTGGCCGGTAAACCCGAGCAATCATTGCGTAGAATCTCTCTAAGTATCACTGCTTGCGCAGGTCCGCTCAATTTTGTTTTTTCGGCGAGCTTGGAAGGCTTGAAGTATTCACGCAGATCGAGACCTAGCATTGGAATGTAAAGCTGATTCCCCGGTATTAGGAACGGAACCCTATGCTCTATTAGTCTCTTGCGGTTATAGGAGCTAACCACTTCAACCAGATAGATCACGTCACCCTTATAGTGTTTGCTCACAGCAAGCCAATGCTTACGTACTACCGCTGGAGTTTCACCCTCTTGCGTATTGCTCATCAGCAAGCAAGAATGATTAAACAGGTCCAGCTCATAGTACTGATAGGAGCTCTGTAGGAAAAACGGTAGGTGGTCAGCGTTCGTCCACAGCTTAGGTTCTGCAATGGTGCCAGAGCCTATTGTGTCCTGCAGATACTGCCTAGTTTTTATGAGAATATTGTCCGTAGCCATGAGATGTAGGGGGCTCCGGTTAATAACCTTGATATTGCACGATAACTCGGGCAATGTTACTGTACAATTGTAGTGTTATTATTGTCGTTTGGCTAGCCCCTTTAAATGGACTGAACGCATTCAAGCTTCCCGTCGGTTATTCCCTTTCGGCACAGTTCAAAACGGGTTGAGTTTGACGCAACCCCTATCCACATGTCATCTCCCCAGTCTCCCAAGACCGCACGTATACGAAGATTATTGCTTGAATGAATTTTAGGGCGGTGTGTGTGACCCATGATAATCAGCCCTGCCTCAGGGTGACGCTCAAATGTATCATCCACTAATCTTTCAGAAGCATCGAGCAGGGTAGAAGTCTTATTGGCCTGGCTTTTTTGGCTTGCCATCCTCATTGAATCGGCAATGTTCAGTCTCAGCGATCGCGGCAGGCGCCGAAAGCACCACTGTACAAACGCATTGCGAGTGATCGCACGAAATCGACGATAGCCTTTGTCGTGGGTACAGAATATATCCCCATGAGTAAGTAAACATTTTTCCCCGTTGGGGAGTTTCCAGAGGCAAGGATCTGGGAGTAGGGTAGCGCCCGAACGTGCCGCAAACCGCTTTCCAACGAGAAAGTCGCGGTTCCCAGCCATGAAATATACGGTTATTCCACGAGTTACGAGGTCTTTTAGTGCAGTTTCCGTCTTATTCGACACTTCAGTAACCACATCATCACCCACCCAAACCTCGAAGATGTCTCCAAGTAACATCAAGGTGTCACCTCGCTGCGGGGTAGCCGCACACCAAGACAGGAAGCACTGAGTATGTGCCGGCCGTGACTCGCAGAAATGAGTATCTGAAATGAAGTAGTGCATTCCCCGTAACCTAAGTCTGATACTTTGTTGTGAATTTACAATATTGTACTTTTGGGCCCACGATAATAAATCGTGTACACTAATTCTAATGTTCATGACTTCCTAGCTAGGGGTTCTACGGATAATCCGTCCAAAAACGACAAATATCGCAGCATACTTCAGTCGCAGCGTGCGACCGCGGCAAGCGACGGAAGCACCATTGCACGAGGACATTGCGCGTGATCGCCGGTAGTCGGCATCATGGATGCAAAACACGTCCCCGTGCGTCAACAAACAGGACTCACCATTGGGAAGCGTCCAAGGACTGGGGTCGGGGAGTAGGGTTGTTCCGGTACGTGCCGCAAACCGCTTACCAACCAAAAATCACGGTTACCAGCCATGAAATACACAGGTATATTGCGCTGAACCAGGCCTTTTATTGCGGTTCCGTCCTTTTGGATGCTTCGGTGGCCACGTCAGCGCCCACCTAGACCTCAAATATATCGCCCAGCAGCAAGACAGTGTCGCCGGCGCGAGGTACATCGGCGCACCAGGACTCAAAACCCTGCAAGTGAGCCGGTCTTGATACGCAAAAGTGCGTGTCCGAGATGAAGTAGTGCATCTGAAGACCCCAAATCAATTAGTGTTCACAATTCATTATTTCAGCCAACTTTGAAAAACATGCCCAATATACCATATGTTTGGGCATGTATCATGCTAAGATATGGCCATCAAGTCCGTGCCGCCTTCCTTTTCCCTTGACCCATACATCCTCCTTACCGGAAAGCCCTTAATCCCTGATTAAGTTAAGGGGCAATATTAAACCTTCTTTTCCACTTAATGCCTTTCGTAGCGCGCTTGCGCGCGGAGAATATTTTTCGCGCGCGCCCTCACACACCGCGCAGATGCCCAGGCAAATGCACGGATAAAGAACAACTAATTGACATATGGTCGGAGGTCGAAGCATGATACATGCCCAAGCTTTTAAAGAAAAAGGGTTAACCAGTAGGTGGAGGATCTTCTTCGGTTGAATTTCTATGCAAATCGACAAGCTCTTATCGTCTGCTAACCTAGGCTAAACCATTTAACTCAATAGGGGAATACTTATGGATCCCAACACATCCTCTGAAAACCGCGTCATAGACTATGCCGATTACTACCAGTTAATCGCCGTACTCCAAAAACTAAAGGAGGCGATGGCCAACGTAAGGCGATCTACTCTCCAAGATGCGGAGAAAGGGTATCCGGCCATCACGTACATCCCACCAATAGACACCTTGCATGAAGAGGTGAGGTACTGTCACCCGTGGCTAGAACTCGGTAGTTTCAATACGTCTTTTAAAGAACATGAAATAGCCCTGCTCGGAATTGAGAATGTTTGGTTTGACGATCGCGCAAATAGCCGGCGTACTTTCGACTTCCCCGGGCTTATCATTTGTAGCCAATCCACCATCGATGAAGTTAAACATCTCAACGACGCTAAAAACGAGTTTAAGTCTTGCGTGCTCGCACTAAAAGAAAAGTACAGTGACTTAACTGACACCGATGTTGAGGAAGAGTTGTTTTACCGAGAAAGAGAATGGGCTGCGCTTGACTCAGTGAAGAAGGTGTTTCAAAAAGCACAGATTGCGCGGATCTTGATTAAGCATGTTTACCGGAATGTGCACACCATCACCGGCGGAAAATTGCTCCGCGCCAAACCCTATTACAATCCAAAACAAACCACCCGTGCGCGCACAGTGGAAAAACAAATCGCTCTGCTCGAGAAAAAAGCCAAGGCGAAAACCAAAGAAGGTGAGCCCGTGTCCCAGAAGCTCATTGAAACGATCGAAGCACTCAAAGAACTTGATCCCACCATCGAGATATCAGAACGTCACGAACCTTATGAAGTCATTACATTAAACTACAAAATTCTGCCTCCAGACAGCGACAAAGGTACCTGGTCAAAACTGTATGCCCAGCTGCCCGTATTCTGCCTAGGCGAACCGTCCACTAAGCTGGAGTCATTGGTGGATTTTTCATCGCTAGCAACCCCCTATGATAAGCGTGAGAGTGATCGTAAAGAAAAGTCACATCGAGCAGACAAAGTATGGTGGAATGAGGAGCCTTTCAGCGACGCATTTAATCTCTACCTGCCGCTACCCGATCGAGAGCAGAAGAAAAAAGACAGGGAGGAGAAAAAACAACTAAAGGCAAAGCTAGCATCAAATCAAGTTCCCTAAACCTCATACGTGCAACTACCTTGCGCGTATGAAGGGAAAACTTTCAAAAAGTTCACTTTTTCATTGCATGCCATCGTAAAGATTCCTATGTTGGGGAGAATATAGACATTTCTCCTACACAGGTAAACGACACCAATGAAATCTCTTCTATTTTTTATAGCCGCCTCTTTCTTCACTATCTATGCGCAAGCTCAAGATAGTTATGTAGATCTCCGCTCTCCCAATATTAGCGGTAAGGTCATAGACGTCCCGGCGCCAAATGTACTTCAAGTGAGGACAAAAAAAGACGGCGAATATAAGACATTCTTTGTCGAAATTATCCATGTGGATTTTGGAGATCAAAAGAATCTTAGTTGTCGGTCCCATAAGAAAAATTCTTCTGTTCTGCATAAGCAAGGCTTTCGAACTACTGAATACATCAACCCGGATATCAAGAAGGCCTGCGCCCAAATGGACGGATGGCTCGATGGTAAAGATGTTCACATTGAAATTACGGAGTGGTCCCAGCCAATAACCAAAGGATTTATTTTCGTTGGATCCACCAATATTAATTATGAGCTTATTGCGCGCGGATGGTACCGAGCTGATTACACGCAATCACGTGACGCCTCTCTGGTTCTGTTAGAAAAACAGGCTCGATGTCAACGTGTCGGGATCTGGGGGTCGAAAATGGGCATACCAGAAGAAGATATGAAGTGTCAGGATTAAGGGATTTTCATAGCTTCTATGGAAACGCCATATCGTCAATCACTCATCAATATGCTTCGTCCGGAATGTACCGATATTCAGGCGCCGGTTAACGCATTGAAACGTGAAATTGCCAGTCTCAACTGCGCATTACAGAAACGCGCTCGGCTGCATATCTATTGGCTAGGCGCTTTCGTATCATTTCTTCTATTTGTTGTTTTATCTTGGATATCTGTGCCCACATTTGCCGCTCTCGTAGCGGCTTTTTTTCCTATTTTCTTTGCGCATATGATTGCCCCTCAAAGATTCAGTAAAACATTTATCGGATACATATCACGTCGTCAAGAATTTACAAATCTCCACGATGCTATTCAACGGAACGCTCTTGAAATTGAACGACTAATAAGCTGCGCCAAACGCTATCAGGTTAAGATGGAGCCCGAGGGAACGCCAGGGCTATTGGCAATCTATTCCGATATCATCAACAAGCCATATTTTAAGTGCTCAGTGCCACGACCCGATCGTTCCGCTGCGGTATCTCTATCCATTAAAGGTAAGGGGAACGAAATAGATATTATGCTCTACGGTGCAGTCCTCAATAGTTTGAAACAGTTCGACTTTGAACGATATATAAAAAGTAAAACATTGGTTGGTATAGATTTCCTCCGCGCGGGATCACGCTCATCTATTGCAATTCAATGCACTTATCTGATTGCCGAGCATGTCCTTGGAAACTCAAAACCATCTTCCGAAACCGTGAAAAAGGCCATTATCGTCGGGAAAAATGCTTTTTTATCCGCTTCTGACTCGGGTTTACCAAGCAGCTGGACAACCCCTCAATCAAAAATATTTAACTGCGCGGGACGGTTTCTAGACAGCCTAAATAAAAATCATATCAATACGAATGCGCTTGCTACCGAGTACCTTGGTTTGTTTCAACGAGCGATCACTTTAGATAAAACTCTCGCTAATCTCATTCCGGATATTCCCGAAGTAGCGTAATTAATTGGAGAATCTCTATGCACGGCCGATGGTTTAAAAGCGTAATCTGTATGCGTTACACATCAAAAGAAGAAGTATCTCAAGCAAAATGGGAGGGCAAGCTAAAAAAGCTACAGCATCGCCCAATCAAACCGGCACAGCGGGATTCTGTTGGTTTTTCTTCTGTCTTTGGATATTTATCGCCAGAAATGATGAGTCACGAGCTCCAACATTTTTTGTTCATTTCATTGACCATCGAAGAAAAAAAGCTACCTAAAAATAAAGTCAAACGTGCTGTAGAGATTAAGATTCGAGAAATGGAGAAAAAGGAAGATAAGACCTTATCCAAAGAGGAAAAAGCATCGATTAAGGACCATGTTGAATCCGAAATGCTAAAGGACATCGTTGCCGATGAATCGTATATCAACGCTTTTCTAGACACGAAAAATGACCTCATCTTTATCGACGCCGGTAGTGACGCAAAGGCAAAAAGACTCAATGAGTTCCTATCAAAGGTCGATGACGGTTTTGAAGCTAGCGACTATTTCCAGGCGTCGCTACATGTCTATTTAACAAATTGGCTATATAAACCTGGTGAATGCATGCCTAGTGATGTCCATCTTAACGACGAAGCTACTCTTAAGCATGATAAAGAAAAGTCTCAGGCCGTTTTTTCAAAGCAGGACCTTGAGAGTGAAGAAATAATAACGCTCATCAATCACGATAAAACCGTAGTTCAAGTTTCTCTTGTCTATCAACACAAGCTTGCCTTTAAGCTCAATGCCAAAGGGCAATTAAAAAAATTAAGAGCTACAGACCTACTCAAAGGTGAAATAGAAAAACCTGAGAATATTACATCCATTATTCAGGAGTACGAAGCCGATTGGATAATGATGGCCAATCAGCTTATGAAGCTCTACCAATGGTTTGAGAAGGTTTTTGAAGTTAACAACGATGGCAATAATTCCAATAATGGCCGCGACCAAAAACAAGAGTCCGCGGTCGCCACTCTTTCTAAGTCAGATCTAGAAAAAGAGAGCATCGAGCAAATGAGCAGTTTGAAATCAGCTTAATTACCGGATCCTACACCGAGGAGTGATCTATGATGCAAGAACAACAGTCACCACTAATGTTAAAACGTTTACGGTGGTATGACTCACTGGAAAATGAAGGTAAAAGCTCACTGGCCTTCGAGCTTGACGATAAGCTAGATAAGGCTTTGAAAAATAGCGGGCTTATTTCAGGGGCCGGCTGGGGCAAGGTAAAAGTTACGTCAGCTGGCAAGTCCTACCTTGCCAGCCAGCGAAAGCCACAGCTGTATACAGCAGCAAAAACAATTTCGAGCATCTCAACAATCGCTCTAAAACAACCGCAGCGCCCCCCGGTTAAAGTGCACTCATTGGCAACCGAGTAACCGCTAGTTCTCTATTGGTTTTCTTTGCTGCAGGAGTGTGGTCAATGTCTGCTGATTTGCACGTATTTGTTTTGATACCACCTTTCCTTTAGGTGGCGCTTCACCGGGCTCCACAGTATTCATCATTTGAAGGATGACCTGGCTAGATAAGGCAGTACAAAGCTTCACCCAATCGTCAAATGTCCGGCATCGTTTCATTGAAGGGCTCTGTTTTGATTTATCCTCAAACTGAGCCTTCATTTCTACCATATCGTTGTCTTTGTTTGGCAGTGTAGGAACACACCCCAACCACCCAATCGAACCTATATTAGCCTGAATCATGATTTCCTCCTGAACAGGAAAGATGCTGGTTTAATACAGCGTAACATGTTACGCTGTATTTGTAAAACTGTAGAAAACCGCATTTTTTTGTAGGAAGTGAGGCTCCCAGCAATTTAAAATGAATTTTATTATCAATTACGAGCCATTTAAGTTATCTCTAGATTGGAAATGACCATGCCACGACCAAAACCTGATCCCAAAGTTGCCTTAGAACGAAATCGCAAGCAAGCGCGGAACCGTGTGAGTAACGCCAGGGACGAAAACCTTGAACGTGGGGGCGAGAACCTTTCCGGTCCCATAGATGCAGATACTGCTGAAGATCTAAATTATATCGTCCAGCAACAAAAAAAAACCAATGCTCAAGCGAGTAAAATTGGTGCGGTTAGGTGGGCGATCAGGAAAGCCGCTGAAATTCTTCGCACAGAAAAAGCAAAGGTTGAGGATGATTCAAATGATTAAGAGCAAGAACCTAAAGACAATTGTCTTTTTCATTGGCTTGTCTATCGCTATGTCCGCTTATCTCGCATTGATGGGTAAATCAAGTAATAGAGCCACTGCAGTTGCTATGCACGATTTTACTCTAAATGCTCTAAGCAACTGGCACCACATTGCTGACACCTTAAACATCCCGTTATCCAATACCAAGCCGGATATGCTGCATCCAGTGGTGCGAAAAGGCTTCTCTGCATTAGATCTCGTTATCTATGGCCATGAGATTGTTGAACCCGAATATCAAAAGTACTACCAGGAACTTTCAATGCCACAAATGATTGGCCAGCTTTTCATTCCTAACGATGAGAATGGAAAGCTCCGCTATATGGTCGGCGGCGTGCAGCTGCTCAGTATTCAAGCAGGTAAAGAAGACGCCGCTTTTTTCATAGATGTACCAACGCAAGTAATCAATGAGGCAAGCTTACTTTACGACAGCATTCCTATTTCAGGTGGAAGAGATGGGTCAGGAGTTGTGAGATATGATCGCCTTGATGATGGACGTTATGTTATGGGTTTCTTCATAAATCAAACTAATGTCGATAATCGAGTAGCAAAATATGACGGCTAGATTATTCGTATCAACATACGTACCTATTATTATCATATCCGCTCGTTCTTTTAATTAGAAATGGCAATCATTTACAAAGAAAATAATGCCGTCGAACCTTAAAGGAAAGTATTTTATGTCAATTGAATCTTGCATAACGGGAACGCTAATAATTCTATGGATGGTTATCGATCAGCTGCTCTTATCAGTTGGATTAGTTTTATTTCTTTCGGCTTTGCTAGTCATAGTCTTCACAATATATGGCGTGTCATATGCAATTAAGTATTGGGAGACCAGTTCAATTAGTAACATCGAAAGTTAAAGGAACATCTCTATGAAATTACCGAAAGATCTACCTGGCGGATGGAAATTCAAAAATACGTTTGCGCCTAAACCGCTTGAATCTGGCCAAGTATGGCGCAAAACCGGTCCTATTGATGCTATCAAGATAGTTCGGGTTATGATGCCAGGGCATCAAGAACATGACGGCGGAGCTAATGGTGTAAGTGTTAGAAGTACCATCATTGGTAAAGCGGGCGTTAACTGGGCTCGTAAAACATGGTTTTGGATGGGAACAGAATCGCAGATCCTTGAGCGCTTTAAAGAGCATGGGTACGCGCCAGCCTTTTAAATGAGTTAATTAGAAGGAACATTGTTGTGAAATTGGTAGCCTTTTTATTTCTAACCATCCCCACGCTTGCAATAGCGCACGGCGGTAGTGTAGATAATAATGGTGGCCATAATGACCATAAAAATGGTGGATATCACTGTCATCGCGCGTCCTGTGCTGAACAGTTTAAAAGATCAGATGCGGCGGTTGAAGAAGCTACCAATGCAGAACGTAATTTTTCGTATATATACAGAAGGGAAGACTGGAAGCATTGGTCAGACGTGGACAACGACTGTATGAATACACGACACGAAGTTCTTAAAGATCAAGCTGATGGACAAATTAAACTGTCGCCAGACGGCTGTTATGTTTCTATGGGTGTATGGAATGATCCTTTTAGCGGCAAGACGTTTACTCGCGCTAGTGACCTAGACGTCGATCATATTATTCCGTTGAAATGGGCTAATGATCATGGAGGCGGCGAGTGGCCGAAAGCGAAAAAAGAAGAGTTTGCAAACGATCCGATCAATTTACTTGCTGTCGACGATGGTCTAAACAAATCTAAGGGAGCCAAAGGCCCAAATGAATGGATGCCGCCTAACTATGCATTTAGGTGCGAATATCTCAGGCTTTGGCTTGATGTTTTAACAAAGTACTCAGAGTTGCAGATGGCAAGCTCAGAAAAGCGAGTGTTTGATCGTCAATTAGGTGCCTGTAAATATTAAAGGCAAATAACTGTGGATAAAGTTAATTTTGCAAAAAATATAATTTCCGAAAAATAGTATTATTTACTAGTCCGATTGTTAGTGTACTCGCATTTATCTCAATAATTATTTGTATAGTTAAGCCGTATGTTTTGGATGTTACATTACTTTTTGTAATGATCTTTCTGTTTCCAACTGTAGCGCATATATATGTAAGAAGGCTTGAGCCAAATAGTCTTGAATTTCAGCAAAGTAAACCCCAAAAGATAATAGAACACTACGGTTGTAAATATCGAAATGATTGGAGAATTACATCTCTTCTAGGGACACCAAACCTCGATTGCGTAGGTTTTATGAAGACCAATTGTAACGGCCATTACAACCTTAAGTAATGACCATTAAAAAGAGATAAGCTAATTTGAACTCGGAACTACCGGTTTTTTCTTTTCGATACTTAGTTTATAGTTTTTTAGCATTACTTGTTTCGCCCGACCAAACTCTTCATCTAATCGTTTCTCAGCATATTTAATTGCTTCAGCTTGATCATCATCTCCAAGCACATCTTCTATGTACATATTTGCGTTATCAATTGTAGATGCAAACCACTTCATGCTGGTATCGAACGTTGCGTCGAAAACACTTTGTTTAGAAGACCAATAATCAACTCGCCATTTGCCATCAACCGGAACAATAATGGTCTTCAGTGGAATCGATGCAACCTTACCATCGCGGCTAAGCTGTAACGTCGTGTCTATAAAGTAATAGCCTCCTTGCTGCTCTACGGCCCCTAAGAGGGCGGTATCACTCTCAGACTGACCGATAATACCTATTTTAATTTTATCGCCATCAACCATAAAAGGTTTTGCCGATGCAGGATTACTACCAAGTGCAGCCGTCCAAAACGCACGTGCAACCGAGACTGGATCGTTTTCGTCCAAAACATCATTGCACGCAGTTAACAACATCGTCGATATAATAAGTAGGATCATGAACACATTTTTCATTGCTTTTCTTCCCAAGGAGACAGATTAATATTTACTCCATGTTGGTCTTTGCGGTCCAGGTAAAGCAATAAAAATCTTACGAAAAATGGAGTTTTTAAGTTATCCCGTGATTTTTCTAGAAAAGCGTAAAAGTGCCGCCATCGCAGGCTTATGATTTTTATGCTCTTCTTCTATCTGCATATTCACTCTATCTAATTCTCGTGCCAGCTGTTCCCGCTTCAAGAGGAGTCTCCCGAAAGATGTTGGGATAAAGTGGCCAACGGGGTCTTGCTCTAATAATCGAAGCTCACAGAGCTTCATCGCGCTCGGATAATGCGACGCCACAACAGTCTGAGCTTCATCATTGTCTCCTTCTGGAGCCTCAATCAGCGCAGACATCACCGCGATTTGCGTACTGGATAACTTAAGCATTTAGCCCCCTGAGTGCTCAAAACCATTTATCTTGCCCTGTGCTAGTCTTTTTTAAAAGGACAAACTGGCGATTTTATGTTTGATTGCTGTTTATTAACCTCAAATATCGTTTATGATTGATTTGCATTTAATTGATTTAACAATTTTGGCTCATCTTCGAGTACCATATAGCGCTTGATTCTTCATAGACATTAAGTGTCAAAAGGAGACTCTTAATAGATACTCTCAGCTCAGTGCGGAGCTACTTTGGTTATGCCTTATAAGTCCCTTATCTATAGTGTAGCGTCTATTTTACTGACTCTATCCTCTATCAGTGTTTTTGCCAGCACCCCTATAGAGATTCCATTCTCTAATACGCACACCAAAATAGAAAACCACCTTCTATATCGAATAGACAACCCTTATAACCTAAAGGAATTAGACGCTTTCGTAGATTCGAAGGATTGGGCCTCTTACTCAGAGATGTCGGAGCAAAAACACGATCGTAAAAAGGCTATATGGCTAAAAGTAGATTTGTCTCCAAAAGAACATACGCACCCCCACAATTTACTCCTTGTCGTAGAGAGTTCCTACATAGACAAAATCGATATCTTTCTCTTTTCCGGTAATGACAACATTGTAAAGCGCTCCGCGGGTGCAAATGTTCCACCCGAACAAAGGTCAATTAAGAACCGCTATATTCTCCAGCCACTAATATTGGAGCCTTCTCAATCATACAGCTTGCTGATCAGGACTACAGGGGCATTTGTAAGTGAGCTTATTGATACAACAGCCATTTGGGTACCTGAGCATTACTATCTAACCAAACATACACAACAAGCACTCAATTTTGGCTGGCAGGCAGGAGTCCTCGGGATTTTAGCCCTACTGCATGCTATAGCCGTGTTTACTTACCGAAAGTCACTTTGGCTCTACAGCTTCACATTCATTTTTAGCGCGCTTACAGTGTTAGCGTTTAGAGATGGATATGTCTTTACGCTGTTTAATATATCCGCAGGAAAATGGGCTTATAAGGGGATTTGGGCGTTTATGATCATCCACTCCATAGCTGCAATCATGATGTCCAGACGGATACTTTGCCCCTCGAAAGCGGGACCACTTTTATGCAGCAGAGTACTAATGGGTGCTGTTGTTTTGAACTTACTGGCCATTCCCCCAATTTTGATAACTACCTATGAGGGAATATCTCAAATTGGGAATATCCTCTCGGGGTTTAACCTTATTATTTTTACTTTGTTACTATTTTTTGCGACCTACCAGTGCAGAAAAAAGAAACCTGGATTAGGAGGGTACCTAATTGCTTGGAGTGTATTCACCTTTACATGTTGGGCCACATCTCCGTTTTTCCATCACGGGCTTAATGCTCTCCCAATACATGCATCAAACATGGTTGTTGTAAGCATTGTGGCTATTTCAATTTGGCTCTACTTATATGCTGTTGGGTCCACTATTAGAAAGCACAATTCCTTACTACATACTCAAGAGCATATCGCTAATCACCTGAATTTCATTTCATACCTTACCAACGAGGTTCGCGCCGCCCTAAACGGGGTAATAGGAACTTCTGACATCCTAAGAGGGCAACTGTCGCCGGCCAACCAGGACTTGGTATCCACCATCCAGCGCTCCGGAAGAAGACTTCACCACCTAACTAACAATATTCAGGATTTCACAATACTCGGGCGATACAGTGTTAAGGCTGAAAGCTCTCCATTTCAATTAGACAGACTACTTACTCGGCTTACACATGAAAATCACGGCGTGAACATAGAGCTTCGTTACGCCAGTAACACAATTTTTAATCTTATTGGCGACTCAACTAGATGGATACATACGTTCGACACATTGATGGACTGTTCTACCTCTACCAAGAGTATTAAGCATATCGAGATAGACGTATCCATGGCCGATGTTATCGATCGCAATACAGCCGTTCTAAATATTCAATGGATAGCCACGTCCAATATTAATTATTCACCTAAGCTACTCGAGATCTCATCACTTGGTGTGATTTCTCAGAACAATAATGACCAAAGCAGTTATGGGCTCCAGTTAGCGCTATTTCTCTGCAAAACCTTTATCCAGTCAATGTCCGGATCATTCACTCCTAGCTATCGAACAACGGAGAACACACTAGTATTCGATATTCAATGTAGGGTAGATATCGATGCCGAAGAGAATTCGCGCCTTCGCGATGAGATAAAGAAAATTAGGGAGCACCGCATTGCTTTATTGAATGATATTTCGACTACTCCACTTTCGTACATATCCAGTAAATTGGTGACCGCAGAAAATGGTGATGAATCTGACTTGCAGTTACTTGATGGCGAGAAGCTCACGGCCAATGAAATCCGGGAGTTTTCCTCTAGCTCAACTTACCATAATCTAATGGTGTTAAACCATCGAGGCAATAATGATCCTATTCAGGGTCAGGATAATGCTATTTTCGTTGGGCCCGGCACTTCCGTTCGAGATATAGTCTCGCTTATTTCTAGAGCGCTTTCTGACAAGCTCAAGCTAATTGGCAAGGCAAAAACTCTGCGCGCCCTAGTAGTTGAAGACGATAACGTCTGCCGGCAGATCATGGTAGCTATCCTCGAAGACAAACTTTCTATAAATGTGGATTGTGCTACAGATGGGCTCCGCGGCTTAGAGATGTCTACGAAGAATGAATACGACCTGATTTTCTTAGATTGCGTGTTGCCACTGCTTAACGGTATAGCGTTGACGAAAAAGATACGGGAGCCTTTAAATCCCAATTTCACTAAACCAATCATCGCCGTCACTGCACATAGGAAAAATGAAGTTGAACAAGAACTTTCAGAGGCGGGCACGACTGATATTATCTATAAACCAATAGACATAAACACTATGACGGATCTTGTGGACAGGCTATCCGCAAATATTCGAAGGTCCTAGCTAGTAAGCCGTTCCACGCCACATCTTCTTTTGTTCTGATGGCGGCGCTATATCTACCGTTCTCTTCGATCGAGTGCTGTCTTTGGGAATAACAGATCCTCGATACGTTTGAAGCGACGTTGCCTTTTTCTGAGGAGTATATTCAATACCAAACTGTGAAAACTTCTCAGAGGCTTCCGCCGGTAAGATGTCTAAGAAATCCGTTGTCTTTCGGAATAGATCTTGGTCGGAACTATGAAGTGAGTTCTTTACCATTTCGTATATTTCATTCGCACTTTTCCTCCACTTCACCTGCTTTCCTGTCACTAACTCATATTTAAGCGCAAGAGCAAGAAGGGCACTCTCAGATGCCCCGAACAGCCCCAACGCATTATGTTGAGTATTCATAACTGCCTCCAGTTTTAGTTGCCAAAGAATGTGGGCTCTCTACCAAACTGTATTTAGGCGTCATATCTTGGAATATGAAAGGTATAACTGCTGAAATCTATACTTTACCAATCCAACCTAGTTGATTTGCCCCCTTCGTGCTTTCGGGCTGCACCTTGCAGAAAGTTTCTCTAGTTTTCAGAGTTTTTTTGTTGCGCGAATAAATCTTCACGCGCGATCATTTGCAATAGGCAGATATTTACAGAAATAGACCAACTATGAGGGGAGTGATCGATGCCACCAGCAATCGAGCAAAAAGAACAGGCAGTGGATGATCAACGATCCTTAGAGCGAGAACGATTCATCAAAGAGCAGCGGAGGAAACCAAGCTATTTGATTTCTTTGGTGTTCTCCGTGATGAAATATTCGCTAAAGATGGCTTTTTTCACCATCGCCGTCATACCACCAGCACTCTTTTATTGGTTTTCACTTATAGCCAGCCAATACCAGCTGACCTCAATTAAAGATATTTTGACTCATGTGGCGCTAGGCCTTCCTGTTGATAGCCCTGTTAGCAGTATCGATGGCATAGGGATAGCTATATGGGTTCTACTTGCGTCCCTGCTCACAACAATAGGATGGTTTATTTTCAGTTTCAAATCTCCGCTCCATAAATCGGCTGACAACCACATGATGAGGTGGGATACCCCTACACCTGAAGAACCTAGACCCATCATCGAAGTGCCGCACAAAGAGAGTACACCATCTGACGATGATGCTTTAGATCAGGCGCCCAGAGCCGCTGCCCCTAGCCGCTGCCCCTAGCGATTAGCTGTATGCAATACATGGTCTACGTTGATTAACGATCGCCATAGCATTTCAAAAACGTCTTAAATGGCGTTATTTAACATCGGATATAATCGGGCTGGCTTGCACAACGGCAACTCTTTTTGAAGATGACATGCGGTCTACCGCAATAAACGAAAGTAGATATTGTAGAAATCTAACCAATGTACACAAGGTAGCTTTATGATCGAAATATTTACAATGCTGTTGGCAATATTAGGGATTTCTAGTGTTGTAATTTTTCATGAGCTTGGTCATTTTTTGTTCGCTAAGTTGTTTTCGATGCCTATCAAATCATTCAGTATAGGGTTCGGTGCGAGCAAGTCATGGTTAAAAGGCGGCATCGAATACCGTCTAGGCTCTATCCCATTAGGGGGTTATATTTCCTTTCTCTCACGCGACGAAATGACAAAACGAGGGTTTCCAAACACAGTCAAAACGTTTAATGAGTACATCTTGTGGAAGCGTATTGTCGTACTCGCAGCGGGCCCATTAGTGAATTTGCTGTTAGGAGCCATTCTGCTCTTTTCACTCCTCCCAAGTGAAACCACTAGGCTAGTTCCTAAAATTGCTAACGTTTCACCATCCTCCTATGCTGAGTCGCATGGTATTACACCTGGTGATACCGTACTGGCCGTCAACGGACATGATATTAAGACACGTGACGACGTAATCACGCAGATCAAACTTAGCTATATGGACAAAGATATTAGCTTTGTTATTTTGTCTGCAGTTACCGAAGAATCATACTCTCTAACCGCACCAACTAGCTTGTGGAAAGGGGAGGGGAGCAAGGGTTTAGGGATAACATTTATCTCCAAAAACGATACCAATGGCGACCCTGCTTTAATAATCCATAAAAAATTGACCGTATTCGATCGCATGGTGTGGACGAGCGAATATGCAGAAATGATTTTCTCAACACTAATCAAAACAATAATCCAGTTACCAACAAATTCGGAGGCTCGAGATCAACTTGGTAGCCTAGTAATGCTTGGAGCCGAAGGTACCGAAGCCGCTAAACGAAGTTGGCCTGAATATTTGTTATTTCTAGCCGGGGCCAATTTCATGATTGGACTTGTAAACCTACTACCGTTCCCATTTCTGGATGGTTCACAAATACTTCTTAGTACTATACAAGGTATTACTCGAAAACCACTCCCTGCTGTTTTTGAGAAAACATATTATTTCATTGGAGGAGTTGCTCTAGCGTCGCTCTTCATCATCGGATTCTTGAACGATATCAATAGATACTTTCTTGGGTAATCATCGTGACAATATTACCGTCACATTTAAAACTTAATATTTATGTACGCGTTTTTATAAACGTATATAAAAGGAAAATCATATGTACCGGATGCTATTACTGATTAGCTTCTTAGTTATTGGAAGCTCAGCACACGCAAGAATATTTTCAGGCTTTTCAGAGGCTGATATCACGCCCACCGATTCAGAGGGAATGTCATCATGCATGGGAGGGTATGGCGCTCCATTCCAACGATGCGGCATATCACAAAGCTCTAGCTCAATTATGATTGGAGCTCTATCCATCATCGACTATAACGATATAATAATATTGGTTTCTATCGACTCTGTAGGAATAGGGCACTCTCTAAAAAGTGACATTATTCAAGCTGCTCGAGAGATCTCTCAGGGCAGACTATGGCATGCTAATATCCTTATATCCGCAACACATTCACACTCAGGACCCGACTTTCAGGGGCTTTGGGGAGGAGTCGACCCTGGTTACCGGGAACGTGTAGTGAGGACTGCAGCGAGAGCTATCCTACAGTCATACCTCAATAGAACAAAGACAGAAATCGATTTTTGGACATCAGACGCCAATATAGAGAATCGACGGGGCTTAGATGTTGTTGACAGCACAGTCGAAATTTTAGACTTTAGATCAGCTAAATTTGGACATCGAATCGCGACATTGGTTAATATGAGCGCGCACCCGACTATCGTGGATGAAACTAATTTCACATGGAACTCGGATTATGTTGGCCACTTAAGGGCAACTGTAAATCGCAATTTGAATACAAACACCATATTCTTTAATGGGATACTCGGTGATGCACAGCCAGCAATAAACGGCAATCGTGGCCTAATAGAATCGGAAGCCTATGGTCGCTCCACGGGAGAACAAATCTCTAATTCCGCCGGCATGGCCCAAAAGTTATCTGCACACGATATTTCATACTCGGAAACAAGCTTCTTACACCCAATCGAAAACCCTTTGATTTTCGGAGCACTACAGCTAGGAATACTAGATGCGAATGTAGATTTAGAGAACAACATTCATACTCAAATAGGTATAATAAACATTGGTAGTTCATTCTCAGCGATAGTATTTCCAGGTGAGGCGCTAACAAACATAGGCTTACCACTATTAATGGAATTGAGCAAACCGAATACAATGTTTTTGGGGTTGACAGGCGACTCCCTCGGGTATTTTTTACCGAGAAGTGAATTTGGATCAATCCCAGGCAGAACTACAGAAGAAAATGCTTCGATAAGCTCATCGATAGGCGACTCGGCCATTGGAGCATTTAGTGAGGCTCAAATAGATCTATGCACGCATAGATGGAAAAAATGTAACTAATTCTGGAGAGATCTATTTTGCATGCTTTAACCACAATACCCGCTAAATATATCATTCTTGTTTTTACTGGAATAACTCTTGTATCAATGAGCATTGGCATTATTCCTATCGAAGTTATGGTATTGCTAGCTGGCTTTGGGGTTTTACTATATTTTTACCCTCGCCTTATACAAAACGAAAAATATATAAAAGCTACATGTGTATGGTTAGGCGTAGTGCTTTTTGGCCTTGCCATTGGTCTGTATCGGCCTGATAATTTCAATTACCCTCTAATTCTTGATGCTGTGATTTTACATGACAAAGGTAATGAGTATTCGTTATATTTCAATACAGGAAAAACGATTGCAGGTTACATGGCATTATGCTTTCTTTTTATTTTGCCGGCACTAGGAAAACCATACATCCTTCTTACAACTACAAGAATAGTAGCCGTTGCGGTAATTCCATTAGCCGTTCTGTTACTAGCCTACTTTTCTCTCGACCTCAATTTTTATTTTAAAAACCTAAATTACATCTTGCTATTTGGTGCCATAAATTTACTTGCCACGTGCGTGTCTGAAGAGGCATTTATGAGGCTAATCTTTCAAAAAGAAATTGGACGACTTTTAGGCGTCTACTGCCGGAAACCACTTGTAGGGGAAAGTATTTCTTTATTACTAACTACATTATTGTTTACGGGAACTCATATTGGTCCATCCTTGGACATAACCATCGTGTATGCGATAGCTGGTTTTTCATATGGGCTTATTTACGTGCTAACAAAAAGTATTTGGTATTCAATATTCTGCCACTTCGCAGTCAACATATTACATTTTAGTTTATTAACGTATCCCATCATTTAACCGATAAAACGTCCTGCTTTATTGCTAGTAGAAGTAGGACGCCTTTAGTGCCAACATGTACTTATCATTATAATCTAAAGTATTAGATAAAATTTCACTATCAACAGAATACAGCGCTGATGTTTTAGTGTTAGTCCAATACCGCGCTTTTAATGAAAATTCCAGTCTCTCACTAAATTCGGGTTTATAAGTACCCGTTAAATCTATTCGTTTATATCCACCTTGCACTCCTTCTCTTGAATCATCCGATGCGTAAGAAAACATTGAAGACAATATTAGCCGATCGGAAAGTCTCTGTGATAAACCAACAAATCCCGAATACCTACTATATAAGGTGCGCTCAATAATATGTGATGCATCGTTTTCAAGGTATGCCAGGCCCATGTAGACATTACTATTTCGTGTTGGACTGTAACGTGTTTCTAGTTCAACCCCTCTTAATATAGCCTCCCCATTATTACTCGGTGCAAATGAAGATAGCTCTAACTCTTGAGATAGCAAACGAGACAATTCATCTCGGAATAGCTTTACATCTAACACTAGTGATTGATCTATTAAAACTCCATGATAAGCAAGCTCATGAGAAATAATTTTTTCCGCATCTAGGTTGCCAGGGGATGATGCTCTAACATAGAAAGTTGGATCGTCTATACCGAAATCACTCGTACTTGCATCATATGCTCGGTATTTCCAGTCCACTGTTTGCTCCCACATATCAGGAGTGCGGTATGCTCGACTATATGTATAGCGAAACGAACTTGAATTAGTCGGATGATAGTTAATCGACGTTCGCGGTGAAAAAAGTCCGCTGAAGAATTCACTGCTTTCATAGTTCCCACCGAGATTAAAGGTTACTTTATCATTTGGTAGCCACATTCCATTTACACTTAAACTATGAATATCCTGCTCTCTATCCCCATTAAAATAAGTATTAGATTCTGCCTTATCTTTTCGAAAGCTGTAGACACCCGAAACTCTAAACTCTGGAGTACTATATTGACTCTCCATTTCTAACAGAGAGGTACTTTCATCATAGTTATTGTCTAAAGTTGCGCATACAACATCAGTTTGACTAATTCCGAGAGATGCCATCCGTCCAAAAAGCCCGCTTATAGCAGACAATTCCTCTTCATTACTAATACTTGGAGGTTGATTATTTACGAGTTCATTGAATATGTTTGGGCTAAGCGTATATAAACGATATGTCTCATCAAGAAGAGTGACTGCAGGTCGACAAGACTGCCAATCCTGTCTGGTTTCACTTTCCATATAGCTATAGTTCGCTGCCGAATAAAAATTCCCTTTTGTATGATCTAGCTTTGCACTGAAGTAATGATCAGTATATGTGATGTCAGGCTCTTCGAGTTGTATCGAGTCAACGAAGTCGACTTCACGCTCTGTATTAGTAAATCGATAGTCCAATTCCAAACTAGAACTTCTCGAAAGATCTAAACTTGCAACTGCTTTAATATATGTTCGATCCAAGTCACCTCTAAACTCTTCGTTAGCGTTACCTATATAGCTAACATCATATCGGCTGGTGGTATCAGGCCCAATTTCTTTCGTATCACTTGCCGCTAACGATATCCTCAACTTTTCAAAATCTACAGCATAATCACCAGTCAATACGTGACCGCCTCTTGAATCACTTTGAACAGAAAGTGTATTTTTCTGTTCAACAGGTCCTTTGGTAATGATGTTAATCACAGATAAAAAGGAATTGGCTCCGTAGGTAGCGCTTGCGGGCCCACGAACGACTTCGATTCGGCTCACTTCATCAATATTAACTGGTAGGTTATCCCAGAGTATCTGAGATAATGCCGGACGGTAAATAGGTCTACCATTAATCATCACATTCATTCTTTTGACTGAAAGTGCATTCGTTCCGTGGTAACTGGCAGATGCATAGGTAGCCGCGGAATGCCGATAGTTAATCAGAACACCAGGAACCAATCTAAGGGCTTCAAGAATAGAATCAGCCCCCATATCACGAATCATCTCGCTCGTTATTACAGTTATGCTATTAGGTGAATCTTTAACAGACTGCTTAAGTCTTGCTGGAGTAATTACCGTAAGCTCTCCTCCAGATTCCAAACCACCAAGTTCAATAGACTCAAAATCTGCATAGACAGGCCCGCATACAGCAGCCAATAAAACACTTAATATATTTCTTCTCACTACATTTTGCATATGTTCGCTCTCAAATCGTATCGAATATTTGACTTAGAATAGACGCTGGCAATGTTAATTATGATTCAAGATAAATTAAAGATATTTCTGCGGTTTTCGGCATTTAGTGCGCAAATGTATATTTAAACAACTAATTTTTTTAAATGTGTGAAATTGTCAGAAACTAATTGGGAGATATCCGGCTTACTTTTCCCGAGCAGATCTATCATCCCATCTATCGTTTTTTTACAATCCCATGGCATCAATATTTCACCATCTATTTTACAAAATGGACCATCTGTCTCTAGCAATATCCGATTTAAAGGAATGTAACGAACCAGCTCAGCCCCCCCTTTAGAACTGATCATATTCGGCCCAACTGAAAACCAACATCCAAGGTCAATAGCTCGTCTCAACTGCCTTTTTGAGCCTGTAAACCAATGCAAGATAGGCGCTCCGTCTATGCCTTTAAGCTCATCCAATACTTGTTCTGTAGCATACCTACTATGTATAGACATAACTCGTCCTCCTGAAGAATGTACATTAGACAATATATGCCTGAATACCTTCAGCTGTATATCCATGCTATTTTTAAACCCCTTTCCTCCATCTAAGCCTATCTCACCTACGAATGGAGTGGTTGGGAGTATCGCGTCAAATAAACCTAGCTCATCAAATCGCTGGGCTGCTAGTTGCGGGTGAAGTCCGAGTGCCGTATAGATACTATTCTCAAGGCCTTGCTCAAGCTTTTTAGTTCCAGCCCATGCCTTCGGAGTAGTTGTAACGGATAAAATACCTACACCCCTGGCCACAGTTTCTTTTGCTATTGCGAAAGGGTCTTCATACAGATCTAAATGGCAATGCATATCTACTATCACAGAATGCCCACCAATCGAAAGTATGCCTCCACTTCCTCAAGGCCACCGGTAAAGACTTTTGAATATTCGTCTATCTTATCTGCCGGTAATGGTCCGCTTTCAGACACCCATAGCGGTATATTCCGTGAATCACGCTTACTAATTGCTATACAGAGAGCCATTAGATCATCCCTTTTATCTGGCTCGGTCATAACTCGTGTGACATCAGGGTACTGATATTCATTCACTTCGTTAATATTACCTGCCAATAATGATGCGCGCCGGATAGTGCAAGGCACGCAGTATCCACATTGTTGGTTAGAGCGCTTCCAATGGCTACATGAGACTGTTTGATCAACTACCGCTTTAAGAGTGGATTGATCCTTGCACTCGGAAATCATCTGACCCTTCGTCTTAAACTGATAAGGATTGATTATCTCACAGGAGATTTCTACGGCTCGAAATATCTCCTGTATAGATGAAATAAAATATGGGTGGGTCGTACGCGTGCTTAACGATCCAATTCGACGAGATGTTAATGGTGCGTTAATTGAAATAAAGCCGTTTTCTGGAACAATCAGCTCAACTCTTTCAAGTCGATTGATTTCTTGAAGAGCGCCCGCGGCCACAGCAGCAAAAGCAATAAAATTACAACTCCGTGTCCGCATGCTAATGTCAGTTTCACTGTTTGCGGAAATTGGGTGCGCATTTATTGAAAACCTAGCAAACCTGCCGTCCAGTGCCTCGGCAACCGAATCTTGCTTAGTCTTATCACCCTTGTAAGAATGACTGACAAAAAGGGGCTTTCTTCCATCCTTGAGTAAATCTATTACCCCGACAGCTGAATCTAGGCCGCCTGAAAATAGGCATACAGAATCAAGGCCGCGTAGCCTTATTAGCTGGTATCGATCTCTTCGGCGGTACGGCTGGGGAGTTAACGTGCCTCCCTCTTTGAAATCGAACTCCCAAATATCACCGCTTAGAAAATGGAATGCCGATGCCAGCCTCTTTGAAACATTCCTCCATCTATCAGGCTCAGCAAGTGGTAGCGCTATTCTAATAGCCCTTGTCCAGCCATCTTCAGAGTCTTCTCGCCTAACGAAGGTGTCCGCTGCGGTAACGGCCAGCGCAATTGATAGAAAGTCCATGGACTGCGTAGTAATCTCTACACCCAGCCGCTTAATTCTTTCCAAGGCAGGACTCCCAATAGCCGAAACATCGGCTCGTTCTGCACTTGGCAACCCGTATAGCTGGACTGGGATAGTGTTTTCAGACGCAGCTGGTAGTTGAGTATGATCTTCATTGAACACTAGAGTGATCATCGATATTCCTCCCATTCCGTCCACACATCCATGATTGCCGTCCGCTCAAGGCTAATAATTTCCTGCCTACTGAACGGCCGTGTGCCATTGCCCATCTTGGGACCCATATGCTTATCAACGACGACCTTAATTAATTCCCGTAGTTCTGACTCGGCTCTTAAAGCCTGGGCAGGTGTTTCTGCCTTGTTCCATGCTTTACCACCGTCCATTACAATTTGTAAAAAGACACTTTCTGCTAAAAACCCGATCATAGTGTCAACAATAACGCTATCGGTAATACACGCTGGATCAAATACCTCAACCCCATCAAGGGCTTCAGCCAGAGCATGAGCCATCGAGGCTCTTATTTTATCGCCGTCACCATCATCTGGTGACAGAACCTTGGAAATTTCCGAAATCGCCTCATCGCATGACTTACCAGATAAAGACTGGAGCGAGAACTGTTCTTGTCCGCCATTTATGTCCGTCGCGCCACTGCTTAAGAGGCCATATAGGCCGCCCCCAGCTTGTGTAACACTACCTAACCTACGTGCAGCACTAGTACCGCCGCCACCGCCACTGGCTCCGCGCGCGTAGTGGCCAACCGCGACTCTTAAATTTGACCCGTCACCCCCAGACACAAAACTGCCTAGAGCCTGTCGAAATGGCTTAAACCTCTGCGGTGCCGGTTCAGGTAATGGTTCCGAAGGTTGATCGTCTGCCCATGGCGGAACCAAAGGCGATCGACCACCTGGCCCAGGGTTTGATTGTGAGGTTCCCATTAGCTCTCCTTGTACCAGTTTTCATCTTTAAGAAGTGTTTTCATCCACGGAGACATGCGCTCTCGGGTAATCGACAGTATGAAGCGTGCCAGTATTGTTGCGGCATCAGGCGATCGTCTCGCCAATAGACAAGCACCGGCAAAACCATGGGGCTTTTTAGTCCAGCTCGTTATCTGTCTTAGGTTATTGATCAAGCCTTCCATCACAGGAACAATCTCAAGAGGTGCAATCGCGGCAACAGCATCGGTGGCTGCCGGCGAGCTGGTATTAAGCACATCAGCCAATACTTTTAGCAGCTCTTCTGCCTGAGGAGACAAACCGTCTGCATAGGAGCCTATTGGCATAGTCTCTCGAGATAGATATATGGCAGCCCTAAGGTCCATGCCACCAAGTGATGGGGGCAGGGAAGACCAATTAACCACAAAATCTTTTGAAACCGGGCTTAAGTTCCAACTGTCCGGGCAAGTAACATCTTCACCAGATTCTAAGTCCTGCAATAGCTTTGGAGTACCTTTTTCACCATCGATCATGCGATATAAATCCGCGGTGGCTTCAGCGCCCATACACCGTTCGAAAATCACCAACTTAGTTATCACCGCTTCATCGATCGGCATATTCCTGCGCTCAGCAACCTGTGAACGCATGCGCACCACATTGAGTAATCGTTTAACGATACGAGGGTTGCCATGAATAATGGGAGAGTTAGCCAGGATCGGTGCGATTCGGTCAGCTCGATCATAAGCCATGGCCAAAGCACCATCGGAATCACCACCTGCAAACTCTAAAGCTTTCTGTTTCGGGATTGCTTCCTCTTTCCAGGATTCTTTAAGTGACCGCTCTAGCTCAAGGCGAAGTGTTTCGAGCTTGTCCTTCGGTACCTCATGAAACACTGCATATAACATAAACAGGTACGACCTAATTTCTCTAACACCGGCCTTGGGTACTCGTATTGGAATTTGGATCAACTTATCAAGATAATCGATTTGATGACGCTCTGAGGCGCCCTTAAAGTGGTTCGCAACGGACGATCGGATCATGCCTTCATCCGCGGCGACTACGAACGCCGTGTTTGGCAAAAACAAGAACAAGCGTATCGCTTCCAGAGTATGAATGGCATTGGATGGCAAACAGCGGTCTAGATTGTCGATGACAACAACTAATGGTTTGTTTAACCCATCTAGAATCTCGCCATATTCCTTTCTAAACTCGGCTATTTGTTTAGGCGGGGTACTTTTCTTTTCGGCCTTTAATAATCCGCCAAGCTCCTTTTTCGCTTCTTTCGCAGCCTTATCCAGCCCTTTGTACTCATCCTCATCTTGAATGCCGTCAGACAGCCCAGCAACGGCGCCAATCCCTCTTGACAATAATCCACCCGTTGGCATCCCTGAAACTAATGCAGCTCCTTCAGCCAATAAGCCTAGCGCTCTAAAACGATCTACTCGGCCTAAGAGGCTTTGCGTTTTCTCGATAAGACCCTTATTGCCTTCTGCCTCTTTTTGAAGGTGGGTGGCGATCACTTCCAGCAAAGCAGCCCGTGCATCATCGAACCCCTGGTACAGCCAGGCGTCAAACTGAATTACCACCCAATCTTGGTTCGACTGCTTTAGATCATTCTCTATAAGTTTGAGCAGAGACGATTTTCCCGCACCCCAATTCCCAAAAACACCAATAGATACTGGCAGCATGTTTGGTGACTTGAGCACATCAACAGCTAATTGTGAGACTTCCCCAAAATTCAGGTAGTCGACATCCGATTCTGTATCTGACCACATCCGCGTTCTGTCCTCTTTAACATGTAAAACCTGGAACTATTGGGGTTAAATAGACGAAGATCAATCTCTACGAGCAAATTAACCGCACGTTTGGCGTTAATGTCGTCCAGATCCTCTTTCTAGCCATGGTAGGGCCTTTAGGGTTTTAAGAAACACCCAACTTCATTGGAGCAGTGGACATAAACCGAGCTGGCTGGACGAAATATCTGAGCAATTAAAGCCATCACTTACCCGTCACTCTATAAGCGAGTATCAATCTGCCGTTAAGTACAATTATGGGTTGACTCAATAGAAATATATTTCCATCATTGTGATACTTAGAATCGACAATATAGTGGGATACAGATATTCGTTGGGCAAGAACACGGTGGCTATTTCTATGTATTTGAATGAAGAGGCCCTTTCGAATAGAAAGTCTCCGGTCGAGAAGTCTTACTGTTTCGTCCTAATTGTTATCCTCAGGGGTGTATCACATGGGAAATCATGAAATAAAAAGTGATATTGAAAAAAGCGTCAATTCAGCCGATAGATTGAAGGCTGTTGTGGACGCCTACTGGTCAATGTCGGATCCTCGGAGTTCGGATATGAATTTCCTAAGAGAAACATTACGAAATAAGCTTGAAATTCAAGATCCATCCGATGCACAACTTAAAATTGTCTTTGACTACCTCCCCGCGCGAATAATTGGGATTATTATCGCTTGGGGTCTAAATGACTCGGTCGTACAAGAAGATATATCGGAGCTCGTCGATCGCAACAAGTCAGAAATTTTAAGTGCATGTAATATACCTCCACATGATCATAAAAATAATTAGATTCCCTTCGCGCTAGGGATAAACATCGAGTGATACTCGATAGTATTGGCAACTACTATTAATGGGAAATATGGTGCGATTAACTACCGAGCAGATCAAAGCAACTGAACAGATATTTTGGCCTTTTGTCATTGTTGTTGGCAGCAAGATTCGTCATACTTCGATAGAAGTTAAGCGGAAGTTTTGGCGCGACAATGGGATCATGAGTTTCCTTGTTGTTTGTCCAGCAACAATTTTAGAATTGTTTTCATTTGACTGGTTGCCACAGTCTATTTATTTCATACTCGTCGCATTTGGCTTAGTTTTCTATGTTCTATTTATTATAAAATGGCGATCTTATCTATCCAGAATCGATGTACAAGATACTTGAAGGAAATATATAATGCCTGAAAAACGATACATAACTGCCGTTTTTGAGTATGACGAAGGTGCACTGCTTCCAAAAAAACTAACGGAAGCATTTAAATCTGAATCAATGATGTTTGAAGATACACGAATCACGGCCATCTCTCTCGAAGATGAAATTAGTCGCGCAGAGAAAATGGAAGACAGTGTTTTGCCTAATACAGAAGACATTGTGTATGCAGAAGACGGAACGGCTATTCATGTAATTGATAGGCCGTCACCTGAGCTTGAAAAGCTTCTGGCGAAGGCTCGATCAGCACCATCAAAGTCTTAAAGGAAAGATGGTTTCTATCCAAGTTGCACACAAAACCAATGATGTTACTTTTATTTACAAAATTAAAACTAACACGTAGGAGAATAATCATGTTGAATAATTGTTCATCGGTCGAGCTGCCAGCGCTGAGTCTTATGAAAAGGTTGTTTATTGGTTCCGTTTGTGTATTAAGTCTGCTCCCAGCTTTGTCATTACAAGCCCAGGTGCCAAATGAATATGTTGCTAAAATGGCTGAGCAGACGGCGAGTATGGCATGTAGAGCTGAAAAGCAATTGAATGCTTATAACACTGGATATGAAGAAGCCATTCGTTGTCTCTCGAATAAAAGCAAGGCCGAGTG
This sequence comes from Teredinibacter purpureus, assembly GCF_014217335.1. Taxonomy (NCBI): domain Bacteria; kingdom Pseudomonadati; phylum Pseudomonadota; class Gammaproteobacteria; order Cellvibrionales; family Cellvibrionaceae; genus Teredinibacter; species Teredinibacter purpureus. Next base: position 92,327 of record NZ_CP060093.1, on the reverse strand, counting down.
TTTAAGCATTTCAAGAGAAGTCGATTCCAAAGATTTCGTTGCCGGATTTGATTTAAGCAGTTGCTCTACTGCAGTGAAATTGTCGCAATCAGAAATCTACATCGCTCCTCCTGTTTACAAAAGCGAACTTGATGCAAGATTGGCGTCAGCAACAATTGACCAAGGAATAGAGTCAGTTTTATTGCGCCAAAATGAATCAGGTGGTGCAGATTTAATTCTTATTTCCCCTGATGGGCGGCGGCGTCAAACATTACACTCAGAAAATAATTATTCCGATGCGCTAAAACCTATCGGGGGTCAATTTTCGGAAAGGATAGTATTTTTGATTGATAAAGACCCTGATAACAAGTATGCAGAAACGCTGAAAAAAATTATTTTGTCGATACTAGAAGAAAACAGATAGGAAACTAAAGATGCCAGAAACAAAGTATATGACAGTAGTTTTTGAGTATGAAGACGGTGCAGCGCTACCGTTAGAACTTACAGCAGCTTTCAAGGGTGAGCGTTCAGCTTACAAAGATACAACTATTACAGCTATTTCATTCGAAGATGAAATTAGTCGAGTCGAGCAGCTAGAAAATATGGATGTGAGCGAGCTAGAAAAAGCACCAGGCTGGGCAGGTGACGACGCTGTTTATGTAGATGGAGCACCCGTCATGATGGGTAGGCAACCTTCTGAAGAGCTTCAGAAGCTTTGGGCTAAAGCTCGATCCGTACCATCAAAATCTTAAAGGAAAGTAACATGCTTACATTGAGTACAATTAATGTTCTCTAGGGCCTATATTCAACAGAACAATGGCACGTATGGAGTAGAAGAATCTCTAGTCATTGCTGAGCTTGATAAAAGGAATATCCCTTATGAAGGTATTGGTAAAAAACAAATACTCAGGAGAAGCTTATCTCTAGATAAAGAGTCGTTGATTGTAGGTGACGTAGACGTTATGTACGGAGCTATGAAGCAGCTCGGTATAGTCATACCGAATGCTGAATCTTATCCTTCGTCTTTAGAATCGTTAATGTTTAGAATTGCTAAAATAGGCCGGATAATTGATTTAGAGTCACTTCTTCGCGACGGGAATTCTATTTTTTCAAAACCTGCGAGCACTCAAAAGAAATTTACAGGTAGAGTGTTTGAAACGGAGCAAGATTTATATTATCTAGGAGGCGTTTCTAGAAAACTGGATGTGTGGTTAGCTGGACTAGTTAATTTTGTAAGCGAATTCCGAGTTTACGTTGTCGAATCATCAATTAGAGCAATCGAGCACTACGAGGGTGATGTATCAACTGCACCTTCCATTGACGTGATCCAAAAGGCAATTGATTCATTAGATTCATCAGGGCAATCATACGCCGGTTACGCTATTGACTTTGGTGTATTGGATTCTGGCGAGACAGCATTGGTCGAAATGAATGATGGTTTTGCGATTGGAGCATACAATGACATTTCCAGCTCAGATTATACAGATATGATTTTTGCTAGATGGGCTCAATTGCTATCAACAATATAACGGAAACTAAAACTTTACAACGTGGGAACAAAAAGGTTGAACGAGCAGGTTTCACGGAATGTAGGAGGTTGGAAAGTGGCTCAATACGCACGGGTTAGCAAAACAATGCTACGAAAACTCAAATATATTGAACAGGGTATCGAATATTACTTTTATGGAGATCGCACTATAAAGGCTTTAATGGATAGAGGTCTGATATATATTGATGGTGATTCTGAGACTGACCCTGATGAAGGCCCCTTATTAAGATTAACTGATGTTGGGCGCAAAGCTCTTTCAAAATAGTGTGTTGAAATAGGACGGAAAATTGAAATGTTATTTAATTATATAGAAAAACAATGGAAAGCGGGAAATGTTCGAGCTGGTCTTCCAGCGGTAGGACACGGCGACACGATTTATCTTGAGGGTAAGGGATTGTTCGTTACTCTGGCGCTCTTGTTCTTGAGTGATTTTGAGAGAACAAAAATTTCTGCTTTAAGCAAAGCTGAAGCGATTGAAAAAGTACGACTAAATACATAGGAAAGTAAACAATGAATAGTGTCAACGGAACAAGTATTATTACAAATGGGCGTAATATCACCGTTTCCGGTGGCAGTGTAATCATTGATGGTCAATAGGTCACTCCGGATGCCAAGCAGATTATGATAATCTGTGGATGGAGATTGACTAGTATTATCCCGCAATAAGCAACGTAGAGTACACCTCTACGCCTATTACAGTCCTACTCTGTTAGTCCAATCATCAATTTCATACCTATCTAATTGGGGTACGGTAAAACAGCGAATTCCATCATTATGGATATTCTCATAGATGTCGTAACCTAATTCCAGCGACTGTCTAATGTCTATTTTATTGTAAGTCCCATTCACTGAAACACCTATTGAATAATCCGTGTTTACTAGTTTTCTGAAGGCGGGCATAGCGCTTGTCATGCATGAATAAAAATGATGGTTTGTTGGTGCCGCCCTGTAATCTGAGATGACAACTGGATCCACAGGGGTTGAACATTTATTTTCCAGAGCAACTATATGATTCCAGCTTGCAAAGTTATAAAACGAGGCTATAAGCTCCTGTGCATGACCAAGTGATACTTTAAGGTCGAGCGAGGAGAGCGCATTTTTCATTGCGTGCGCCTGGTTATTCAACGATGGGTAGGGGATGTAGTTACCGCGCGCATATGTTGGCTTGTCGTCAATGAGGCTTTGGTTTGTTGGGCAGCGGAAGTAATTCGAAAATATACTGTGGAGCTCAAGCTTAGATATACCCGTGGATCCTTTCCTTAAGATTTTAATGGCTTTGGCGAGTTCGCTATCATCAGCCTGGTCTTGGAAGTGTATTTTTGATATCAAAGCAACGTCTTTATTCGCTTCACGATAGTAGATACCATTCTCAGTGTGAACTTTGTCAAATTCGTATCTATCTTCCCTCTCAAACAGTTCTTCGACACGCAATATAGCCTTATCAAGAGAGCGTACACACTCAACGTCATCTTCAGGACAAACAATATGATTTTCACCAAAATATACAATGTGGTGCCAATCAGGAGGGCTTGTTTTACTTTGGATCATTCGAAGTACGTACCGAACACTTGGATCTTCAATATGATCCATGATGGCTTGACCGATTTTCGTTTTATATAAACGTGCATTCGTACAATCTAGAGGCGAAATGGGGGTAAGCCCGGGGTTCCAAATTTCATATGGAAAGGTCACACCAAGCGACGTTGCTTTGTCTACAACCCGAAGAATTCCACCAGTGTAAATGTTATTGAGGGACATACTGAACGCTCCTAATTCAAGCGGAACATAAGGTTAGCGCGTTAGCCGTTCCGGTTTGATTTAGAAACACTAAATTTGAAGTACATTCCCATCTTTACCATACCGAATATCGGAGCGCTTTAGCGGGCGTGAGAGACCTACACCCAATATAGTGACTAAGTGATCTAAAATAAACGGTGTTTTGGACTAGTCTGATGAGGATTTTAAGCTTCACGTGAAGTGAAGGGATGCTGTTTTAGATCTCATAATCTAGCAACGCATTAATATAGAGCATAAGAAAACACACACTCCCTAACCGTATTATTCATGATTTCCCATGCTAGGAATAATAATTCTATACTTTCCGCGTTTTGCCGGATGCCGCACGCTCTCTATCATCCGCATGCACATATTCTTTATCAGTCGTACTTAGCTTGCCATGCCCTAAGTCAGCCGATAAATCTTTAAGTGCTCTGCTATCCACATCCATCGACGCTCCTGTGTGACGAAGCCAGTGTGTAGAAGCGGCAAGCAGTACCTTCGCATCATCCTCAAATCCATCTTTAGCCATCTTCTCACTGGCTAAATCGAAAGCCTCCTGGGCCAGAATCGTAATCGCACGAGCTTGAAGCCCCGGGTTATGCTTTCGAATCGGCTGAAGTAGGGGGGTTGATTCACCAACTGCTGGCAAGCCATCCAGCCCTCGACTTAAGCGGTACCGCCTCAAATAATCAAGAAAATCTACGGGCACACTAACTTTTCGCTTTTTGTTTCCTTTCCCGAAGGCAGTGAACCACCAATCATCATTATCACGATAGAAATCACCCATTTTTGGAGTCCACTTGGACCGATACGACAGCTCGCTAACGCGCAAATACAAACTTTTCATTGCCGCAATAATGAATAACTGCCTTTCCCAAATCGAGTTTTCGTCAGCTTTTTCACGCGTTGACTCCAGCACATACTCCCACTGCAAAGCGGATAAACGCTTTACCGAATCATTTGTCACATCAACAATCAAGTGGGGCGATGATTTTTTAACGGCGGAAATAACATTACCGAAGGCATAATCCTCCTCAACCAAGTGGTTATACAGAACGCTAAGATTAGAAAAAACTTCTTTAAAGGACTTCTGAGCCAAACCGTAATCACTAATGTCTGGCCTGATATCTGTACCTGGTGAGGTTTTTAGCAACTCCTTTCTTTCTGCTTTACTGCGTTTAGCAACAAAAGGCCTCCAGTTCTTGGCAGGGATTTTATTGCCATTCGATAAAAGAAATCGGCGACAAACCTGAGAGCCAATCCAACTTTTTGGAGGGTTAGCAACAAAATCTATATAGGCTTCTATATCACGCTTTTTCATCAAGGCTATTGATTTGCCATGAACACTCCACGCCCAGAGTAAAAATCGTTCAGACTCACTCCTGAAAGCATTGAATGTCGCTTCCGACCGCCGGCACTTACTCCAAAGGAAATCTCTCACCTGACGGTAATCATCCGTGGCCGCGGGGACGCTCTCGGTCATCGTAACTACATATTCTTGGACAGCGGGAATGTCATCAGAGAATAGCTTGCTGCGCTCTAGGGCATAGAATTGTTTGTATGAGTCAAATAAAGGTATTGCTTCAAAGCGCGGAGGCATATGGCACCAAATATTTAAAAGTGAGTACCTCCAAATTATAGCACCTTATTACCAATAGTAGACACTATTGGTAATAAGGTGCTATTTCACCGAAATGTTGGAGGCCTGCCATTTGATATTTAACTAATCTTCAAACAGCATCATCGCCAAAAGCTCACTGGGTCCTGTCCCGCCCAAAACACATGAGGAACCGTCTGCATTTCACTCCCGCTTGGGCCTCTAGATATGCGGCTTACATATTCTGGGAAGATTGGGCCCACTATATCCAGATATTTTTCTCTATCAAAAACAAGTTCCTCTACAGGTTCTGAAGTCTGTTTAGACTGGAGTGTGACAAAACTATCCTCTCCATTTCCCTCGCTAGTATTCTTATAAACAAACGCATCAAAGCCGTTATCAATCGCCCAAAGGCGGACCCTTAATGTTAAGTCAACCCAAATCACCTCATGATACATTTCATCCTTACTGTAAGTATCAAGAGCAATTAAGCGCCGCTTCCTCTTGGATAGCTCAGACCTAAATATTTCATTTGATTTACCCAAACGTGACAACTCTTTGATTTTCTTTAGTGGTATTAGTCTATGAACGGTATCGGGGTAGATAATCCCGTCAAACGGAGAAAAATGGCCTTGAGCTCTTCCAGTTGTTTGCATGTTAAATTTTCATTGCCTTTAAATATCTCCATCCCACCACTCCCGATGGGATCATCGTCCCAACAATCTAAAAGCTTTAACGGTGCAGAAATCGAAACATCGTACTTCTTAATTGTGTAGACCTTAGCAAACTCACTAAACAGCGCTAACGATTTATCCAATGATTCAGTTCTCTTTGGTACGCCATAACAGTTGCATACAGTAAACGCCCCGTCGTCTCTATACATTCTAAGCTCCTGAGCAGAGAACATACTCTCTATACGTCTAGCAGCCGCTAGCTGAGATCCAAGGTGTTTTAAAACGGATCGAGAACTTACTTCAGAACCTTTATCAGCATTAAATAAAATCAAAATGTATTCCCCATAAGCGGTCGATGGCTGCCAATCTTTTCGAGGTAGATTCTCGGCCATATATTAATTGAATAAATGTGCCCATTTTACTCCCCGACTGGTGTTATCTCAAACATGAACCCTGAGTGTTGTTGGCACCATAGTTTGGCCGCTTTGGCCAATGTATGGTGTATTAGTACACTTAAGTTGGCCATATTCACATGCCACTTTTGTTGTTCAATAGTTCCTCCACACCTCCTGTAGTTTTTATGCAAAAGAAATAGCTAAAAACTACCGCCCTTGCGCGGCCAAAGAAGTAATGCGAAATTTGGCCAATGTATGGTGTCAAATCACGGCCAAACTATGGTGTCAGAACATGAGTCTCAGCTTCTCATTTGTCGTTTCATCAAATGGTATTTCACGCATCTTTTCACGGACCGATCTAGTTGTGCCCCCTACATGCATCACACTTACATGTTAACGAGAAAGTGTTGTTTTTCAATAGATATCAATTGACACTCTATCCATGTTATCTATTGAATGTAGATAATTAAAGGCACATACAGGGTACAAAGATGTCCATACAATCCGCAGAGACAATTAATATAGATAAATATTCAGATCGAGAATCTCTATCACTAGACGCCTGCAGACACATGAATTCTGATATAGAAGCTCTTATTTCAGCTACACGCGAAGGGACATCTATGATATTTTTCTACATCAAAGTGTCTACATCTACACCAATAAACACCCTACTTCCCATCAGCCACATCAAAGATTTTACTAAACATCTTCTAGAAGTATTGGAATCTATATCTTTAACACAGACGGGCCTTATTTTTAGTTGTGAGGCTGATGGATTTCTATTGGTGTTGCCGGCACATGATCGTGCAGTCGCTTCTAAGATACCTATACAAATAGCATCGAAGTTTTCCGCTCAATTTACGATTCATAATCGTTCGTTAACAGTAAAAACGAGCATAGGTGCCTCGATTTTACCTAAAGATTCTAGCTCCATTGAGGAGTTAATCAGGCTCGCAATGTTATCCGCTCATTCGGCAAAAGAATCTCAAAGATCTTTTAAGGCGTACTCCCCAGCCCTTGATGAGATATCAAAACGTCACAATCTGCTTTTATCTGGCATGTCCACAATATTAACGCAGCCGTTATCTTCTGAAGGGCAAAACATTCAAATGCATTTTCAGCCTAAATATTCTGTACGAACTGGTAGTATTGTTGGTTTTGAAGCGCTATGCCGGTGGAATCATGATGCGCTTGGAAATATCGCCCCAGGAGAATTTATTCCATTAGCTGAAAAAACAAAGCTAATCACTCAGCTTACTAGGGTAATACTCCGAAAAACCATGCTTGAGATATCGGAGAATTCGAAACTGAATATCAAGCTGCCAGTAGCGGTTAATATATCTGCTCTGGACCTAATGGATCCAACACTGTTACTCGATATTCGCGCATTGCTTTATGAATTCGACATACCTTCAAATCTACTTGAAATTGAAGTAACAGAAACCAGCATAATGAAGAATGCAAAAGTTGCAGCTCATCAGATTGAGAATTTTCGGAAATTAGGATTGAGCGTGGGGATTGATGATTTTGGCACCGGTAACTCTTCTTTAGCCTATCTTTCCAGCTTCCCAGTGAGCCATATAAAATTAGACCACCTATTAACAGGCAATATAAATCACAAGCGTACTGAAATAATTATCGAAGCCATAATAAATTTAGCTGCAAAATTGGGTATTGGGGTAATTGCCGAAGGCGTAGAGAATGTCGACACGTTACACAAGTTACAAGATCTTAGCTGCCCACTGGTTCAAGGCTACCTGCTAGGAAAACCGAAGCCGAGATCACTCGCACTATCTTCGATGCTCGAGGACTTTACTAGAGTTGCAGGCTACCTAAACCAATCCAAGCTACTTCGCTCTCAGTAATCCCTCTGCGCTTATAGCTGACGGGCTGTAAGAACAACTAATAGGAGTTACATTTGAGGCATCTCTCGGATCAGTTGCCCCACTCTCCTTTTTTACCGCAAGATCTTCAATTTGAGTAAAGATATTTGGATAATTTTGCTTAAGTACCTCTGGGGCTCTTTCGAGATCGTACACTCCTCCGTCAGCAATTTTAAAATATCCATAACGACGTCCATTAGCTCGCTCAATGACAACGTTCATTTTTCCCAGAGCATCGATCATAGCGTAGATACATCGCTTAGGAAGCCCAGTAGCTGCAATGATGTCGCTTTCCTTCGGTTTTGGGATACGGTTAATTGCAACTAAAAGCGCTAATTTTCTATTATCATCTCTTGCCGCCATTTGTGGTTTGCTCATAGATTCAACCTCTGTTGTCATATTTCCATACCTCTGGCTTATCTAAAGACTGAAGCGAGCCATTAAAAGCCCTCTTCAGCAGGAGTGTAGATTTTTTCTTCCTGTGAAGGTTTTTTCTACATTGAGAGACATTCTAGCCGCACGTTGGGAGGAGTCAACAGGGAATTTATGGTTTAGTTGATTTTAAACCTAACTAAATGTATTAGGTGCCAGTTTCTGACAATCAATACATTTTACTGAGGTGTTACCTTGAATGAGTACGTATATGTTGCTGAACAATCTTCCTATGAACCTCTTTTATTCCAACTTTTTCCTGTATCTCAAAATCCACCAATGTTTTAACTACCAGGTTCAGCACAGCCTCTAAATCATAGCTAGAGGCTCCAAATCCAAGCTCTTTAGCCTCTTCCGCAATGATACTAGCTGCCAGCGGCATCATTTCTTGATTGTCCTCTTCCTCATACTCTACCCCAAAAGGGCACGGTGATACCTCATCACCATACCGAAGCCAAGAAACCACTCTAGCAGGCAAAATATCTTCACCCGAGTCGATATGCTTCAAAAAGCATCGAACCACCTCGAATAATGAGGTCTCTTTCGGGGGTTTGTTCTTCGTGAGCCAGTCTGTCACTGCTGGACGACTGGCGCCTAATAGCTCTGCTGCAAAGCCTACTCTGCCATCATTGAGAGAAGGCGCATCGATATCGCTTAAATCAATCATCAAGTTAAAGCGACGTGAAAACCCAGCGTGAATCTCAGTGATTTCAACGGATGGGGAGGATTTAAACTCTTGCTTAAGCGCGTCCATGCGAACGACGTTGTTATTCATTTAATCACCCTAGTTTGGCCAGTTACATCTTCGGCGCCGATGATGACGTATGATCTGCATTTGTTTATGCAATCGTTATCCACGTAATCACCCTAATGTGCTACATTATAATATATTTTCTACGTGAGCTAACAATTTTCTACATCGGATGAACAAACTACTAATCCCTGCTGATGCATGGAGTATATAATTGTTTTTAAACGCACATTTATTGACTTATAAATCAAGTGGTTAGACAAATTGAAGATCAGCGGCATCTTCTCAGTGGTTTTGAGAAGATTTTTTCTACGCCATCTAGCTCGAATGCTAGTCTTGGCACTGCTTTGTATGTGTTCACCCCTTTCTTGGGCGGTAGACGTGTACTTTGCCATTCCGCACGATTTTAGCCCCAACGCCAACCAAGCAGCTAACTCTTTAAAGTCCCAGACGGAAAAAAAGCTCCTAAAAGGCATAGAATCTATTTCCAGCAAAGCCGCTGCCTCAATGTCTGGTGATTCAAATTTGCTTATCGCAATAGGGCCTGAAGCCCTCAGCGAAGTTCTTAGCGGCTCCGGTAACTCCCCGGTAATAGCAGTACTCGTATCTAAACGCTCTTTTGAGTCAATTATCACCGAAGCAAAGCCTACCAAGCGCTCAATTTCAGCAATCTACTCGGATCCCGATCCTGCCAAGCAAGTCGCACTCGCAAAAGCCATATTTGGACTTCAAGCTAAAGGGGTACTAGTTCAGTCGCCAGCGTCCGAACACTACCTCCAAGACTTTATAGCGGCAGCTGATGCGTATCATGTAAATTTAAAAATTGTAGACCTCAACAAGATAAACTCCACTGAAAACTTCATAGAACTTACACGCTCGAATCGCATTCTTTTTCTCATTAAAGACCCACACCTATTCGACGCTGTCCCTTTAGAAAAAGTACTGCTGTCTAGTTATGACATTAACCGCCAAGGAACCATTGGGTACAGTAGAGGCATCGTAAAGAACGGAGGTGCTGCCACAACCTATTCGTCACTCGCGGACATCGCAGAATCTATATACCAACAATCACGGAATGTTGACAGTAACAAATCTTTGGCAGCACCGGACTTTACTCAATCTTTCCAAGTCTCGCTTAACAAATACGTACTCCGCTCTCTTGACATAATTGGTCTTGATGAGGACGCGGCTCATCAAAAAGTGCGCGCGCTTATGAAGGAAAGGGCTCGCCCATGAAGACCCTAATTAAGCTACTAAGACAGCGTATATCCATCAAAGGAAGATTGCTTTTGATGTTTCTAGTTCCGGGAGTGATTTACTACCTCTTTTCAACGGCACTCTCTTTTTCGCATATGCAAGGGCTGTCCAAGGCGCGTGTTGGTGAGCTGCGGATTGTAGTTGAAAGTGCAATCGGGAAAACTTCGGCACAATTTTTAAACCGTGGACTCAAAGAAGATTTAGGCGAAGTACTCAAAACACTTGTTGACGAAACCGCTGTCGCAGGAATCGCTGTTTATGACGTTGACAGTACGCTATTCGCAAGCGCAGGGGATCTTGAACCAACTATACGTACGACCGTATTTGAGAGAGATATTTTTCATGCTGCGGTAGTCCCTGATTTCGACGAACTCGACTTTAACGAAGGAGTTGACAAAGGCCGCCCCGAATTTATAGGGAAACTAAAGGTCATAATCGATGTTGATAGTACTGAGGGAATCTCTTGGCAAGCAGCAATCGGCGACTCACTTCTACTTCTCATAACAATATTAATTTGCTCCCCGCTCTACTACGCTCTCTATCAGTCATTTAGCGGTCCTCTTGGGAAGATACTAGAAAACATTTTGGATTTCGAACGAGAAAACCTTGGCTGGATTAAGGAGGAGGATATTGGCTCAGATGAGTTCACTCGAGTTAAACAAGCTTTAAAACGGGTTGCCACCACGGTTATTGATCAAAGACGACAAATAAGCATGGCCAACACCACCCTTGAACATCGAGCCCAGGAGCTGGAAAAGCAGGTTCATATTGCCACAGAAGCGCGTGAAGAAGCCGATAAAGCAAACGCTCAAAAAGACATATTTGTTGCCAATGTTAGTCACGAAATGAGGCAGCCGCTGGTTGGCGTCGTTTCCGGTGTAGACCTAGTTGAGCAGTTTATTCTGACGGCGCAAACACGCTTAATGAAATTAAATAAGGGAGCCACACCAGAACAATATCAAGCATTGACAGAGATTCGCGCTGATTTAAAGGAGAGTATTAAAAGCCTTGATTTCTCCAAAAAATATTCCAAAGAGTTAACGGTGATGGTTGATGACTTGCTCGCATCCATCCAGGATATGTATCAAGAATTCCCTCTTAGAATCTCTGGATTTGTTCTTTACGACTGCATTGATGTACTCCTTAAGTCACACCATAACCATGTTACGGCGAAAGGCTTGCACTACTCTTATAAAATCAACGGAATAAACTCTGACTCCACACTGTACGTAAAAGGCGACTGGGTTAGGATTAGTCAAGTCGTCAATGCTCTGGTTGACAACGCTGTGCGATTTACAGAGAGTGGAAGAATATCAGTACTATGTGATATTACTACTACCGGCTCTGCCGCGAATATTTCAATTATCGTGAGAGACACCGGCGTTGGTATTAGTGAGCATGAACGAGATTCAATATTCAAACTCTTTCATATTGGTGAGGATCCGGTAAATAAGAAATACGCTGGCTTAGGTACGGGATTGACAATCGCTCAAAAAATATCAATTCGGCTAATGGGATCACTCAAACTTGAAGAAACGTCCTTAGGCGAAGGATCAGAATTTTCATTCAATATATCGCTCCCACTTACTTCAGCATCGGAAGTTGTATCCAAGGAGGAGATAGCCCAAGTAGAAAAACCACTCACGCTACTATATGTCGAAGATTCAGCTATAAACCGTTTGGTATTCCAGCAATACTGCCAGCTCTCTGGTATTGAGTTAATTTTAGCCAAAGATGGAAAAGAAGGCATAGAGAAATACAACTCACATCACTTTGATGCTTTAGTTGTAGATTGTTTTATGCCCACCATGAACGGGTTTGAATTTACCAAAACAATTAGAAAATGGGAGACTGATGGAGATAGCGGTCATATTCCTATATTTGCACTAACAGCCGAACCATCCACAAGAAACCGGGAGCGGTGCTTTGAAGCAGGGTTTGACGAGTTTCTTACAAAACCCTACACCAACGCGACATTCAAGTTTATCATCGACCGCATTGGCCGCATTCAAGCTAAAGCCTATCGTTCGTAACGAAGACCTCGGCTCCCAACATGACAAAATTCCAGATCAAACAGGTTTGCAAAAATAGAAACCTGGTGAACAAATTCATTTAAATAACTAACCTTGCTAAAAGTAAGGCTTTTTATTGGCGCTCCTTTTATTCCAAGCCATGCTTGAGAATATTTTCTTTCTCTCGATTGATCTATATAGAAAATCATTTCGATAACGGGCTTCCCGTCGAAATTAGCTAACCTATATGGCCTATAATTATTTACTCTAAGTCCTAAGTTCTTTTTCGCATACTTAACTAGATTCGAGTTTTGTAGTTCGTCCAGATCAATTGGTAAATAATTTGCAACCAGCTTATCAATCTCAGACTTTTGCGCAGCTTGTATTTCAATTACTTCATTATAAAACCCATTCATCTCACTAAAGGTAGCTCCTTTGCGCTTCAACCTAAGCATCCTAGCAAGCTCGGCGGCCATTAAGGTTTCAACCAACGTAGAGGCATCCACCCCCAAAGTGTCCGCAAAGATTTCAGCCACCCTAGCTTCATCATTCGATACTGGTAAAACGTAGGCTTCAGTTTCTTTTCTAAGATTTGAGTTTTCTTTAAGACTACCAATAACCTTAGCCTGGAAAGAGTTTGAATAGCACTTCTTGAATCTTCTATTCATCTCACTGTTCCGCTGGGTTAATAATAACTTCACTAGAGGAGTATCCAACGACTCTCATAGCCCCCACGTACCAGCTACCGTCCTCAGTTTGTGACGCTGAACTGTACAGCTTTGACTTAGGCTCAACCAATGGCTCTCCATTCTCCATGCCTCGAACATTGAACAAATCCGTGAACCGAGCATCTTGGATCAACTCACGATTGTAATTACTGTAAGGCTTGAAGCTTAATGCATCGACGTATTCATCCTCTCTATAGAAGTAGCCACTCTCGCCCACTCTAAGAATGTCTGCATTTTCTATATCATTGACTAAGCTTCCACTATTGACCGGGCTTAGATATACAGGCTTAACATTGGTCTCAGCCCACTGCAAAGTTGTCCCATCAATACTAATCGAAGGCTTATTATCTAGGCTATACGAATAAAGTTCATTCCCAGTAAATGGGTCTGTGATATTGATATTCCTCTCTAGACAACCCCAATTACCCAGAACAATGCTGTTCTTAGTAGTAATCTCGCCGAAGTTTGGGATTCGTAATCCTTGCGTGTAGCCAAAAATCGGTCGCAACGACAAATAGGAGGACATACCTAAAGTACCTATTATTCGTTGTTCCAGCGATTCAAATTCATCAGAAGGCAAAATATCAGGTAGGATCTTAAGTGTTTCAGCTAACGCGTGGTGTAGTAGGTTAGAAGCAAAATGCTCCTCGGACTGTACAAATGTATCAGCAAGCACCTTGAGTAGCTGCCTTGTCTCCCCCCCAAATTCCAACTCTAGCAGGCTGTCTTTTGTATCATTTTTACCGCCTAACTTCTCTCCGCTGGATTTGACCGATATCACAGCTCTATAAAGCTCGGTTGCTACATCTTTCATTTGGTGCGCACCCTTTGAATGTCTTTAAAACATAGTATGCCATTTCCCCCTATATTTCAGTTGCTTGACCGTATTTTTAGCCTATTATCAGCTCTAGATATTTCAAACTGACGTTATTTGTCACTCTTCTGTCATACAAATACGATTTCCGGCGCCACCCCCGTGGACACCCTCTCACCAAGGGTACCTTGGCCAAGCCCTGTAATATGATCAACAACACGCAGGCGATCAAGGTTGCCCCAGTCCGCGATCCTATAGTAACCATGCCTACGCCCATTAACGCGCACGATGGAAACTCTATGTTGATCAGCCAGCCTCTTGAAAATTGCATGCACTGTTCTTTCAGGCAAATGGCACTTCTCCACTATATGCTCAAGCGTGGGCTTTTCTGACATCTCTATGGCCGCTAGGACCAATTCGCAACGTAAAAAATGCCGCGCATTGACATCGGCAACCGTACAGCTTTTCTGATTATCGATCATAACTATCTCCATCCCAGTGGTTTACTTTAGAATCAAGATAACTATAAAGAAAAAACATCTATACCTGCTGTTGAACTGCATCATATATAAAGCAACATGCACTCCTCGCTAGAAATCTCCACTTTTTGCTCTTTTTTTATTGCATTAACCTCCCCTCAAAACCAATTATATATCTTGCCAAATAAATAGATGACACCATTGTGTCCAATAGAATCGGGTTTTGCTATGAACGATGACTCTGAAAACGATCTTGACCTAGACAGTTTCCTTCAGCGGAATATCTTCGGAGAGGATCCTCTTCCACACGAACGGCACCCCAAGAATTTTCTTAGCTATTTTGGTGAAGTTCTCGCTCGATACAGAAGGAGCTTGCCGAGGGATCAGCGCAGTACCAGCAACTTCGGCAAAACCGTTTTGTCGCAATACTTTGGACAGCCAGTAGATAGAAATAGAATCAGCCGAGCCGAAAGAGGAGACATAAGTGTAACTTTCGGTGTTTTTGCTGCCTATCTAAATGAGATGGGTGCTCTACCCGACATTATTAGAGTTCTTGATCGAGGTCACTCAGGAAGCTTGCGATATTTGTTTTTGGTCGAAGAAGAGCTAGCTCCGGACATTGAAAAGGCAATGGCAAAATCTGCTGAAAAATTACAGGCTCGATCTGAGCAGGAGAAGAATCGATGACTGGTCATGACAACCGAAAATTATTCATTCGTCTTTCTATGTGGGAAAACGACATTCAGGACTATCTGCCGGTTGGCACCCTTGTCTACGACAATGATCCTTCACAAAAAATTGGTTTTGTTGGATTTGTTTATGATCGCGGATATGTGAATGCCGGCTGGGCCGCGGTTGACCCTGCGCATCTTGATCCACAAATTGATCACGGTCGATTTCCTATCAAAGAAAGGGATGGGCGAGTTCATCATTATTTTGCAAGTTTCCTTCCTGGTGAGTTTGGCCAGCAACTACTAAGTGAAGTTGATAAACGATGGGAAACGCTCACTGAAGCTGAAAAACTTTATGTCATGACTTTTGCTCATGGAGATTTCGGTGCACCACAACTGAATCCTCAAAACTCTCAGCACAATGAGCCCATCAGAGATTTAGGAGAGCTAAGTCGCCTAGTAGAAGCGATCCGTGAATTTCAACGAGGAGAAAGGACAAGTATTATTACCCCACAACTTCAGGGAGCGCTGTGCTCATTCAGAGGCCCAAAACCTAAAGTGGACTATGAAGACGAAGTGGACGGCATAGCCCGCCGGTTTGTTGCCAAGCTGAATACAACGAGTTATTACAACGATGCACGAATTGGAGCTACCTTTACCTCAGTGGAGAAGGACGCCTCTATTAACACTTGTGAAAATAGAGTGGTCCCACTGGATTGCGGGGAAGAGGTTTTATTCTCATACAACTACGCTCGCACGGAACGATTCGAGAAGCTCGAAGAGGATTCCAATCCAAATCGAATTATCATGAAATACAATCGAATTTCATTTAAAACGCTCCTGGCTGACGACCCGAAACTAGGTAACGTTCAGCGGCCTAATTACGGTCACATCTGTTACGCAATTGATAAATTCAGTGCCGACCCAGTTACAGATAAAGAAGAGTTGTTTCGCCGGGCGATATTATCCGCAGCAACGAATCATACGAACAATGGACTTGAAAATATTGAAATGTACGACCAAGGAAACGGTAAGTGGAGGCTAAGCCCATCTTTTCATAATCTTCCTAATCCTTATGCCGATGTGCAATTCGAATGTGGTTTTGGCGATGGAGTCATGACGGGGAATCTACTTCGATTCGATGAAAAGTTTGTGGTGACTGTCGGTAAAACGATGGGGTTTGATGCACTTAAATCACTTGCGCTTTCATCGCCAGTCCTGGGCGCCTTGACCAATTTAGAAAGAACAATGTCTATACATAATTTAAGCGAGGATGACAAAAGTACTGTTAGGGAATCCGTCAAAATTAAGGAAGTTGCATCATTACACCAACGCATCAGTCAAAACGAGACTGTTCAACATGCCATATCGGATGGCCAAGCACTACCTACAGTTTCCTTTGATGATGGAATTGAGGCCCCTAACCACAAAGGTCCTAGACTAGGTTAACTTATGGTAATATCGACCTTTTTGGAGGAAAAACGATTTCTACATTACTGAATCATGGAATTGCGGAATTACCCAAAATATACGGGCTTTCAGAAAAAGATTTTCAAAGCATGGGATTTGGCCCTAAACAATCTCAAAATCTTGTAGCCGAACTGCAGCGCTCATTACGAGAGCCAATAGACGATTGGCGCTTTATAGCTAGCTTCGGTATACCACATTTAGGTCGAGGAGATAGTCGTAAGTTACTTAATAACTATGAGCTTTCAGAACTACCCAACCTGACGTCCTCCGATATTGAATCTCTTGATTCATTTGGACCACTAAAAAGCCCCAGAATAGCCACTGAGCTACGCGCAACCTGGCCACTAATTGAATCCATGATGAACCTAGGCTTTAAGCTCACGGGAGCTACAAGCACCTTAGAGGCAAGCCAGACATCTCCTATCAAAGGTTTGAATATCGTCTTTACTGGAAAAATGGTGACCGCCCGGAATACCCTTCAAGATGAAGCAATTAAGCTTGGCGCCACACCTCAATCCACAGTAACAAGCAAAACAGACATGCTGGTTATGGGTGATAATGTAGGATCGAAGAAAATTGCCGCGGCTGAGGGACATGGAACAAAGATACTTAGCGAGCAAGATTACCTAAAGCTAATTTCTGAGGACCTAAGTATTTCTGAACCTGAGCCAGAACCGCAGCCTGAGAGCACAAACGAAAACCAGCTAAACCTTTTCGCTTAGGGAGGGGAGCCAATGAAACCAACCTTCCTCCTAATCGACGCTTCCAGCTTTATTCACAGAGCATTCCATGCTGCACCAGCGCGTCAAACTGCTACTGGTGAGCATGTCGGAGCGCTCTATATTTCAATCAAAATGCTTAGGAACCTTGTGAACAGTGTAAGACCCCAGTATGTAACAACTGTTTTTGATCATCCTGGTATTACCTTCAGGCATCAGCTTTACCCAGAATATAAAGCCAATAGGGATCCGAAACCACCTGAATTGGTGTCTCAGATCGATCGCCTCCGCCTTGTATCTGGCGCCATGGGCTTGAATCCATTGATGATTAAAAATGTAGAGGCAGACGATGTTATAGCAACCCTCGCTGGAGATGAGGCTCAAGAGTCTGCCCAATGCCTGATAGCAACGCGAGATAAAGATCTAGCTGCCGTTGTTAGTAAGGATGTATCGTTAATCGATAAAGATGGTGGAATTACTGACGTAACATCTGTCAGTGAGAAATATGGGGTTCCTCCGCGCTTAATTACGGACTGGTTGACACTTAAGGGGGATGACTCTGACAATGTTCCCGGAATTCAAGGCTGCGGCGATAAAAAAGCAGCCGCCCTACTTAACAAGTTTGGCTCTTTAGATAAGATCATTGAATCTTCCAGAGAAATTAAAGGCGTGCTTGGGGAACGCATCCAAAACAATATAGATCAGCTAAACAAGATGAAGGCTATCATAGCTTTAAAATACGACGTTCCTATCATAACCGATCTGTCGTTCTATTCGCGAAGAAACCTTAATGCAGAAGCATTGATCGAGTGTTTTGACGAACTTGAATTTAGTGACATGAGCGCAAAGCTTTCAAGTTATTTGGTAAATAGACAATCTAATTCTACCGCCAACATTAATACTGGTTAGCTTCCTCCAAATTAACTTCAGATTCGTTTTCAAATCCCATACGCCGAGTAAGCATTTATTCGGCAATCCATCCTTTAGCTTCGCACCTGCTAGGTAGTGGTTCCATCTTGATCGCCTCCAATCGTTTAAGCTCGGCTTGAAGCACAGCGATATTATTGCGTTTAATCTCAGCTAACCGGCCATTCTTCCGCAAATTTTCTATAGCTTTTTGCTGTGACCGTATGTGATATTTGATAGATTCAATATCGCCATGGGAATGACGTATCAGAAAATCCGCACTACCAATCGTTTCTATCATCACATTTACCTAGTTGCTTTCTTTAAGCTCAGCTATGGATAGCTCGGCAGCACCAGCTACTGAAAGTTCGTTTTGAGAGTACTCGTTATCTATTTCGCCATCGAGACCAGATACCCATTCTGAATATTCATCACGAGCGACATCTTTGCTTATTGATGCAGAGACGAAAACCTGCTCCCAGACTGAATAATATTGATCTACGTGCATCGTAATTTACCTATACTTTTAAACCTAACAGCGTTCTCCAATCGAACAATGTTTTTCAGTAGGCATGCTACTGTAAATAACACCACCAAAAAATCCGAGGTTAGCTGCGATAGATAGTGCTAATACTGATTTCTTTATGTACGATTTAGTCACTTGAGAAGCATAATTTTGAACAAGAGGAATAGCTATTATAATCATTGCGAAAGCTAGAGCTGGGGCCTCCTGCCATGGGTATTCTTTTTGATATATTAGCCCAACACAAAACATTCCAAGCACATAAGCAAGCAAAGTTATTGGAATATCTTTCAGTTGATAATTCATAGTAATATTATTACTCATTTATTTTTATCATCCATTCATTGGCACGGAGTTTCTGTTAAGCCAAGCTGGTTAACTGTCGTATTCCACTCTGAATCTGTTAGGTCGAATGCATCTGCGTCAATGTCATCAGGATTGTCAGAATTAACAAGAGTAAAAGTGATGCAGTCACCATGATTAATATACTCAGTCACAATGTAATAGCTACCTTCCTCATCCCGATACAGACCGTTTTCCTTAAGGGTGACAGCGCTTGGCTTTGTCTTACCACAATCAGCACAAATCCAACTATCGAGTGTTTCAGTAATAAACGCGCTTTGACATGCCGGGCAGCGCTTAGGGGTTTCAGTTATATCAGTCATTTAAGATCCGCTTAGTTTGTTTGCACAAATATTGTAAGTCAAAATATTATCGGCCGACATGTCTCCACGAATGAGAAGCATGTATTTATCCGCACACTTTCTACAACACATATTTTTGACTTTATGATTGGTATAATGCCTCCCGAAATCTATAGAATATAGTTTCTATATCAGGAGTATTTTTACCGCCTCTAATGTTCGCTCTATTTCCCGATCATTCTCTGCGCTATTTTCGGCGATCATCCTGGGTATGTTATGTAAGGAATCCGCTAGCTCCTCAATAAGCTTAAGGTTCTCCGGATTCCTGGCCATTGAACGTATCCTTACCATCGCATGAGACATGATGTTTAGCACTTCTTTCTTCTGCCTACATAAAACAATATCTTCCTTCATGCTGACCTCGACAATCTATTTGAGAAACTATGCGACGGAGAGGCATCAGCTAACAACATGCGTCTATTGGGTGGAAGACTCACTACTTTTTGAAGCACTATACCAAACCAAAACTTCGCTACTTTTCTTCACTCACACTTCCACTAAAGGACGCTTCAACAACAGCAGCTTCCGGCTTTCTAACTTGAGGCATTTCACCAATCGTTATATTCAATCCAGTTAAATCAAAACCAGTAAAAACCGGATAGCCTTCAAGCGCCTCGACAACCACTGCAGGGACATCGCCCCCCACAACAGCAAAAGGTTCCGACACGTAATAATCAACGTGCACATCCCAGTTAACGCTATTCCAGCCTTCTTCCTTAGCTATACGCTCAATATTTTCTTTTAATGACCCTTTCTTAATAAGTACAGTAATTTCACCATCTAAGCTCTTTCTATCTAACTGAGAATAGAATACTTCTCGATCCTGCATTAAAACCGTCATCTCTTCCGGATCTAGAATTAACGCACCGTTCGGGGCAACATGTTTTATACGAACAACACTTCCATTCGATTCCAAAATATTCAGCTGCTCTTCGGACATCAACAGTTCACCGTTTTCGTCATAATAGAACACCTGGCCATCTATTCGTTCGGCTTTGCTTGTTACCACATCAAAAAAAGAGCAAGCACTAAGCGCCAGTAAAGAAGCTGCCAATGTCATGGATTTAGCTATGTCACTAATAATGTTCATCATTGATACCTTTCACGTTTAAATTAAGAATTGTCAAAAAGACCGGTTTTCGCTTTGCTTCTTTTATACATTTGGGCAGACTGTATTTCACGATTTATTCGCACTTTTCGGCACTTTTATTCCGTTCGTGCTGCCGAACTGCATGTTTAAAACAGATGAGGATTACCATGAAATACAAATTGCGTTTTTCTACACTTTCACTAATTTTTGGGATGGCATTCAGTCAATTTTCATACTCGACTGACAACAACGAAAATTGGGATGCGTACTTAAATACACTCGACCCATATGCGAACGAATCCGACAAGCTTAAGCCGCAAAAATCAAAATCAAAAAAGAAGAAGCCCAACCACGTTATAAAACCACGAGATCTACCTCCTAACGCAACCCCTCAGCAAATTTCTGATTACAACCAGCGAATGCAAAAGTATCTACGAGCAAATCAATATGAAGAAGTAGAGGGACTGTTTGAGACCGTAGAAAGTATGGGTTATACCCAAGAGATACAACAACCTGAAAAATCTGATTTCACCATTAATAGGTCCGAGACAAAGATAAAGGGATATTCCGAAAAGGAGACTAATTTTAACTGGGGCGGAAAACAATCTGGTTATCAATACAAAGATTTTGAGTTTATATTCGAATCTACGAACCACAGTCACGTAGAGAAGATGTCGGAAATAGTCACAAAACTCTCTACATCTGGTTGGGAGGTTGACCTAAATCGGTCTTTCCAAACTATAGATGGAAATGGAGACTCAGCTACGGCATACACTACCACTCATATGCGATTCCGTAAGAGCAAATAGACTATTTTAACGCAAATTGATATTCCGTGGAGATTGGCGCTTCGCGCGCTGAACGATAGCTATATTTCTACCACCTTTAACATCGAGAATCGCTAAATATGCGTACGGCAAAAATCCTTAATGTGTCTAACCAAGAGCCATGCGACGACCCGGACTCTTTTTTTACAGGACCACAATGCACCGTTGTGAAGCTCGAAGCGGTTAACTGCTCCCTCGAGGAGTTTATGGAGTGGTTCCTTCTGTCGGATAGAGGTGATCCTTTCTGCCATACGGAGGGAGGTATGGTAGATATAGGTGGCTCAATGATTGACCTGCGAAAAGGGTCATGTATAACCGTCACCTTTGATGAGTGGTTCCCCCAGTACTTAAATCTATTAGTTGCCAGAGCAAAGTCCGATATTGATAGGTTGACCCAAAAAGCTCTAGATTCCCTTGATCTGCCAAAGACTTACAATGATTAACTTGTACACATCTTGTACTTATTAGTGATTGGTAAAATCGTTTAAAATTAACCAGGGAAAATGCTCACTTTAAGTTTTTATGGTATTATTCGTACCAACCCTACCATACAGGACGACTATGAAATGAGCCGAAAACCATCTGAAGACAAGATCAAAAAGATCCATGAAGCCGCAGACGCTATAGTCGCCGATGGGAATGAAGCCCCTACAAATGACGAGGTTAGGGAGAAGGCTGGGGGTGGCTCAATTTCCGATATCAGCTTTGCAATGCGCATGTGGCGCGACAACCGGAAAAAGGAAGACCAAGATGCTATCGAGATGCCGCCTGAGCTTAAGTCCGTGGGCCTGCGTTTAGTTACGCAAATCTGGAGTCATTTGAACGAAGATGCCAACAAACGTATAGAAGAGGCCGAAAAGAAAGCTACGACAAGAACCCTAGAGCTTGAAGAAGAGCTTAAACAATGCCTAACTTCCATGTCAGAACTTGAAGAGCGTCTCAACAAGACGGCTGCTGAGCTCGATAGCCAGAAAATCAAACTATCGCAAACGGAAAGTGACTGCCGCAACCTTGAAAAGCAAGCTCATAAGCATGAACTGGATAAAGAAAAGGCACTGACAAAGCTTGAAAATGCACAAGAAAATGAAAAAAGCCTCAAAGAACAATTATCAATGCTTCAGAAGGAGCTGCTCACCGTTGCTCGCTCCGCTGCTACAAAAAAAGCCTCTAAAAGCTAGGGTGTCTTTGAGGCCTGATACTCTTCTTCCGCTCGCTTGACGCTTCTCACGTGTAGAACCTCATCATTTAGCACCGTATCGATCCAAGTCCTACTCACGCCAGCTTCCATAACGGTATCCACAAAGCCGCACGGAAGGCTGTTATAAGCCTCAGCAGTCGTTTCGAACGGCCCATGAATAGAGAACCATAAGCTGGCAAAGGATGCCATTTCAATGTCATTCCGCGGGTATTGCCCGCAGTCTACCGTTAACGCAACCGCGGCTTTCATCGCCCATGTGGGCACTTTTTTATGGTCCGGCAGATCTCTGCTTTCGCTCCACATAAAAAACTTTCTCTTTGGAACGTCTTTTACCTGCTCTAACCAACCACTTTCAACAGCATAAGCCACGAGCTTCTGAATGCGTTGCTCTATCTGAATGTGATTATAGGCATACCGGTACTTATCAAGAAAAACTGGCCTAAAACGCAACGCGTCCTCACGCCTTTTCTTTCGTTGCCGGCTCTCCTGAGAAACTTTATGTGGATTAAATGCTGATTCCATATCCCATTCTGATGTGTCAATTTCAAAGTCTTCGATACCCATATCATACAGTATATCGTGAGCCCGATCTGGGTCTTTGATGTACATGACCTCAGAACGAGAGTTTACTAAGACGCAAGTTAAATCTGTCGCTTTACTGGAAAATTTACCACGCACAAAGAAACCACGATCACGATAACCTTTTAGAACAACCTTTTCGATCTGCTTGCTCTCAACCGCCCTTTCAAAATCTGCCGCTTTGGCCTGATATACGTTCTCACTATCTTCAAACAAGCTTAGTCGCATAGTCTTTCTCCTGAAGATCAACAAAGCCCAACGGCATCTTTAAAAACCATTCATCAAATCGTTGAATTAGGTCATAAGAATCTGTAGACCTTAGAGCATACTCAGTCGGTACAACTTTCTTGGAGTGGACGATCATCCATCTAGAATTAATGCTAGTAGTGGCATCAACAGCAAGCTGTGCAGTATCTGCAATT
Organism: Teredinibacter purpureus; assembly: GCF_014217335.1. NCBI lineage: Bacteria > Pseudomonadati > Pseudomonadota > Gammaproteobacteria > Cellvibrionales > Cellvibrionaceae > Teredinibacter > Teredinibacter purpureus. Next base: position 68,886 of record NZ_CP060093.1, on the reverse strand, counting down.
ACATCTGCAACCTTTTGATAAAAACCCATCTCTATCAAGTCTTTGCAGCTAGCGATCTTCCGCGCCAATTTTTCTGCATTCATCTTTGATTCGTCGCGGGTTACGTCATTCACAGCTTCCTGAAAAGACCGATCTCTGGAGCCAAAGTGCTCTCTTATTGTGGGGTCATATCTTGGCCTATTGCTCATTAATGATTTATAGGCCGAAACAGCAGCAGCTCCAGCAGAATCCGTTGTTTGATTGACCAATCCACGCTCTAGCTGAATAAGGCGTTTATGGTCAAGATGATAGACCTGGTAAGGAAATATTGTATTCATATGTTACCTTCTTCTCATAACTGATCTTGAGGCGAGCTGAACAAGACTCTTGTTTGCTTTTTTCTGAATAATTTGAATTTCGCCATACGTTGTATTGCCGTTGCAATACGTCTCAAGTCGATACTCCTTCGATATTTGTGGATACGTTTTTGCAAAATTGGATAGTCGCTCGATATTCACTGAACCTGCAGGAATCCGCCTGATCCTAGGTGAAAGTTTCAAGTACAGGAAGGCCGCAGACCAGAAAACGTACATAGCTAGCCCTAGGAGAAACATCGGGCCAGGAGAGATTACAACCCCTTGATTTACCACCTTGGCGTTCAAGCCGAAAAATATCAGCAGTATTCCGAGCAGTGCAAACAGCATTGACCAAGCTACCCATTTTTTTAGAGGATGACTAACCTTTAGTGCTGACCAACTCAATTTTGCCTCCTATCAATAGAATTCGTTACACCGCATACCTTCCCATATAACCATCACTGTTTTCAGCACATTTGTTTTAAAAAGTGCAGTTTTTACTTTACCGACAACAGGTGGCTATTGCATCGTAGCAACACATACCCAGCGCCCCGGTAACTCCCGGTAACTCCCGGTAACTCCATGAATGAGCAAGCAACATCCGAACAGATCACGGTAATTCAAGCTCCTCTGGATACCCATATTAAGGTTATTGCTGTAGCCGGATCAGGGAAGAGCTGGACGATGCGTAGACGAGTCTCCTTCTTGCTAGAAGCCGGAATTCACGCTCAGGAGATCATGGTGCTAATGTTCAATAAATCAGCGCAGCTCGAATTCGAGCTAAAAATGAAAGAGCTTACCCCAAGACGGCGCCTACCACAGACCAGAACCTACCACTCCCTAGGGTTTCGCTTATGCGAATCATTATCAAAAAAAGGGTATCTTCCCAAATTCAATCTCAATACATCCGCGTCCGGTCAAGCCCTACTCGCTAAACAAGCATTAAAAATGTCTGTGGGGACGATCCAAAACGGTATTTGTAACCCGAATAGGCCGAATATTATTGAAGCGTTTATCTCTTATATTGATTTAGTAAAATCTGGCCTAACAGATCCTGAAGCCGTATTCGATAAAGCAAAGATAGACACCAAGTTAAGTCCATTTATTTCTGGGTACAGCAATTTTGAAAAGCTACGTATTGAGAGGAAAGAACGTTTTTTCTCAGATCTAATCTACGATCCAGTTAAAATAATCTCTAATTCTCCGGATGCAAGGGCCTTTGTTTCGAACAGACTTAAGCAAATAGTTATTGATGAATATCAGGATATCAATGACATATCTCAAGAGCTTATAAAGCTTCTAGCTGGAGAGAGCGCTTACGTCACCGCAGTAGGCGATGACTCGCAAACGCTCTATAGTTTCCGTGGCAGCCGACCGGAATACTTAATAGATAAATTTGATAACGATTTTTTAGAACCCGCGGTGTATACCCTTTCTGAAACGTTTCGATATGGGCACACAATTTCGATTGCCTCAAACAATGTGGTAGCAAACAATACCAATAAAGTGGAAAAGCTTTGTATATCATCTAGCACGACTCCAAAGTCATCCATTGAACTCCATACCGAACCAAATGTTAAAAGCGGGCCAATACCTCAAACAGCGCTTATTAAAAGTATTCAAGATGAGTTAGATCGGAAAAGACCTCTATCCGATTTCGCCATACTTGTACGTCTATTTTCTATGACGCCACCTATCGAACTCGCATTGATGCGTGCGGGTATTCCTTACCGGCTAGAGGGTCGACTTCCTGTCTTCGACCTGCAGGAAGTATCTGCCCTTACCAACCTGCTTCGTCTTGCCGCTAACACCCTATTTACTCGGCCCAAGGATTATGTAATAGAAGCGCTAACTGGAATATTTTTACTACCGCATCCAGGAATCTCGCTCTCTAATACAAAACAAATCGTAGAAGCGATATCTCAATCTCCAAATAACATTATTGAAATCGTCGCCAATGCAGTTGCAGAATTGCCAACTTTTATGAGCTCCAGATTAAATAGAAAGGCTGATGCAATACACACATTGATGATCCGAAATGATTGGACGGCTCAAGATGCATTAACGACATATTTGGAGATGACGGAATGTAGAAAATGCATACAAGAGATGTCTCTCAACGCAGAAGACGCTGAGGTAGTCGTCGCAGCGATAGATGCTTATATCGACTTTTGCGAATCAAAGAGTGTTACTACATTAGTGTTAATTGATCTAATCGAATCCCTTAGATCTGAGCAAAAATCAAGAAGCGAAAATAGAAATACAGTGCTAATTACTAGCGTGCATCGGTCTAAAGGTCTTGAGTGGCCAGTCGTATTGTTACCTCGGCTCGCCGAAGGATATTTTCCATATATTCGTGACGACGGCAGTGTCGACATTCAATCTGAGCGTAGATTATTCTATGTTGGGATGACTCGCGCGATTGAAAAGTTAGTTCTTGTCGTGCCGCCTGACGAGCATTTAGCTTCTGCGTTTCAGTTACGTACCTCCGCCGTTCCTGTTGGACTGCATGGCAATAACAAACGAGCCAGTCGATTTATCTATGAGGCAAATCTAAGACTAAGTATTGAGCTTGGGCAAACCCTTTATTCGTCGACGCCATATTGCGATATTGAAACGGCTAGCGATCCTACAGTTATTAATAAGTATTTAACACGGGTCGGAGCCCAATTTAGAATCACTAAGACATCATAATACAAACTATTAAGCAGAGGATAGAATACAGTGGAAAACGATCCGTTCGACCAGCTTGAAGACAACGACGATAACACTCCAATATCGCCAGCTCGAAAAGCGTTGCAAGGCACACTCCTTGGTATGTTTTTAGAAACAAAAGAGCGGCGGTACCTGGTGGCCATTCTTTTATATCTCATCGCCTTTGTACTTTTTGCTGGTGTAATTGTTTACGGGTTTAGCGCATTTACTAACGGCAACGTAATGAAAGATGGAAACCATAATTTTTATGGAAAGCTATTTACCATCGTTTGTTGGATAGGAGCTTGTATCTCCACGGGGGCTTTCTGCGCTAGACGTTACGCAATGGGTTTTCAGGCAGGCCTTGTTACGGCTTTTGTTATAGTTCTAACAATTTACAGGCCTTAGATCTAAAACCGAATAATTTGATAGATAATTTTTTTTGGAAGCTAATTGGACATGACCAAACCAATTTACCCAGGCGTATCAGACAATGTCAAAGAAATTCAGAACCAACTTTGTGAGCTTAGGGCTGGCTATTGGGACGTGATTTTTCACACTAGACTTACATTAGAAGAGAAACGTGGATTCACTTCATACTTTAGGTCTGCAGATAAATACGTAACAGACCATGGAGGTGAAAGTATTTTAGATTCCTTTAATAAAACCTGCAAAGATTGCGGTTTCGAAAAATTAATAATTGGTAAATAATTTCGTCAAAAATGATAGCCATTTAAAAAACATATCGTTCTCGCTTGCTGTTGAACTTTAGGTAACAACAAGCGAGAAACAATCTTAGTGAGGCAGTTGACTCTGATCTTGTTTACTGGATTTTGATGGGAGATATTTTTCACGTATTGCCGTTTCAATTTCCGCCCTAGTCTCGGGATTATCAATAAGAAAACCACATACGTTTGCCTTTCCTTGACCAATCTTATCTCCTTTATATGAGTACCAGGCACCGGATTTATCAATGATCCCATCTTTCACAGCAAAATCTACTATTTCTGCTTCACTATTTATTCCTTTATTATAAATAATCTGGAATTCCGCCTGCTTAAATGGGGGAGCAACCTTATTTTTTACAACTTTCACTCTTGTCTCATTACCTATGGTATCGTCTCCCTCCTTAACCGCACCGGTCCGACGAATATCCAATCTTACTGAAGCGTAGAATTTTAAGCTGTTCCCCCCCGTGGTAGTTTCCGGATTACCAAACATTACACCAATTTTCATTCGAATTTGGTTGATAAATATTACTAAACAATTGGCGTTTTTAACATTCCCTGTTAATTTTCTCAATGCCTGAGACATTAAACGTGCTTGAAGACCAACGTGGTGATCACCCATATCCCCTTCAATTTCTGCTTTCGGTGTAAGCGCTGCAACAGAGTCGATAATGACAACATCTACAGCACCCGAGCGAGTAAGCATGTCACATATTTCCAGTGCTTGTTCTCCGCAATCGGGCTGAGAAATAATTAAATCGTCAATATTTACGCCTAATTTCTCTGCATAAATTGGATCTAACGCGTGCTCAGCATCAATAAATGCACATGTCTTTCCAGTTTTTTGCGCCTCTGCAATAACGCTCAAAGTTAATGTGGTTTTACCGGACGATTCAGGACCATAGATTTCGCAAATTCGTCCATAGGGAAGTCCTCCCACGCCTAGGGCGACGTCTAAACCTAACGCTCCAGTGGAGACGGTTTCAACGTTTAAAGCCGATCGATCCCCCATTTTCATTACTGATCCTTTTCCAAACTGGCGCTCAATTTGACCTAAAGCAGCCGCTAAGGCTTTGGACCGATTATCGTTTTGGCTAATTGCACTTTTCATAACTTTCTTCTCCAGTGTAATGCGGTTTCCCGCTAAGATGGTATTGAACCAAGTAACTAACGTATATCACCTAGAAAGCATGTCAAATTCGATGGAAACCACCGTAGTGCATTGAATTTATTAACTATTTAAAAATGTAAATATTCAGAGAGGTCAGCATGGCCAGACGGAAGATCAGCTTAAACGAATTAGTGGGTAATCTTTTTAATGTTCCTGTACCCCCGATGCAATCTGGAAATCCGGATGAGGCAAAGCCGACTACGATTAGGCCTGATGCCCGGGCTGTCCACTTCTATGAATATCACGCACAAAGACTGGGCGGGTTAAGCATGCAAGACATGATGGCACTTGCACTCAACGCAGTTGCTGCGGCTACGAGTACACCGATTAAAACAGAGTTTGAGTTAGTGGTTGACCGGTTCAAACATCTCTTTCAGGCTCATGGCATCCCCCAGATACACGCCAAACACATTATTGATAGTTTAGGAAACTGCTTTCCTTTGGGGGGGATGACCAATAATGACATTCTCCTGGAGAGCTATTCTCCGTCAGTCAAGCAGGCATTAGCGGATATCTTTGGTGTTCGTACAGATTGGCTCTCAGGCACGGCCGACGCAGCAACGGGTGTTGAGCCAATATACTCAAGAGATTATGCATATCCAATTTGGAATAAACTACGAGCTCCTCTAGAGCTTAAGGGTGTCAAACTTCTATCTCGATCTTTACTTGCGGTAACGTCGGAAAGCGACAACGGAATGGAAATAGAAGGTCAAAGCTACCCTTTCGACGTTCTATTGTTTACGGTTCATGAGTGGCAAGTCGACGCCCATATGAAATTTAAAACGTTTCATTTGAATGGTATATTTTCTATGGCGAATAAAGAAGCTAGGACGTGCTTACAAGCACTACTGATCGCTGTAAATCATTTGGAAGACTCCATTCAACTAATTGGGGCGTCATACAGTCAAGATGCAATCACTAACATGAAACTAGGTTTACTTCCTGTTGATTCTTTTGAAAACGGCTTCCCGTCCCTATGGAATCCCATAGATCGACTATCTAAAAATATCGACAGCGAAACTGAAATGCTTTCCGAATTGTTATTATCAAGCTAAATTTTCATCGATATTTAATGTAATGACTTTCCTACTTATTGAAAGACGCTGTTTTGGCACCCTCAAAAGCCATACTTTCACAATCATGTAGACCAATAGAATGGCTGTGATATCCAGACTTCAAGATTACTCAAATATAACTCCACAAATACACTTCCCTACTTATTAATCTTGCTCGAGAAATTACTCATAGGTAAAGTCACTTGCATTCGCTGCACCTTCAAGAAGAGATTAATCACGTTTCTTTCAATCAAATATCGACTCGCGCCACAAAGTCATGGAGTGCATCGCCGTCGGATTCACCATTCACTTCAAGGTATTTTGCCGCCTCATCTAAAAGATTTTTATTCTCGGCGAGCATTTCACTGACCTCGGCCGTTATGCTTTTTTTAATTTCAACCAACGTATTTGAATTTACACGAGCCTCATATTCATTCGTGACACTATGAAACCAATGATAATCACTAACAAATGCTGATAGCATATTTCTCGCTTGCCTCTCCCATCTTTGATTATCTGTTTGAGTACCAACCTGGCAATCTCCATAGGTAATTTCTTCAGCTAATGCCCCGGCTAACGAAACCTTCATTGCCGCTTCATGAGCATGTATTGTACAGATGAAATCATCGTCGAATTCATAACTAACACTACCTAAAGTAGGTTCTTCAAACACCTTAACCTGTGCCGACAGCTTATTAGGTTTTCTGTTGAAATACCGAGTGGCTAGAAGGTGGCCGGCCTCATGATAAGCAACTCTCGAAACTCGTTCTTCTGTTAATGGTTTTTTTTCTCGAGGAGAGGATAGACACGCTGCAGCCATCGGCATTCCATCATCAAGCGACCGCGTACATTGGCGCCCATATAAAGCACTGATAATATTTACCGAAAACCAATATAGTATCGATAGAATAAATGCGGTATTAAATGATTTAAGCAGTATCTCGGTATGTGGGCTGGTAACCGCTAGGATGTGCTTATTAAACTGTTCGTCGCCTAAAGCAGCTGTAATGAATACCGCACCAAATAGAAACATGCATGTTGATACCCCTCTTGGAAGTACTTCCGCCAAAGTTACCATAATATTTTTCAGCCAAGATTGTCTGATCAACATCTCTCTCATCCATTTAGTCCTGGTTGCATTAAAACATCTTTTTTTTCTGGGCTCGATGCAAAGGTAGATCTAAAACGACTTGTAATTTTTCTCGAATAAACGACTGTTGGTTCGTTAATTAATTTCTCAAATACGTACGCTACAACAAACATAGCTGGTAGAGATAATGCAATTGCAATTACAGCCTTATAATAATGACTGTCAATAGGCAGGGCCAGATAAACATACGATGTAAAACTGCTTATAACAATGTAGTGGGTAAGATACAAGGGGAAAGAGATCTTCCCAAGGGCTATTAGATACGACCCACTAAGTAACTTGCTTATTTGTTTTGAGTAAGAGATTCCAAAAACAAGGAAGAATGCACCCCATGTGTTGTATAAATATTCATGGTAAGGGTTAAACTCATTAAAGGTCACAATACTATATGGATTTGTGTATAGGCCCCGAATCATATATCCACACAAAAAAATCCCAGTGCAAATTGCTAAAGGCGCCCATATTTTCGCGTACTTAGCTAGAAACGTGTCAGCTCGCTTATTGTTCTTGCAATCACATATAAGCATCCCAAGGATAAAGCCTGTGTACATAGTGGGGAACAAAATGGTCACGAGCCCGAGGTACATTGCTAACCTTACAAGAAAAGCATGCTTATGATTTACAAATGAAAGAAACACCATGTGAATGATAAATATTCCAATCGATGCAATCATTTCTACGCTCATCGTCCAGAGGGGTGGGTTGTACGCATAATCATTCAAGAATAGAGCGCTACCGAAGCCTTGCTTAAACAAATCTGACAATAAAGGTAAAGAAGCATATTGATCGACTTCGTTGGAGTGAGTGATGCCCAAAACCTCTCCGAAGTATATTCCGTTAATGGACATGACTATCCACACGAGCAGCAAACTCCCGGTTATAGGTACTGCTAACCGAAAATACCTCGCCACCACCTTGCCTACTATTTCTTTATACTCTCCTCGTTTTTTTGAGAAAAAAGATTGACTTAGAACATAACCAGATAGAACGAAGAACACGCACACGGCCCATGCTCCATTGTGAAATAGGTTCATTGGGGGGAATGAAAGACTACCGAGTACACCCCCATTCCGCATGGCCGAATCGGAAAAAGCCATCACAAAAAATAGCTTCAATAGATGCTCGTTAACTACTACAAGTGCTGCTAAGCCCCTTAGCCCTTCTAAAGATCCAATTTTATTCACTTCAGCCCCTCTATTCATGCGGTTTACGGCAGTATAAGCATCATCAATACCGCTCTCCGAGTAAAAACTTCTGAAAAGTGCAGTTTTTCATTTTCCACCAAATTTGCACCGGTTATTTACTAGAGCTACGTTCGATCTCAATGAAGTAAATCCCTTATTTTGGAGAATGTTCATGGCTAAAAACCTTATTGATTTGACACTTTTTGATTCTATAGATGCATCAGAGGTATTAGTGCTCACCCCTAACCTGAGACTGCAGCGAAAGTTCAGTAAAGCCTACGGTATGGCACAGCAAGAAAAGGGGATGTCTTCATGGCGATCTCCTCAGGCATACGCCTTAGACTCATGGCTCACCGATCAGTGGTGTGAGCTTCAAGATCAGGGATACACCCCCGCCGCCAGTAAAGTCCTTGTGGATCAGAACCAGCTACACGCCTTATGGTCTTTGATTATATCTAACGATTCCACCCACCAAATGGATGTTATCAACCCAAGTTCTTTAACCGCTCCGGCCATCAGCGCTCAACGCACTATGGATATGTGGGATATTGAGAATTACGACTTCTTGGATGGGCAGACTTTAGAGACGGAGTCATTTAGACGATGGCAATCCGAAGCATTGATGATGATTGAGAGGCGTCACTGGGTTACTCCAGAAGGGCGAACTAAACTTATCATCAAAGCCATTCAAGACGGGCATATTCCAATCCCCCCTCAGACCGTTCTATTTTCCTTTGACGAGATACCGCCGTTGTTTGAATCGCTATTTAATGCCATTCAAAACATTGGCGCGGTAATAACAACGATCGATAGCCGCGCCACTCCTGACAACCTGTGTAAGGTTCCAGTCAAAGAACGTGCGGATCAGTATACCCTTGCCGCTCGTTGGGCCAAGGCCGCTCTTGAATTAGACGAAAATGCAACAGTCGCAATTGTTTGCCCTGAGCTTTCCGATCACAGGGGGGAAATGGAGGAAGCGTTTGCCCGAGTGTTTGAACCTCAATACCTTCTACCTCAAACACCCAGGTACACCCTACCCTTTAACTTTTCTGCCGGTGTCCCATTAAGCGGGGTACCACTCATTAAAGATGCTCTCGATTTCCTTAGCCTAGGTAAAGCTAACGCCTCACTGTCATCGATATCTGCTTTGCTTCGTTCGCCATATATTGGAAGCTCGGAAGCTGAATTGGTAACCAGAACCAAGTTTGATCTGAAGCTAAAAAATGGTCACTCAGGCACCTTGAACCTAGACGGGCTCTTACAGACAGGGAGCTGCCCTGCAGAATTTGCCAAACATATTGGAAACTTCCTTATACATACGGTCAATGCACCCCATAAGCAAAAGCCATCCCAATGGGCTTTCCATTTTGGAAAGGCACTTGAAACGCTTGGGTGGCCAGGTAATCGAAATCTGGATTCGGAGGAATACCAAGCCCTAACTCATTGGCATGACCAGCTTGATCTGTTATCTAAGCTCGATTTAGTTCATACCGAATGCAGCAGAAATAAAGCGTTAAGTCTCTTACGCCAATGCATTGGCCGAACTGTCTTCCAACCTGAGACTGCAGACTCACCAATACAGATACTTGGTATTCTCGAGGCGGCTGGCTTAAATTTTGATTACGTGTGGGTAATGGATCTAAATGATGACATTTGGCCTCAGGCACCAAAACCAAACCCCTTCATACCTATTTCTTCGCAAAAGTCATTAGGGATGCCCCATTCTTCCGGAGAGAGAGAGTTGGCCTTTAGCAAGCAGATATTAGACCGGCTAATATCGGGCGGCAGAGAAGTCATTATGAGCTATGCGGAGTGGGATAATGACAAAGAACTACGTTATAGCAGCCTAATACATGAATTCAAGACCGTCACTATGGACGGCCTACCTCTTGCCTCTGTCGATGACTATGGTCAGTTACTCTTAGGCGCGGCAGAATTCTATCCAATACAAGACGGTCAAATCCCGATTGCTGACTTAAGCGAAGTAAAAGGTGGTACCGGGATCTTCACGGCGCAAGCCGGTTGTCCGTTCAGCTCTTTTGCAAAATATCGCTTAAAATCTTCGGAGATGCCATCTATATCGCTCGGGTTGAATCATCTTGAACGAGGCGACCTGATACACCACACGTTAGAATTCCTTTGGAAAAAGCTAATTTCCCAGGAGAACCTTCACAATTTAAGCCCTGAGGAACAAGACCTCCTTGTGAACGAAGCAATAGACTTTTCGGTTTTTTGGTTAAAAGGAAAACGAAAGGATCTCGGAGACCGCCTTATTTCCATCGAAAAACAGCGCTTGTATCATGTTATAACAGAATGGCTTGTAGTTGAGAAAAAGCGAGCTCCATTTATTGTTTCTGAGTGTGAATCAAGAATCAAAACCTCTGTCGGCGGACTTCCAATTACAGTTAGAAGAGATAGGGTTGACGAAATAGATGGGAAGCGATTTCACATCGACTATAAAACTGGTAGAGCGGCCATATCGAATTGGGCCGGCGAACGCCCAGACGCCCCGCAGATCCCTCTTTACGCTATCACCGATGATAAACCCAACACGGGAGTAGCTTTTGGTTTGGTGCGCCGTGGTGAGTCCTCCATTAAAGGCATTTCTGAAAACGGAGATGTCTCTGCTGGAGTCATACCAGCTGACGCCCTGAAAGTAGACTTACCCCACACCTGGGATGCTATAAAAACACAATGGAAAGTTAGCCTGGAGAGCCTTGCTAAAGAGTTTATTGATGGCGTGGCTACCGTCTCACCGAAAAACAAGAATACGTGTGTCAACTGTCACCTCTCAACCCTTTGTCGCATATAAATAGAATATCCCTCAGGAGGACATTCAAATGAAGCAAATAGAAATAAGAGCGTGGGCTGTTCTAATTATTGGATCGGTTTTACTTTCGCTTATTGTTGCAGCAACTATGGCCGCACCGAAGCTTATAGTGATATTTCAAACCAATTGGCTGAACAGTCACCTTGAACCATACAGGGACATTATTTATAACGTGGCCATAATAACAATTACAACTTTCTGGCTTAAAGGCCAGATTAAAGAGTTCTTATTGACCCAAGAAATAAAGTCTATAAGAAAAGGCTCGTAATTGCCGCAAACCGCACTATCTGTGTTGATATCGGTTATTGCCGACAAAAATATTCAAAAAGTAGAGATGCCATTAGCCTACTTAAATGTGGGTAGGCATAGTTGGTTAATACCTTGAATTACGATGAGACTAAATATAATGATTGACTCGACCCTGCTAGATCAACATGGCATTAAGCCATCGAAGCTTAAAAACGAATCACACGATGATGTATCTGTCATTGTCAGCAAACTAGCGAATATTCATTTACTCGGTCTAGGAAATAGGCAGTATACAAACGGGAGGGAAACTCTAGAGTCAATGCAAGAAAGGCTGAATAGATACCAGTCTGCTCTTATGGAATTATCTGCCGAAGCAAAAAGCGTCTTGGAATCCGGCAAACACATTCATAGCTCAATTGTTCCGAGCCAAGACCACGTTTCCATAACTCAGAGATCGGCTACCAAGCACTAACACATAATCATCAAGCAATAATTTGGAGATTTACTATGACACATAAATCTGAACTAACTTCTGACTTTAGAAGTTATGCCGACGTAACAGTCAAGAGTGGTTGGCGCGCACTTGGTATTATCATAGGACTTATTGTCCTCTGTATAATCTGTACCGCATTAAAGTTCTTTTTGGGGACCGTAATTCTAGGCATGGCTGCTATTTTTGGCAGCTTAGGATTCTATATACTTCCAGCTAATATTGCTGGCGTCGGTACTTTTTTTGGAAAGCCCGTAGGTAATTTTGTTGGGGGTGAGGGTCTTCTCTGGAGAAATCCTTTTTATGTAATAAGAAATGTTAGTACTCGGTCTTTTATTACCCCAACGCCAATATCCAAGATCAACGATCTTAGTGGAAATCCCATCATGGCCGCGATGCAAGGCGAATGGTATGTGAAAAACCCGTCAGCTGCAATATTCAATATTGATAAACATGTTACTGAGTATGTTCAAGATGTTTTCACATACTCTATTCGTAAAATAATATCTGAATATTCGTATGACGGTTCAAGCGTTGACGATGATAGCGTGGATGAAATGTTCAATCTAAACGATGACGATGGAATTTCAGATGTGGTATACCTTCGTACTTCAAGCGAAATCATTAACGAACGTCTCAAACAAATCTCTCAGGAACGGCTAGAAAAAGCAGGCGTTATCGTTCTTAGCGCTAACATCATTGACTTGGCGTATGCACCAGAAATTGCCAGTGAGATGCTTCAAGTGCAGCAAGCAAATGCCTTTTTAAATGCTCGAAGGAAAATTGTAAAAGGAGCAACCGGTGTTGCAATTGATGCGATTTCAGATATCGAATCTCAAGGCAAAGAGAAGAATATTAGTATTGAGTTTGACAAGAACCAAAAAGCTAATCTGGTTTCCAATTTGTTAGTGGTTTTGTGTGGCAATACATCTGCACAACCTATTATTTCATTGTCAAACGAAACGCCGAAACATGGGGAGCAATAAAGTGCAGCTCTTTTAGGGTGAACAAGGGATAGGTTCAGTAGCCCCACTAACGGCGGCTCCAAGAATTACGAGGTCGGCTGCACTAAGGTATTCAACAGCATCCTTGTATATTGATGGGGTCACTCGCACGCCAACACTTGGGCACACCATATAGCTATTTCTCCGCGGACTGAAGCCAGATCACCCGTGAAGAAAAACAACAGATTTCTATTTCCAATGTCCAATTTTTATCTAGGGTATCCGTTTTCTGTGATTGATCTCACCACATTGTTTATATTAACATTGCGAAAAGGAAGAGACCTATCGCGCCGACACCAACTAGATTAATCGTTCTCACTTGTTTTTAGCTTTTGCTTTTGCTTTGAATGCTTTGAATGCCTGGATAATTTCCTTGGATTCATTGTTGGGACAGCTGTTTATCATCGAATTGATTGTTTCTGAATCGAGCGTAGATAGGGTCTGTTTTTTAAATATACCTTTTTTAATAATCCCGTCTGCTGTTCCATTCTCAGAATCAATCTCAAGGCGAACATACTCGGTCTCCACTATTGCCGTGGCCGGTATTCTCCCATACTTTTTTAACAACCCCACAGCTCTATCAAATTCTCTTTTTTTCAGTGACTCTTCTAATTGAGTATCGATGTCACTCTTTGCGGCATCTATTGATAACTCCATTAACCAAAGCATAGCCATGCCCACTGCTGTGGGTACTGGAGCCACTACAAAAGCAATAGCAATCCCGGCGTAAGTAAATGCCTGTATCGTTCCAACTATCCCTGTGTATGTCTTCTTAGCTGTTGCTAAACCGGAATCTACAGTATTGAGAACCCTGGTTTCGGCGGATATATATAATTCCTCAGTAGCTCCAGCCACCGTATTAGTTACATCATCCACTTTATTCTTTGCTGAGGTAACAACGTCATTCAATATAGTTTTTATAGCCATCTTCCAACAATCCTCTAATGACCTTTAAGGCCATAATATTGATCAATATTAATAACTTCAGGTCCATGCTCACGGAGAGTCATTCTGTGGAAGCGCTTGTTTACTCACCTATCATTGGGAAAATACAACCCAGAGTTAGAAATCCTTAGCCGAGTAGTAACTGATATCACCTTGCCGGTGAAAGGTATAAATTCAATATCCCAGCTCGCCAACTTGGATCGTCTGGTAAAAGTGATTGGCTGTGGTGTATTGTACATCTTGGTATTAAATGAAAGTGTCCCAAGAAAATCTGAGTCAAAAAGATAGAAACCCGTAGCGGCAAGTTCACTAGGGGTCACATGCTTAATCTTGCCCTTCAATAAAGACCGCAATCTAATTTTTGGCGAATCATATTCCTCACTGAATAGCCACTTATGAAGAGTACTTACATCATCTTGAGGTAATTTTTCACAAAGCTCATAATCCTTAGATCTATACCAATCTTGCAATATGGTCTGAGCTGAACTATTGAAGCATGACCAGAGAGGAGTATATGTGTTCTGACCTTCGCGAATAATATGAGTTGGTTTTGCTAACAAAGACATAGTCTCTTCTTTTCCAAGAGATTGATAATCGTCATTTATGAAGCCACTGCCAAATTGAAAGCTCACCGGCGAAAAACCAGGGAAACGATATTTTTCAGCATTTAATGCTTTTAAAATAGCGGCCTATTTAAAGCAACGTAAATCTCAAGCCTATATTGCACGGGCCTTAGGCCGCGATCCTTGCACGATCTCCAGAGAGTTAAAACGAAATCGTCGCCCAGACGGTAAATACTGCGCAGCGCGAGCAGTAAAACGTACCTCTCGAATACGGAGGGAGTCTCGTCGTAAATGGCAATTCAATGATACCGAGCTTCAGATGGTCATCGCCTTAATACGCCTCGATTGGAGCCCAGAACAAGTTTCCTTGTGGCTTAAGAAGTGCAATATATTATCGATCAGCCATTCGACCATTTATCGCTATATTTGGTACAACATGTTTTATTCAGGGGATCTCTATAAGCACTTACGTCAATCAAGCAAGAAACGCCGAAAAAGATATAGAAGCCCTGACTCTAGAGGCGTTTTAGTCAATAAGGCCCATATCTCTGAGCGACCTCTAGGGGCAGAAAATAAGAGCCGAATCGGTAATTTCGAAATTGATACCGTTCATGGTTCACGCGATCAACATTCAATTGTCACGTTAGTTGATCGAAAAAGTAAATACACGATCATTGGCAAAATTAGGAACCGTACGACTGACGAGTTAAATCGAAAAGTTATTCAGCTAATCAAAAAACAGGTTAATCAGGTAAAAACAATTACCGCTGATAACGGTACCGAGTTTCATCAATACAAAAAAATTGAAGACGTCACTAACTCAACATTTTACTTTGCCAACCCCTACCACTCATGGGAAAGAGGGTTAAACGAAAATACCAACGGTCTCATACGACAATATTTACCTAAAGGAGAATCAATGAAGAGCATAACTCAAAAGGATTGCGATAAAATTGCAATGAAACTTAACCGACGACCTAGAAAATGTTTAAATATGGAAACACCGGAGGCAGTCTATGTTCGTTAATCACTTTCATTGCACTTCAGTTGATAACCTGGTAATACCTTTAAAGTAGTACCCACCTTTTCTGAGTCTCTTTGGTAAGACTCGATTATCATTTCAATATTTGATTCATTGTTATTCATATTCCAACCTTTGCTAGGTATCGCTATTGCGTTTTAAGGCATCTATAACCTTTGGGTGGTTGAGCAATTCACTGTATTTCTAATCTGCTCTCGGATCGATAATTGCCCCTGCTTTTATTGCAGAAACTAACTGTTCTACATTATCTTCGTTGATACTGTTGTCGTTACTCAATTCCAGTTTATCTTCTAACTCAGTAATTCGTTTTTTCCCAAACATTTCCGTTCTCTCTATTCATCACTGCGTGTAGGTTTTGGCTATTTGATTTGTCATATTTCCAAATACTACTTTCTGTTTCCCATTCGTGATTAATATCTGCAATACATATTACTTATTTTCACTTAGCTGCTCTACTTCTCGATAGCCAGCAGGCTCTACTATTCCATTTCTTGTTGTTTCAGGAAACCATACTTTGCACTTAAGTACACCATTTACAAGCCAGCATCTGCTGTCACCTCTGCCCTCTTTTTTTTCGGCTACTGCGCGGATCCTTTCCTTTGCTTTTTCAGCTTGTTGAGAAGCCAAACACGCATAGCCAATATTCTTTAAGCGGTTTTCAGAAGAAAGTATAAGCTCTCTAATTCTTTCCTGCGTACCGCAAATGGTCTCTTCAGCACCTTCAGAAAGTGCTTCAACGAATATTTTCCCAGCATTTAAGCTGGTTTTATTCGGTTGATCAGCTGCGCTAACAGTAGTCGAACCCGCGGTTAAAGTCAGGATGAACAACGTACGTTTGATTTGATCCAGTATCATTTTTAACCTTCAAATACAGTGGTCCACGATCCTGTAGTTTTAGTGATTGCCTCGCACCGCTCTTTTACAGTGAGCAGCTTTTTCCGTAGTAGACCAAGTTCCTTCTTCATGCGTTTTAGGCTGTCCCGAACTGCACCTACCGTCAAATAACTCCACCAACGTTTTTGTAAATTCCGGATCCTTGATTGTAGTTTATTAACAGAGTCTTCTATTGTCTCTTTCAATCCATTGAGAGATGCGTGCTCCTCCCATAGCTTGCTCATGTAGATAAATACGCGTGTTTTGGAAAATTCAGTGGCGTTCATGTTGTCTCCATATTTGTGTGAGTGTCTATGTGGAGTAGTAGTCCATATTTGCCTAATGAATTTCAAGATAAAAGTGCGGTTTTCTACACTTTCCCTGTTTCCTATTCATCTTTCCACCTGATTTGCACCCCCTCTCTGCATTTACTACGTTCGAATCAAGATACAAATCATCCAAGGGGATTAAGATTATGATTACAGCAAACCAAATTACTCAAACCTATCTAACAGCAACAAAGAATGGTCCAGAAGACCTTGAGGGGAGAATTCGTTCGCTTGATGTCACTCAATCTTACATAGTTAAGGCTCCCGCTGGGTCCGGTAAAACTGAAATCCTTTCTCAGCGATATCTCGGGTTATTGTCTGTGGTAAACGAACCCGAAGAGATACTGGCTATCACGTTTACAAACAAAAGCGGCAACGAAATGAGAGCACGCATTGTTTCCGCCCTTCAGAAAGCCGACCAGTGCCCAGAGCCTACATCGCATTACGAAAAATTGACCTGGCGACTTGCTAAAAACGCTCTAGAGCAATCAGCTAGAAAGGGTTGGGATGTATTGAATAACCCCAACAGACTAAGAATCAAGACTATCGACGCTTTTTACGGCTCACTCGCAAGACGCGCTCCTCTTTCGGGGCTAATAGGGGGTGGACTTCAGATCTCCGATGATTACCATGTTTGTTATATTAAGGCTGCTCATGAAGTACTTGGGGAACTAGAAAAGCAAACATCATGGGCGGACTCATTAGACGCGATACTTCGCCATGTGGACAACCGATTCGATCGTGCAGAAGAACTTTTTGTTAGCTTACTCGAGAAGAGAGAGCACTGGTTACCTATCGTGCTTGGCGCAAAAAATGCGACTGACCTTAGAGCAAATCTTGAAAACACTCTAAGCGTTATTGTCGGGGAAATTTTAACTAATGTGCGGAACGAGCTTGAGTTTGTGGCTCCTAGCCTTGTCTCATCTCTAGCATTTGCTGCTAATCATATTGACGGTGAGAAAACTAAGAACTTACTACCTCTTAAATCGTGCGGCGAAGACGGAATGCTACCTGACACATCAGCGAATCAAGGTGAGGTCTGGGCAGCAATTGCCGACTTCCTGCTAACTAAAGATGGGGCTCCGAGAAAGTCCGCGACAGCCGCTATAGGATTTCCAGCCCCTTCTGGTGTTAAAGACAAAGAGCTCAAAGCCCTTTATTCCGATCGGAAGACAGAATTTAAAGCTATGCTTGATTCTATTGCACTCTCTACCGGATGTACTGAGGCCCTAAAGCGGCTCCAATCCCTACCCCCTTCCACCTACAACGATGCAGAGTGGAGCATATTGCAGCACCTTTTAACACTCCTTCCTGTATTAGCTGCGAAGCTTCTTATGGTCTTTGAGCGCGATGGTGTTATGGATCACGCACAAGTGGGTTCTTCTGCGCTCCGAGTGCTCGGTGATAGTGAAGCACCAACGGACCTTGCTCTCCTCCTCGACTCTCAATTAAGTCACATATTGATTGATGAATTCCAAGATACCAACAATCTACAAATGCATGGCTTGGAGCTGATCACATCTGGTTGGGAGCACTCAGACGGGCGTACACTATTCTTAGTCGGAGACCCAATGCAGAGCGTCTATAGCTTTCGTGGAAGTAACGTAGGTCTATTTCTCGATGTTGTTCATAATGGTGTTGGCAACCTTAAAGTTAACCCCATTGAGCTAACCGTTAACTTTCGGTCGCAATCGAATGTCGTAAACTGGGTAAACACAACTTTCGAGCAAGTTTTCCCATCTGAGGAAGGCTCAAATCTTGGCGCAATTCCCTACAACCGCTCAACCCCCTTTCGAGATGCCATAGACTCGGATATTGCCGTCAGAATCAACGGGTTTACCGGTGAGCCTGAAATAGCACGGAGTGGTGAAGGAAGATGGATCTCCAAGCAAATACAGGATATTCGTGCTCATGACGACGAGCAAAGTATTGCCGTACTGGTTAGAAACAGAAGCCATCTCATCGATACCGTCAACTCATTGAAGGAACTATCAATTCCGTATCAAGCTATCGAGATAGACCCTCTAGAAGATAAGCACACAATACGTGACCTTGTTTCACTGACTAGATCACTGTGTCATTTAGGTGACCGCACTGCATGGTTATCCCTGCTGCGAAGCCCGATGTGTGGGTTAACCCTGGGGGAGCTGGAATTAGTTGCAAGGCCCGCTGCCGACTGCTTAATCTGGGAAACGTTGAATGATGCCAAGATAGTCTGCTCACTGTCTAAAGAGTCTCAGCAGCGTATAAATCACCTTGTGGGGGTGCTAAGAGATTCACTGCGCAACAAAGAACGGAAGGATCTAGATATTCTTGTCGAAGGGGCGTGGCTATCTTTATATGGACCTTCCAGCATGGAAAATAAAAGTGACAGCCACAACGCGAAGGCTTTTTTCAAAATACTTAAAGACTTTAGTTACTCACGATTTGAGATTTCGCTCTTTGAACAAAAGATTAAACGCCTTTATGCGAAGTCTGTGGCAAGTGATGCTAACCCGGTCCAAGTTATGACACTCCACAAGTCAAAAGGGTTGCAGTTCGATCATGTGTTTATCCCTGGTTGCGATCGCTCCACTAGACCAGATGAGGGCAAGCTTCTCGCATGGGACAGATATACAACCAGCTCGGGAAAAGAGCTGCCTATATTGTCGGCATCACCAGAAATAGGTGGTGGTAAAAATAGTCTATACCAATTCATTACTAAACAAGGCTCTAGCCGCCAAGCACTTGAGAGTGATCGGATCTTTTACGTTGGCTGTACTCGTGCTAAAAACTTTCTCTACCTAACCGGAAGCCTTGCCATCAATGAAGCGGGAGAAACAGTCGATCCTGCAAAGCGCTCTTTTTTCGGTAAGCTTTGGGGGTGCGCAAAGAATCAGGTAAACATAGTGGCAGTAGATCAAAACGACAATGACACAGAATCTTTCAGTGAGAACCCAACGTCCCCTCCAGCGAGGTTAGCGCACAGTAATGTGTCTCCTGAATTGCCTGAAGGAAACCTTCTTTCTAAATATCGTGGTCGCTTATCTACGAACAACCAGGATCTTCCCGACTTAGCCTGGCGAGTCGACTACGCCTCACAAGTTGGTACTCTCATACATCGAATTTTGAGACGAATTTGCCTAGATGGTGTTGGGACTTGGAATGAGGCATCCATCAACTCACGCATGGAAGGTTGGAGACATCAACTTCTACAACTAGGCGTTCCTAGTTATCTAGCGCCGGGGATTCTTTCAAAGTGTAAAGACACCCTACTAAAGTTACTTAATGAGCCTAAAGCGCAATGGCTATTGCTCAAGTCACACACGCAAAGTGATTGTGAGCTATCTGTCTCCGTATCTGATCAGGGGGAAGTATCGACGGTCTCAATAGATCGGACCTTCGTAGAAAGCGGTATTCGCTGGGTAATTGACTACAAGACCGCAGAGCCTATTGAAGGAGAGATCGCAGCGACCTTTGAATCCCGTATGACCGAGCAACATGCCCCCCAGCTGGAGAAGTATGCGTCGATAGTAGCTCATTTAGGGTCTGAGCCGGTAAAACGAGCGCTGTATTTAACAGCAACTCAAAGCTTTGTAGAACTAGACGCGTAACAAAGTCCATTTTTCAGGAGAAATGAATTGATTTGTAATATTCAATACTGAAAACTTAAGGCAGAAAGGTGCTGGCAGATACCATCTCTGTTCAGCATCGAATGACAATACATGCTCACGATATAGAGAAACGTTCATGCTAAACACTGCAGTACTAAATGATTTGCCAAAAAATGATAAGAAGGCGCGAAACATTTGTCTTTTCATATACGCGATGTTTGGTGCTGGAGTGCCAATATTCTTTTTTATGGTATTTGGTGTAATTGCTTGCTATGTATCAAAAAACAAATTAGCTGGAACGATTTCCGAAAGCCATTGTAAGTGGCAAATTCGAACATTTTGGTATTCGCTGTTGCTTCTACTTTTAGGTATAGCAACAGCATTTTTTGGCGTTGGTTACATATTAATTTTCCTAAGCGCACTACTAATATGCGTCCGTACCATTTGGGGGGTTATTCGCCTATATCAGTGCCGGCCAATGTAACCGCGCGAGAACCTTTATGGTAGTCACGTAATTTCATCGCTGTTCTTACTGGCATTGGCTTTCCTTCCACAACAAAAACCTGGTCTTCCCTCACAATTTGCAAGTGCCTGTTAATCACCCAACCATCTTTATTCCAATAAATGTATTTCCCATCGTAAGTTAAAATAGGTGTCCCATCACGATACACAAATTGGCTTGAATTATTGATATAAACTGACTCAGATCTTGTCGTGACGCTTCTACCATCCAATACTAGCGTTTCATGATAGATCTTTTTATCGTCGTAAGTGACAACTTGCCAAGGTCCGACACCTAGATCCTTCGAAATTAGAGGCATCTGGCTAACCCCTTTGTTCTCGCTTTTGCACCCTGCAACAAGCATGAAGATAAAAATCAACCCAAAGAAATATTTTCTATTCGACATGAAATGTCTCCCAATTTAGATTGTGTGATTCGTTCGAAGTTATTGATTTATATTCTGCATTCGCTTTTATATAGAAGCATTAACAAAGTGCACTTTTCGGTAGTTTTTTATAGATCGCCTAATAATAGAAAGCTATTGTGACTCAAACCGCACCTAAAGGTATCCACCATGTTTTATAAACCTCAGAAGAAGTATCCACTACTTTACAACGCAGTTATCCGAACTGGGTTGGCCGCTACGCCAGATATGCCCTCATTGGACGATGTAGGGGAAAATGCGCTTCTTCCCCCCTATACAAATGATATGCCCGGCATGGAAGAAGCCAAGCTTAGAGGCGTGGTAATATCAAATATATCAATCTTTTTACATAACGCATTTTTCTGCAAAGACTTTCCCAGCGACAAACGCCTTGAAAGATTATTTGCATCTGCCGAAAAAAAGATGAAGCGCATAAGCACGAACCCATGGGTTGAGCTTATGTACAAGGCCGGAAAACAAGGTGAATGCCCAAATCCTGAGGTAATCGATAAGGAATTTGATCCAGTAACCAAAGTTCACTTATCAATGGCTCGGCCTGAGTTCGAAAAGACCGTACCGGCTCTAATTGTCTTATTTGTCGATTGGGTCATTGAGAAGAGAAGTGAGGTCGAATCATGGCAACTCGACCGCATTAAAGTTTTCTCAGAATGACATTAGGACAGTAATCAATGTTGAATTGGGAGGTGCGCTTTTTTAATCGTGGTTTGAAGAGAACTTTTCCACGATTCTTTTGGATCAGTAATCAGAACTTGAGTGCTCAAGCGTCCGGTTTCCGTTTGCAGTTGAATTGGATGTTTGTTTGGAGTCCAATCTCCGTCTTTAACTCGAGGGCGTCTGGCACAGTAGAACCAGCATCCTCTTTTGTCCTGGCAAACATATTTTGCATCCTGAGGAAGCGCGATCGGAATACCCTCGATTATCGTATAAACATTTGCCAGATTATGAACTTTTTTGCCTGCACTCAAATTTGTTTCCATTATCAATGCCCCCGAGCATTACCAGATTTTATTGATGACTACCATTCAAAACCAATGAATACTACGCTTTATGCTTTATTTAAAGCACTTTTTTAACATAAATACATTTTATTTCCCCTACGCGCACCTCAAATGCTTGTTGAATTTTCATCACGCATCTATACTGCACATAGGGAAATATATTTCTATTAAATACCGGACGAAACATGAAATTATCTACATGCTATTTAACTGCACTTTTGTCTGTTTTTATTATCTCTGGATGCGCGACATCTAAGCATCCTAATGGCGCCGTTGAAAGGCACCATAAGCAGGCTACGAAGAAACAAGCTTCGACAGGAGCGGCAATCGGAGCTGCTGCTCTTTGCGGCGCAGTTGCCAACAAAACGGCATCTAAAAAACATAGGGATACCGCTACCGTAGTGTCCGCGGCCTTATGCGGAGCCGTCGCTTATAGCGGTGTAAAATCAGGCTACGAGTCTGAAACGCTAAACCGTGCTGAAAAGCACCTGATGACAATTTTGCGTCCTGGTATAAGTATTACGAGAAGCGAAACAGGAAAAACCATTAGCCTTGTGTTCAGCGAGCAATGGGAAAATGTACCGGGTAATAGCGGAATCCGAATGGACATGAAAGAAGACTACGAATTTATAGCAAAAACGTTAACCCTCTTTCCTACACTGCAGGCATTAGTAGCGACGGCAGACCCTACTGATTCAAACTTTAAAGGCATTGGGTATGATCGAGCTAAAAATATAGCTATGGAAATTCTAAAACACGGCGCTCCCAAGGGACGCATTCGATTTACAAGTTTAGGTAATTCACCAAAAGGAGCCGTTACTCAATTCGATTTTTCAATTTACAAGTGAATCCGATGAGCAGTTTTCCCGAAACAGAAGAATATGTCCTAAAGTTTTTCCGCTGGCTTCCAGTAAACAGAGTTAGAGCACTTAGATTCCTGCGCCAAGTAAGAGCGATACGGTATTTTATTATTATGGCCACACTTGGTCTTTGTATCTTTATTTGGGGAGGCTCTGATATTCATGTTCTTATTAAGTCGCTCCTCACGAGTGTATTTCTGGTTACAGCATTTTTGTCAAGAAAGATATCTTATATTGCAGCGAGGGCAAAAGGTTTCTCAAATATACCCTTGGTAATTGAAGAAATTGATAATCACCGGCTAAGCAAATTAGATCATTTTATTGAAGGAAATAAACGTTTATCGAAAGAGCCTTCGATATTAAAAATGATATCAAACTCGAAAAATAATGTATTTGATATTTACCATTACTTGAATGGCATGATTTTGATATCGGACAGCTTGGATATGCCGTGCGTGCCAGATAATGGAGATACTGGGCTCACTGAATGAGCCCAGTTAATTGATGAATTAGTGTGCCGCCACAGATAGATGGGCAATGGTGTTTTCTTCAGATTCAAGGGTTACGTATTGTAAAGCATTCAATTCGCTCGCAAAGGGTACAGATGACAGAACTATGGATGCTGCTAATCCCTCCCTTCCTTCTTCACTCTTAATATTTTTCAAGTATAGAGCAAATTGCTCTTCAGAAATGCATGCCTGCAGCTTGGCATTAACAAGGAATGTTTTGATTACCCATCGATAAATTTGATCATGTAAATATTCGTTATACTCCTGGCTGTCTAAAACACTTTCAACCATGTTTTTATCTACACCAGGAACAACTAGATTGCACAAACCAATATTATTGTCTATTAGTTTCCCAATTTCGCTGATGTTGATCTTTTCAATAGTCATCAATTCTAGTCCTATTTTACTGGATTACTTTTGCTTTTAGGTTTCAAATATGATGACAGTATGATTGATCAAACTCCAGAAATATCAGTACTTTTGGGGTTTTCAGTAGTTGATTTGAGTAAAACAACTATTGCTATTTAGGTAACTTTTAATTTAGACGGTTTAACTTCGGCGCTGCCACCATGAGAAGTAACAAAGGAAGTTGCCCGGTCCGCGAACCCAGAATCTAAACGATCTTTTACCTTTACTGAGCTTTCCATATCAAACATCGGCTTCAGGTTGGCTTCTATGAGCTTGGCCAAATTACCACTATTACCATCTTTGGATTCTTCTAAGGAAGCTTTCAGAGACGATTTATCTATCGATGGCCAGTCTATACGAAACCCGGCTGTTTGAGCTAGATTATGGCTGTAGAGTTTGCCTACCAACGAATTGAAACTATGAAATGGCTGTAATTGTTCAATTCGTTGCATTGCATATGCAGCCCTTTGAGATATGTGCCCCTTGTCTGATGAGCCCATCATATTAAGTGCAATTTTGTTAGATTCGCTACCTAGTAGAGACACTGCACCGGCGGCAACTCTTAACTCGCCTGATTTTAAGGTTTTGTCTTGATGCTCTAATCCCTTGCAAAGATCTTGATGAATTGACGCAAGATGTTCTGGACTAAAGCTACTCTCACCTCCTTTCAGGGCTGCTCTAAAATTTCTATGCAGGATTAATTTTTCGAAAGTCTCCAGCTGGGCTTGCATATCATATACCTCCCATCGCTTTTAAAAATTCTATTGCTTGATCGTCTGACCAGTTCAACTTATCCATAGCATGAATAAGTTGAGTCTCTCTGTCAGTCAATGGCATGTCTTCAAGCTCAAATATGGCTGCTACGGTCTCATTTAAATCAGACATATCTTTGAGATCGCGGCCTGCGCATTCCGCCTCCTCATTAAAACGGTAACCAAGCGCAAGCAGATCTGCTCTGCCTTCGCAAATTTCACTAAGAATATCGTTTGTGGTGTTCGGCATAATGGATTCCTCTCTAATAGGCCCTAACCTAGTTTAATAGGCATCCGCTCATAACGAACCCAATATCTCTACTTTTTAGAAGAATTCGCCGTTTTTCCAGTGATTTTGCCTTTTAAATACTGCGGTTCGGAATATCGCTGAGTTGGGAGCACGCTCAAGCAATGTGGTTTTTAGTTGATTTGCACTACACTTTATATGGGTGATCTGTTTGGCACACAAACTTGATTATGAGGAATCCTGCGATGGATACGGCTATACAGTGGTCAAAGCATTTAAAAAGGCATAATCCAGCTATCCATAAGCTTTTTTTGGCCCTATACCCTATGGCTCTCGTGCTCATGCTAAGTCTTTCTTATATCGATGGCTTGCCGATAACATCTCTTAGGCATGTCAGTGGCCTCTCGCAAGCTTTACTTGCGCTTATAACCATTGGACTATCACACCTTACTTTTGCCGGCGTGCTTTACAGCTATAACAAAGGTCGTTCAGATAAAGCTAGCACAATTGCTGCTTATGGCGGGCTTGCCTTGATAGTCGTTATTTCATGCGTACCGTAGGTTTTTGCGACTCTTGTTTTCGATCACTCTCTGCCAGCCAGCTATCATAAGTTTCATGAAGTGTTGGCAGGCGATCGGAAGCCTTCATGTTTAACTTACCCGGATTGTATTCGCCTGGTCTTTCAGTACGTATCATTTTCTTGTGTTGTAAATCAGATTTTTCATGAAGCAAAGAAGAACCTTTATCCAATAAGGCGACAATTTCATTTTGTGAGAATAAAAGGTCTGGCTTAACTTCCCTTAACCAACCTTTAATTACAGCGGCAATTTTTTCTACCCATGTGTTTTTAGGGTTTGTCTCAGCTATACCAGCTACCCACTCTTCGGCTACAACCCTTTTTATTTCTCGAGGTGTTAAATTTATCAATTGCGATTTGTTGTCTTCATACAACTTCTCTCTAAGTGTTGGTGGCATCCCCTCGTATATTTGATCAAGTGTGTAATTATAGCTTTCGCCTAACACAGCTCGGAATGCTGCATGTCCCTTCACCTCATGAAGATAGCTCTGAACAGCCTCTTTAGGTGATTTAATGTTATTGGCAATAAGATAGGCCTGCCCACAACGAGAATCATATACTCCTGGAGCATCCTCTATCGCATTATCTCACGAATAATATGTCGCGGAAGATCTAAAAAACTTGTCACTATATTTGCTTTAATTCCAAGCTCTTCAACTAAAGGCTTAATCGCTTTTTCGATTTCTATTTTTGATAACGCATTCTTAAGATGTGCGCCGTTGTAAGACGAGTTTCTTTTATACCTAGAGATAACAGATACGTTATTTTCATCAAATACAACGTAGTTACTACTTCCCAATCCATTAGATCGACTATTTTGATCTAAAAATTTTAGTCCGGGGATTCCGATAGAGTTTAAATATTTAGATACAATTTCAGGCTCAGTATAATCTGCAATATCCTTCCCTTCAGAAATTAATTTTCTTGACGCATAATGCCATGATTTATTATCAAGAGACTCTATCTCATTCACTAGCTCCTCATAAAACTGTCTACCACTACTTTCTCTATCAATCCGATGATTGTGTTGTGTTAGCGCATCTAAAACACATAGGGACTGTTCATCCATTCTTTTGTCCCAGCTAAGATATTCATTTTCATGGGGCTCTAGACTTACTTGATACATCCTTCCTTGATCAAGCCTCACTGACTTCCCTTTCCACTCGTCAATTTTCTCAAGTACCAACTCGAGAACCGCTATATCTTCTTTATTTTTTTCAACAATTGACGGGATAAATGTCAGTCTATTTTTCTTCGATTCAATATCATGAAGAATTCGGTTTCTCGCACCTTCATGCCCCATATCCTCTAGAAAAAAAGCAGCCTGATAGTTGATATATCGATCATTTTTTGACTGTATATCATCTACATTTATTTTCTCGTAATATTCCTCGCCGACCCACACACCAGATTTGTTCCCTGCCAATGCGTTTCTATACCACTTCGCTACTTCCACCTCGCTCGCGAAATACAAACCCCATCCATACGCTTGAATACCTTCCCCCCCGCTGATAAATTCAGTCGAGAATGAACTAAATTCTGCCGGAGTACCGTGCCAAGCTGTTACACCACTGCTCGATGCGCGGTTGCTGGTATGATCGTTTTTCTCTGAAGACATATGAATGCTCACTACGAATTTTTAGAGTGCCGCCAAAAAATAGAATAGCCTTCCTTTAACGTATATCGCCACCACTACACTGTAATCTCGCCTTATTTATGCCGCTTTCTGTAGGGCAGTCTTTATTCATGCCAAGTCATGCAGATAGTCGAAAGACTTCTACTAGATAGATATCATCTCTATCACTACAACTCCAAGATAAAACTCTTCTTTTCTTAACCTTCTTACATGCCACCCTACTGCACTTAGGATATATCAATTGATTGTTCGCCCACTTTTTCTATCTCTTTTGCATAAACAAAGATGTTTGCATACCTTTACTAGCATCTCAGTGCGTTCAAGTACACGACTCAACATCTGCATAGGTATCTGATCGATGTATTAGCTGAAGAACTGAATTTTTTGGACTTTTAAGTCAACTTACCAAAGGGCTATGCAATGCATCAACTTTCGCTATTTGAGCACGTACAATCTACCTATCTAGAGAAAGGCGGAGCCCTAGACAACCAAACGCTTTACTCTACTGTTGCTCAAAAAGCAGGCCTGTCTGATGAGGAGCTCATGGCCAAGTCACCTATAGGTAAAAGCAAAGCACTAAGAAGTAAGTTGAAACGAGAAATACGTTGGCATCAGCAAACAATGAAACAAGCTGGTTGGCTCGAAAGCGCTGGAATCCGAGGAGTATGGGAGCTCACCACATCAGGGAAAACTCAACTAACGAAATTAAAAAGTAGAACTGTGCTTATCGCTTTTTCTACCACACTTGGTATTGCTCTCTGGGGAGATTGCTACGATGCATTCGAGAATATTAACGAACCCATAAGTTTATGCCTCACCTCGCCACCTTACCCAATTCGAAACCCTAGAGCATACGGAAAGATTGATGTTGGTGAATACACAGACTTCATATGCAAAAGTCTTGAGGCCGTTGTTAAGCACTTAAAGCCAGGCGGATCCATCGCATTAAACATCTCTAACGATATTTTTCTAAAAGGCCTCCCGGCTCGATCACTCTATCTCGAAAAACTTACAATTCAGATATCAGAAAGGTTTGGTCTTTACCTAATGGATAGATTGATTTGGCTAAGTAACAAGCCCCCTGGGCCGACTTATTGGGCATCCGTTAATCGAGTTCAGCTAAACACTGGTTACGAACCTATTTTGTAGTTTACCAACGACCCAACCAAATGCTCAGGAATTAGGGAGACGATGGGCCGTATCTGAACTTTATTGGGAGTACCTGCGCGGCGCCTCTACGCGCTTTTGCCACATAAATAGCTTCTTTTTGAATCCAGATTTTATAAAGCTATGACAGTCTACAAATCATCGATGAACGGCCACTCCTTATTATTCGTTGCTACCAATTCTAGGAGTTCCCTGTAACTATCTGTAATTATTACAATAATTTGGTGTATCTGAAACCCAAGAAACAACTAGAAATCACTTAAGTAGTGACCTTTAGTCACCTCCAAAGCTTTCATGCTACTTGGCGGCATGTTAGCCGATACCCAACGGCTGACCAAGCCAACCATCATGCTTTCTACCAGCACGTATGGTCACTCCACGAGTATTCTTGCTACCGACTCCCTAGATATTTCCAGCTGAAATCCGTTTACAGCCTCTTTTGTAGTGATTTCTTGTTGCGGACACTATATATGGTAGAAATATAGATAAATGGTCACTGAATATACATTCTCAGAACCTTCTTACCACTCGCTGAAGAAACTCAAGGAGTGACTATAGATACCAAATATTTACCCTTTTGAGTAAAATAACGAGTGTTTTAAGGAGTGACCAAAACTAAACAAGGTAGGCAATAGAATTATTTTGTAGTAATAAGCTGTTACTAAGCTGTTGATTTCCTGTGATTATCCTGTTAATAGGACTGTATATTATTTTCTTTTAAGGAGTGACTATTCTACCCCTTA
Source organism: Teredinibacter purpureus (assembly GCF_014217335.1). Taxonomy (NCBI): domain Bacteria; kingdom Pseudomonadati; phylum Pseudomonadota; class Gammaproteobacteria; order Cellvibrionales; family Cellvibrionaceae; genus Teredinibacter; species Teredinibacter purpureus. The sequence goes on along the minus strand of NZ_CP060093.1, from coordinate 39,807 downwards.
AGGAGTGACTAAAGCTATATTTAAGGACTGACTATTTATCAGGTAAGGAGTGACTTTGTATATCACAAGGAGTGACCATTCTTTATCTTAGGGAGTGACCATTCTAGTTTAAGGAGCGACTTTTCCAATTCCCGGGTGACTTTTCCTATTATAAGGACTGACCATTCGTTATCCACAGGACAACTCTTTGATTTATATAGATATTTAGCTGCCCCTATTATATAGGAGATATGAATAACTACTTTAAGATCTTATTGCGGGCATACTGGAAAGAGATTGTGTGTTCATATTTTTACAGACTTATATTTATATTTAACAGCAAGAATAATAGCACATTATTTAATCAGCTAGAAAATTCGACCCCTTTAAAAAAAGTTAATCAATAAAGACACATGGTCACCATTTTCTTCTTGAACTCTACCACTTTCACCGCTATCATCCAGCGACAAAAGTCACTCATGTACATTCATTACTACGTACTACAACGAGTCAAAATAAATAATTTTAGGTCACGTAGATGTCTTCAAAATCAGAAGGCTCGATTTATCGGGTTAAAATACGTCATTTAGGGCAAATGAAAATCTACGCTGCCTTAGACTGCCTTTCCCCGATTGAATCTAAATTTTTACTTGGCTTGCTCGAACTATGCTCAACTCTTGAAAACTCATCTGAGACTGAAAATCAGACATTTGATGTTACCCGCTCGCAATTACAAGAGTGGCTAAGCGAAAAAAATATCGGATGTGGCATAACAATCATGAAAAAGCGCTCCGCCACTTTAGCGGATATTGGCTTATTCAAAAAAGAAAAATACCAAAGACCAAAATGTAAGCCCGCCGACCTGTTTGTCCTCCAGGATGCAACCGACGTCCTTAATGTACCGGCGAAAAAAAGTGAATTCAAAGACCATCGTCCACACCGTCAGAAATTAAAAGATATCAAAACCTTGTTAATAGAGGGCGATTCACAAATTTTAGATACTAGCCTCCCAGTTCGATTAGCAAGATCAGAAAGATTATGGAACGGAGTTTTCGGATCCTGCATGCGGGTTTCAAGAACAGACCCTAGAAGAACGGAGCCATTTTCCACCATATATCGTTTTGGCAGTGACAAAATTGAAATCATCACCTCAGCCCAATCAGACAGCGAAATATGCCATGTTGATGACCAGAGAACTATCCGTAATATAATTACACTTGTTTGTATTTTAATAGCCGAACAATCTGATCTCGGAAAAGACATTAAGAACGAATTTTTTGTGGATATAGTCGATCTACTGTCGCTGATGGGACTAGATGGATCTGGAGCCAACCGGGACACGATAAGAGATTCAATGAAACGGCTATACAGCACCAATTTCAATGTGATTATTGACGCAGATAGCGAAGCTGGTAGCCAGTTTGCTAAACAATTTGGGTTAACTCCAGGTGCTGATGATTTAAATTTCCGGTTCCTTACAGAACTCGACTCAAGCATTGATCGTGAATACGGTGGACGAGGTATTCGTCGACCTAGATGGTACCGTATTGCATTACACTCTAAAACATTTGCGGATTTAATTGACCCCGATGTAATTTCAACTTTTATCGACAACAAAGAAATTTTGAAAACGTCATCAGGATTGATACACATCTTTTATTCATGGTGCTCTATTCATATTAAACGTTCAGGCCGAATAAAAAGAACGATAACCCTTCCCGACTTGAAAAATTTCATGATACCGGCCGCAAGTTATGAGAATTTTCGAGACCGTTTTATTCCTGCACTAAAAAGACATCATGAAAAATCTGGACATCGTTGGATTGATGGGTGTAAGAATAGAATTAACATTTTTGGCTATATTGCTGAAGTAGAACCACATATGTCATACGATTTTATGTTTGATGTATTTAGAGATAAATCAGATGAAATTATCGGCGATAGATCTCTCCACAACAAACTATTAGCTCAAAAAAAAATGCAGCCACAGTTTGATTTTGGCTCTCAAGACAAATGATTTTGCCTTTTATATGTTGCATTTAATTTAATAAACTTCTTTTAATCCACCTCTCATTTAACTATTCCAACCTCATCAAATACCTCCTTCCTGCCGTTTTGCTGCATATATGTGGCCAACCTTTCTGTTTAAGCACCTTTCAGTTTCGCATCATATTCTATTGTTGTACGTTCAAAGCTGACCTAACAAAATATTTGAGGTGATGCACATGTTGAACTGGGATGACAATGACATTAACGCACTGGATACCAGCGCGTTAGATTTACACGAGCGCATAGAAAACAGCGAAAAGGATGTAAAAACAAAAGCTACTATTCACGAAGTAGAGCTAGGAGCCGCCCGAGTTCAAGTAGACGATAAAAAAATGATTAATTGCCGGGCAGACTTAAACCAACTTGTTCCATTTAAATATGACTGGGCTTGGCAGAAATATCTAGACGGTTGCTCAAATCACTGGATGCCTCAAGAAGTAAATATGTCGAAAGATATTGCTTTATGGAAATCAGAAACTGGACTGACCTACGACGAGCGATTAATTATAGAACGATCTTTAGGATATTTTTCATCAGCGGATTCACTAGTGGCCAACAACCTTGTTTTGGCTATTTACCGATTGATTACAAACCCTGAATGCCGTCAATACTTATTACGGCAAGCCTTCGAAGAAGCTATTCATACACATGCATATCAATACTGTGTCGAATCTCTAAGCATGGATGAAGGCAAGGTTTTCAATATGTATCGTGAGGTTCCTTCCGTAGCCAAGAAAGCTGCATGGTCTATAAAACATACGCGCGGTATCTCGGATCCCAATTTCAACACCGGCACAATCGAAAAAAATCAAGAACTCCTTCGTAACCTGATAGCATTTTATGCTGTTACCGAAGGCATATTTTTCTATTGTGGTTTCACACAAATTCTTTCAATGGGTCGACAAAACAAAATGACGGGTGTTGCTGAACAATTTCAGTACATCCTGCGTGATGAGTCCATGCATCTAAATTTCGGTATCGATGTTATTAATCAAATTAAAATAGAAAATCCAGAACTATGGACTCTAGAATTTCAACATGATGCCAGAGCAATGATTTTGGAAGGAATGGAACTCGAGATTGAATATGCTCGAGACTCAATGCCTCGCGGTGTACTTGGCATGAACGCTTCAGTAATGGAAGACTACCTAAATTTTATTGCTAATAGACGTCTTTCTCAATTAGGCCTTACTGAAGAATACAAGGGAGCCAAAAATCCGTTCCCGTGGATGAGTGAAATTATGGATCTTCGGAAAGAAAAAAACTTTTTTGAGACTCGTGTCGTTGAATATCAAACTGGCGGAAGCCTGAACTGGGATAATTAATTTAGTGGTGAACCATATGACAGATATAAATAATAGAATTGTTACTCCTGGAGAAATACAGGTAATAAAACGAAATGGTAAAGTAGTGCCTTTTGATATTGATAGAATTCGTATTGCAATAACTAAAGCCTTTATGGATCCGCAAGCTAATGGAGGATTAACCAATCAATCACAAGCATTAAAAAATAAAAGTGATGAGACAACAAAGATAGTACAGGAAACATTTATCCGCAGAATGCCTTCCGGCGGCACTATTCATATTGAAGAAGTTCAAGACCAAGTTGAGCTTGCTCTTATGCGTTCTGGTGAACACCAAGTTGCAAGATATTACGTTATTTACAGAACAGAACGCCAAAGAGAACGTGAACAATATAAGTCAATTTCGTCGGGAATAAGAATAAAGAGCGGTAATGATTTTTACGACTTACTAAATACGCCAGTTATTACTGCAGTTCGAGATATATGTAAGGAGCTGGATTTCGTAGACGCAGAATTGATTATTGATCGTATTAAAAGAAGTTCTTATGAAGATATGGATATAGAACTTCTCTGGAATGCAGCGTTAATTGAAAGCAGAACATTAATCGAAGAAGAACCGAACTATAGCTTGGTTACTTCTAAGTTACTTCTCAATACCATTGTTCGTGAGTCCGGAAAAGCCTTGGGTATAATTTCAGGTCAGGTATTCCGTTATGAAGATTATCTAATTGCGGCAATTAATTTTGGTATCGATAAAGAGCTTTTTAATTCAAGACTTTCCGACTTTGATTTAGAGCTATTGGGTTCAGCCATCAAGCCAGAACGCGACAACCAATTCACCTACCTTGGTCTACAAACTCTTTACGATCGCTACTTTGTCCATCATGAGGGCCAACGCCTTGAGCTTCCTCAGGTCTTCTTTATGCGTGTGGCCATGGGGCTTGCTTTAAAAGAAGACGATATCAATCTGCGGGCCATCGAGTTCTATAACTTACTGTCTTCGTTCGACTACATGTCTTCTACGCCGACTCTCTTCAACGCCGGTACCCGACACAGCCAGCTGTCCAGCTGCTACCTCACCACCATTCCCGATGATATGAAGGGCATCACCAGCGCGTGGAGCGATAACGCCATGCTGTCTAAATGGGCCGGTGGACTGGGCAATGACTGGACTCCCGTACGTGCGCTTGGCGCCCACATCAAAGGCACCAACGGACAATCTCAAGGTGTCGTACCCTTCTTGAAAGTCGCCAATGATATCGCCGTAGCGGTGAACCAAGGCGGTAAACGTAAAGGCGCTGTCTGCGCTTATCTCGAATCCTGGCATCTCGACATCGAGGAGTTCCTCGAGCTGCGCAAAAATACCGGTGATGATCGACGTCGCACCCACGATATGAATACCGCTAACTGGATTCCCGATCTGTTTATGAAGCGTCTTTTTAGCGATGAATCGTGGACTTTGTTCTCCCCTAACCAGGTACCCGAACTTCATGATTTAGTGGGCAAGGCCTTCGAAGCCAAATATCAAGAATATGAAGCCAAAGCCGCTGCGGGCGACATCAAAAGTAAAACCATTGACGCCAAGGCGCTATGGCGAAAAATGCTCGGGATGATTTTTGAAACCGGACACCCATGGATTACCTTTAAAGATCCTTGCAATCTACGCAGCCCACAACAACACGTCGGTGTCGTACACAGCTCAAATCTATGCACTGAAATCACCTTAAACACCAGTAACGATGAAATTGCCGTGTGCAACCTGGGATCCGTCAATCTTGCTCAACACGTCTCCGATGACGGTATCGATCGCGAGAAGCTGAATGCCACCATTAAAACCGCGGTGCGTATGCTCGATAATGTGATTGATATTAATTATTACGCCGTACCACAAGCAGAAAAGGCCAACCAAAAACATCGACCAGTAGGCCTTGGCATTATGGGGTTCCAAGATGCCTTGTACCTTCAGAAGATTCCTTACAGCAGTGAGCAGGCCGTTGCCTTCGCAGACTTGTCTATGGAGCTTGTTAGCTTTGCCGCCATCGATGCCTCGGCAGAATTGGCTAAAGAACGCGGGGCGTATCAAACCTTTGAAGGCTCACTTTGGAGCCAAGGGGTGTTGCCTATCGATAGCATTGATTTGTTAGCGGCCGAGCGTGGACAGGATTTCTTGAAGATGGATCGCTCTTCGACCTTGGACTGGGATGCATTGCGCGAGAAAGCCAAAGCCGGTATGCGCAACTCGAATGTCATGGCCATTGCGCCGACTGCAACGATATCGAACATTGTCGGTGTGACCCAATCCATTGAGCCCACTTACCAAAACTTGTTTGTTAAATCCAACCTCTCCGGAGAGTTCACGGTCATCAATCCTTACCTGGTCAAGATGCTGAAAGACGAAGACCTATGGGATGCCGTCATGGTAAACGATCTCAAGTACTACGAAGGTTCGTTGAAAAACATTGAACGCGTTCCCGACTACATCAAGACCTTGTTTGCTACGGCCTTTGAAGTCGAACCCAAGTGGATTATCGAAGCCGCCAGTCGTCGTCAAAAATGGCTGGATCAAGCTCAGAGCCTAAATATCTATATCGCCGGTGCCGATGGTAAAAAACTCGACCTCACGTATCGCATGGCTTGGATGCTCGGATTAAAGACTACCTATTACTTGCGTTCACTGGCCGCTACAAGTACCGAAAAATCCACCGTTAATACCGGTACCCTCAATGCTGTTAACCCCGTATCACTGCCCAAGGCATGCAGTATCAATGACGAGGATTGTGATGCCTGCCAGTAAGATCAAAATATTCATATTGGTAGGTATTAACAATACCTACCATACCATTGACAAACAGCCGTTACATGTTACGCTCTAACTTAGTGAGTATATTTCTCTGAAAGCTGCCAAACCTGCGAGGTATATTGTGGAGTTGAATAATCATTTTTCGTTCTGTTTGGTAATTGCTATAAGGCATTACCAGACCATGAAGCTAACGAACTTGCTGCCTGCGTTTATCTATAGGCTATCTGAGAGGCTTGGGATTAACGACTGTAGCAACGAAAATTTTGAGAGCCTTGTGGGACAGCTTTTTGATTCAGACCTTGGCCAGTTAAAGGTAACTACCAATGAGGCCTTATTGATTCAAACCTCCCTGCTGCACTTAATTTACAGTATGCAAACAAGTCAGGATCTGAGCTATATAATGGATGTGTCTACCGAATTGAGATCGTTTAGTCCTAGAAGGAAAGGGATTGAGGAAACGTTTCAGAAGCTTTGTTACGGCTTGAAAATTAATGATTCTTATCGCGATTTATTGCTGGAAGCCTTCGATGATAATAGAGCTTTGCAGCTCGAAGAGCTTTTTTTGCCAATAATGACGCCCGCTTGTATTAACTTATATCGCTTCTCCGACTATGCAAGCTGATTTCATGCTTTATTCACGCTCTTTAAGAGCATGTTTGGTGTTTTTTTTCACTTTTCAAAACAATTTATTTCTGCTTACTAGCATTCAGGGATTATTCTTTTGAAAGTGTTTCCATCAAATTTGACCCATTTATTGTGGATGCTAATTTCGCTTCAAATGAACTTATTGTTGAAGAGGTAGCGTTATGACGAAAACATACTTAGAGAGAGCTAAGCAGTGGGTGGAAACGGCTGAGGATATCGACGTTGAAAATATCGAATCCACAATCATGAGGTTTTCAGAAGAGCTAAAAAAGAATTTTTCGTTTTCGACTCATGATGAATCGAAAATTTCCGATTTAACTGAAACGATTTCTTACTTACGTAATGAGCTTAATGTTTTGGCAGGTGTCGAAGCGCCCCCTGGACAGGATGTTCCTGTTGAGGCAGCTAATAGCTCGTATGATCTGGATACGTCCCCACTTGTAGATCTTGATGTTCAGCCAATTTATATTTCTCCGGAAGAAAGAGCAAGGCTGCTTCTGGAAATAAAGAACTCACCAAGTTTTATATCTGCAGGACAGCTGCGCTCTAGTAAGAGGTTTGCATAATGGGTGAGAATACTTTGATCAGCTGGGCAAATTACACGTTCAATCCTGTTATTGGTTGTGAGAAGGTTTCGCCTGGTTGTGATAATTGCTACGCAGAATCGTGGGATAAGAGATTTGGAGGAGTGCAGTGGCAGAAGAGCGCTCCTCGTAGGGTTACTTCGGAAAGTAATTGGAGAAAACCACTTGTTTGGAACAGAAAGGAGCAAGGCGCTATTTCTCGCCCTAGGGTTTTCTGTGGGAGTATGTGTGATGTTTTCGATAAAAAAATACCTCCCCAAACTAGAAGTAGGTTGTGGGAGTTAATTAAAAGAACAGAAAACCTTGATTGGCTCCTATTAACAAAAAGAGCCGTAAACATTGCAAAGTATTTACCCCATGATTGGGGCGATGGCTACCCTAATGTTTGGCTCGGCGTATCAGTTGAAAATAAGAAACATGGTTATCCTAGAATAGAGATTCTTAAGAATATTCCTGCCAAAGTGCGCTTCCTCTCTGCTGAACCTCTTTTAGAAGAGATCAATGACGTTTCATTAAATGCGATAGATTGGCTGATTGTTGGCGGCGAATCTGGTCATAATTGTCGCCCTATGGACCCTAAATGGGCGGATGGGCTTCGCATGCTATGCAAAAAATATAATACAAAATTCTACTTCAAGCAGATGGGCGGTACTCGTCATGATAAGGGTGGATGCTTACTGCAAGGTCAGAAATATCAATCCGTTCCTCAACCAGATATGGTTCCCATAAAGGTGCTTTAGCTATGTCATTCAAATTATTGCAAAAAGTAAGGCTGTTAAGTTCGGCTGAAGAGTATGAAGATTATCACGGGCAAAGCGGAGTAGTCGTACGCCTTGTGCAGATGCCAGAAGATCCTTTACCAAGTATTGATGTTCGTTTACACAGCGGTGATATTTTAGAAAATCTTTTCCCTAGTGATATTGAACAAATTTCGTAGAAATGTTTCATAGTGAATCGCTAGGAAAAGAAACGGAATTAGTATCTATAGGTAACCAACAGCTTATTTCAGATATCGCTGAAATGGTGAGTCTTGTTGAGAGCAGTCAAGTGGTTGGTTTTCGTCAAGGCGGTGATCTATGGGTAATACATCCATCAGCCAAGGCTAAGTCTTTTTGGCAGGCAACACACTACGATGTAGAAAAAATGAGCATGATGGATGATTGTCTCCAGCCAAATATTAGATCAGTTCTATTATTTTCAGGACTAGTATTAAGCAAGCCCATTGTCGTGATGGATCCTATGGAAACAGAAAATATTTTAATAAATTCTAGCGCAAATCATTATCGCGCATCTTAGTTGCACTTAGTAATTTTATCGCGCAAGCGAACTGTAGTGGTCTAATAGCACCGGACACTTTAATGAGAGACAATATTAGTCAACAATTAAGGTGTCATTATGAGTCAGAAGCGTACTTACAAGCAGTACCCGAAAGAGTTTAAGGAAGAGGCCGTTGCGCTTGTTCGAGAACAAGGCTATTCCGTTCCTGAGGCCGCTAAATCGTTGGGTATCGCAACCAACATGCTCTACAAATGGAAAGAAAAGGTGGAGTCTAGTGAGGCAGGTGAAGTGCTGGCCGAGGATGAGAGAGTCGAGCTTAAGCGCTTGCGCAAGGAAAACAAAGAGCTGCGCATGGAGAAAGAGATTTTAAAAAAGGCCAGTGCCTTCTTTGCGAAAGAAATGAAGTAAAGTACGATTTCATTCAGACTGAATCACCTCGCTTTCCTGTAGTTATGTTGTGTCGCGTGATGGGCGTTGGGAAAACGTCCTATTACGATTGGCTTAAGCGCCCAGGCACAGTGATAACAAGCGATACCTTGCACCTACACCGTAGGATGAAGTGGCTTTTCGAGCAGAGTCGCAATAGCCTGGGTAGTCGCGAGATGATGAAGAAATTACGCGAAGAAGGCTTTCAGATTGGTCGTTATCGGGTTCGTAACTTGATGCGCAAGCTTGGCTTAAGGGTCACTCAGCGAACCGCCTATAAAGTGACAACTAAACGCAAAACCTCGGATGCCGTAGCCGACAACTTGCTGAATCAGAATTTTAACCCAGTGGGGCCGGATCAAATTTGGGCGGGCGATGTCACTTACCTGAAGACCGGCGAAGGTTGGATGTATTTGGCGATTATTATGGATTTGTACTCGCGTCGAATTGTTGGTTGGTACATTGATAAGCGCATGACAACTAATTTAGTGAGCAAGGCCCTGATAAAGGCCTACAACCTAAGACAGCCGCCTAAAAGCTTAGTTTTTCATAGCGATAGAGGCTCACAATATACCAGTAAGCGCTATCGAAAACTTCTAGCGGCTTACGATATGCGGGCGAGTATGGGAGACGTTGGTGCCTGTTGGGATAATGCGGTTGTTGAACGCTTCTTCGGAAGCCTTAAACACGATTGGATATTTAAGATTGCGCAGCCGACAAGAGCGCACATGAAGACTGACGTGGGCAAATATATGCGCTACTACAATGTACATCGTTTTCATTCGGCGAATGAAGATTTATCGCCAATAAAATACGAAGAATCCAAGTATGTGCTGCAAAATGGAAGAGTCGGTTCTGCTCGAATAGAGCAGGTTCGACACTTCGATTCTGCAGTCAACAAGTGAAGCGCGTTAGCAGGGAATTTATAAAAAATAGGTGTCCGGTTTTACTTGACCAGAACAGCTTTCTTTGGATATGCGTAATGCCGTAACTTTTACCCTCCTCGCAATGTGCGGGGATCTCACGAGCCAAAGCCTTATCCTCTTCACTATAAACAGCCGCCGTTTTCATAAAAGTACCATCTGTTATTTTCCTTCATATTCCTCGGTTGAGTTTTCGCCACACACGAGTTATCAGTCGATCTTTAATCCTGGGGTTCACCTCTACAGCTATGCCTATAACTGCAAGAGATGTTACGGTAAGAGTAAACCAGAATATCCACTCCGAAGAAGGCCTCTCAATAGAGTACCGAATTATGGCGCTAAAACCGAAGACAACTATCGCCCTTATTATTAAATCGATACGCGAGCGTAGTACTTTTCTATTCATTGAATTTTCCTATTGCTTGAAACCAAAGTATCACCAATTTTATTCGGTGTAAACCAAGGTGGAATCAAGTTTCCTATAAGATATTTAGTTCGATATAGGCTCGATCTTTCGCCTCGGCCGGCATCGAAGACACTACTCGCTTGATCGCTGAGCGATACGCTTTGTCTTCACACCTACTCTTAATTTCGGTCATCAATACGTCGAGCTTTTCGAATCTTTCTGAAGCTCGTTCTTTATCTAAAAATCGATCAAGCCAGCTCATCGAGGCAAACGGTACAAAACCAGCCATCTTCCAATGCGCGAGGTCTCTGCGCGCTTCAAATTCTGTTTTAGGAAGATCGGCTTCCGATAACGTCTGGGCCAGCGGTACGGACTTCGAGTAGGCTTCATCATTTTCGTGGTTTACATAAGTCCAAGGCATAATTTCATTTCCCTACTATTTTTCCTACTAGATAATTTCTATTTCTTGAAGCTAACGTACCACCATATTTGATCTATGCAAATTAGAGTTGAGTCAAGTTTCATGCCTGCGTAGATAATCTAAATGTAACACCGAGTCTCGATCAAGCAATTAGTGTCGAAAAGTGCAACTAACTCTCTTTGTGCATTTGGGGTGCGCGTTGCTATTAGCATATTTTTCCTACCTATTCTGACTGCATCAAAATTGATGCTGCTAACTGATCTAGTTCAGAAAGCAGCTCTTCATCTAATCGATATTCCGCCGCAGCCATGAATGCCTCTGCATAGCCAGCTTTTGAGCAATTTGCTCTATTTAGCGCTGCCTGGTTAATCTTTATCTTACCTAGCCTTGCTATTACAATCGCTCTTTCTTCTGTCAGGAAGGAAGACTTGTCTTTCATTCGCCGTATTAAAACCTGTCTTTCTCGACCAACTGGATCATTATCTTTGGGCTCACTAGACAACTGTGAGAGTCTAGATTTAATACTCCGTTTTTCAGCGTCAATATGCTCAATAAGAGATTTTAGTTTACTCTTAGACCAACTAGCCTCATCTAATTTTTCAATAAACTCTTGGCGCATAACTTTCCTTGGTGCTCCAGGGATACCGACAATATTATTTTTCAATAACTCATATCCAGCTTCTGTGATTTGATATTTACCATCACCTCCTGCATGTACTGATGTTTTTTTAAAAAAGTTCTTCGTTAACAAAGCGTCTAAATGCTTTTGTGCCGCATTTGTGCTTCTTATCCCAATAAGATCTTTAAGCTTGTTTAGCGATGGGGCAGAAGAGCTAAAATAAGAGTTACCGATAGCATTAAATATAGGTTTTTCATAATCAGCTTTCCCTTAAAGTTTGAACCCGAAAAGCCTTTGAAAAAGCCGCAAAGTTGTGTGGCCAAGCATCGCGATTAAAATAGCTGTGATACCGGCTATTGAGCCATATTTTGAGAACGAACCAGCAAGCTCCCCCTCTGCAATTGCATACCCAATACCGCATATGATGGCAGTTATAATAAAAATACCAAGTAATAGGATTAGAATGATCTGTTCTTTGAATGACATTTCGCTGCCCATAATTTTTCCTACAAATTAAAATTTAGTGAAGGGCCGTCCAAAATACCATACCCAAAATCTTGAATGGCTACTCTCGGCACCTTCAGGTGTTAACTGGATACTGAAGTAGTAGTAAGCGGCAGGTATTAGTGAAGCTACCGCCCCAAACGGAGAAAGAATAAAGGCAAGCGATATGTCTCCCGTTGTAGCCAAACCGATGCAAGTTAGGACTACGTCGATTGTTAGAGCGATCAAGATGTAACGCGGTCTTGAAGCCAGAAACATCCAAATTTGATTAAGCATAATTTACCCTTTTCTTTGCTAGAATACCTATAGCCTTTCTCATGGATAAAACTGCGGGGAACAGCAAGCAAATAATCAGGTAAAACCGCTTTAACATGACAAGTAGTACCTCATTAGTAGGAATCAATACCATTCTTAACAAAGAACATAGCGTTTAATACAGCATCATTCATCGACATATCATTTTCCTTCATATTCCTCGGTTGAGTTTTCGCCACACACGAGTTATCAGTCGATCTTTAATCCTGGGGTTCACCTCTACAGCTATGCCTATAACTGCAAGAGATGTTACGGTAAGAGTAAACCAGAATATCCACTCCGAAGGAGGCCTCTCAATAGAGTACAGAATTATGGCGCTAAAACCGAGGACAACTATCGCCCTTATTATTAAATCGATACGCGAGCGTAGTACTTTTCTATTCATTGAAATTTCCTATTGCTTGAAACCAAAGTATCACCAATTTTATTCGGTGTAAACCAAGGTGGAATCAAGTTTCCTATAAGATATTTAGTTCGATATAGGCTCGATCTTTCGCCTCGGCCGGCATCGAAGACACTACTCGCTTGATCGCTGAGCGATACGCTTTGTCTTCACACCTACTCTTAATTTCGGTCATCAATACGTCGAGCTTTTCGAATCTTTCTGAAGCTCGTTCTTTATCTAAAAATCGATCAAGCCAGCTCATCGAGGCAAACGGTACAAAACCAGCCATCTTCCAATGCGCGAGGTCTCTGCGCGCTTCAAATTCTGTTTTAGGAAGATCGGCTTCCGATAACGTCTGGGCCAGCGGTACGGACTTCGAGTAGGCTTCATCATTTTCGTGGTTTACATAAGTCCAAGGCATAATTTCATTTCCCTACTATTTTTCCTACTAGATAATTTCTATTTCTTGAAGCTAACGTACCACCATATTTGATCTATGCAAATTAGAGTTGAGTCAAGTTTCATGCCTGCGTAGATAATCTAAATGTAACACCGAGTCTCGATCAAGCAATTAGTGTCGAAAAGTGCAACTAACTCTCTTTGTGCATTTGGGGTGCGCGTTGCTATTAGCATATTTTTCCTACCTATTCTGACTGCATCAAAATTGATGCTGCTAACTGATCTAGTTCAGAAAGCAGCTCTTCATCTAATCGATATTCCGCCGCAGCCATGAATGCCTCTGCATAGCCAGCTTTTGAGCAATTTGCTCTATTTAGCGCTGCCTGGTTAATCTTTATCTTACCTAGCCTTGCTATTACAATCGCTCATTAATGATCATTGATGAGATTGGCTATCTACCCTTTGGGCGAGAGGAGGCGAATTTATTCTTCAATGTCATAGCAAAACGTTACGAAAAAGGCAGCATTATCGTCACCAGCAATCTGCCGTTCTCACAATGGTCAAATGCCTTTGCTGACGATACAACACTAACCGCAGCACTACTCGATCGGCTACTGCATCACGCACACATTGTACAAATATCGGGAGAAAGCTATCGGCTGAAAAACAAAAAGCATACGGGCATCGCCCCGCCACAATCGATCAATAATTAAACGGGGTGGGTCAGTTTTACTTTGGCGATAATCGGTAAAAGTGGGTCAGTTTTAAGCTGGCGTTGACAGGTAACTAACAAACATGGAATATTAAATAATGAATGATAATACTAAAACATTTGACCTAACCAATTTCGATAGCCGCTTAAAAGACTGGCGACATAACTTAGTAGATCAAATCGAAGCGTCAGCAACTAGTGCAATTAATTCACACGCAGGGAATTTGAACGCAGAGAACATGTCCAATAATCAGAAAATGGAAACTGAAATGGATAAGGTGATGAAAACAGCACTGCAGAAAGTGGATGAAATGAAGGAGCATGGAATTGATCCAGATCGTATTCGCGAAACTATTTTGCCGGCGATTCAAAACATGAGCTCACCTTATGCGAAAGAGACTGAGTTAAATGCAAAGTTCGGACAGTTACAAGAAGCTGCATTTAATAGAGTAGATGCTCAAATTATTGGGAATGATCAAGTATTTCGAAGAAATATGAGAATGTAACCTAAAAATACTGAAGGAGAAGGAAATGCTTATACCAACCCGCCGTATCGGCGAGACCCTTATGGTTGGTGATGATGTCACTGTTACTGTTTTGGGTGTTAAAGGGAATCAAGTTCGGATAGGTGTTCAAGCACCAAAAGAAGTTGCTGTTAATCGTGAAGAGATTTATAAACGAATGATACGAGAAGGTGGCGAGAACCTTTCGCTAGCGTCACAGTCAAGTAGGAACTAAAAAATAAGGCATGGATGCTTAGAGTATGATTTTTGATAAAAACGCACAGATAAATTTCCCTTTCTATCCAATTTGCCAGCGCTTGTACTTCGGGTACGTTGATCTTGTACTTAATTAGGAGATCAATGATGAATAAAAATCCCGAGGTAACTATCTTTCAAACTATTTGTATTCCGGATCTGACGCCATTGCCTATGGGGGCCCCGGTAAAATTCTTCGCGCCTTCAATAGATATTGCTATAGAACGCGGTATAGCCAGGTTGAAGTCAGCAGTACAAAGGTCCCCCTCATGTAATAAATGGATTGTTTTTGGTTGGATTGATGGTGGTCTTACGTCTTCTTTTGTCAGCAATCCCATAGGTGCTTTTCGTTTAGATGGGAATGCTATTGTATATAGCGCAGTCGAAGGCGAACCCAATAATATGAAGCCTTATTTTTCGATTGAATTCGGTAGTGATTGGGTTTTGGCTTCTTCACTTAGCAAGGCAACTCTAATCCAGGGGTACGAAGAAAAAATATTAAAATCAGATACCGGAAACTTGACCGTTGCGAAAGTCGTTAATATTGATCCTAGAAGATAACTTAATTTTACTCGAGGTGCATTGCTATGGGAATTGAATCTATAATCGATGTAGTAATAAATCACTACAATAGTGACCCGATGCGTATCGTTGGGTTAATTGCATGGATAGTTAGTTGGCGAGCTTCCTATTTGATGTCAAGTAATCCACGCTATGGTTTTTTTGCACATGTTCTCTACACATTTTCAAATGTTTTATTATTTATATTCAATTTCTATTATGGTCACGTCGAGCTTGTACTGATGGCGACAACCTTTCTTTTTACTTCTATTAAGGGCTGTTTTACATATAGAAAACGGAATAAAGCACATATTTTATCTCCCAAAACTACATAGTATACGGCAGCATCTTTTAGTTGATTTGCTGGTAGTTATCCACATTATAAGTGGACAAACATGTGATAACTTATCAATAGCGCATTGCTTTCAACGACTTGTACGAAAGGTTGATTATTGATCAGCTGAGGGTTTGGTATTGTTTTGGTTTAGATGCTCCACAAACCTTCAGAAGACCTTTTTATCAAGGTTAAAATTATTCAATTTTATCTATTAGCAATATCTATAATTTTCTTTTTTTTCTTCAGATCAACAATGTCTTTCCTATCGGATGCGATAGTTCATTCAGTGGTGATTGGCACATTATCCGCTTCAGTGGATCATTTACCCCAGAGTGCTATGTTTTCTTCGGCGCCAGTTCATGGTGATTAATTAAACGCGGTTGCACCGGATAATGAGCTGGACTACAGCCATCCTCTCCCAAGCCGTTTCTTCTTTATTTATTCGGAGAAACGAGATGACACATCCATATATTCATGCTGAATCAAGCGCACGAAAATTTTCAGGAATTCCAGAGGATTATATAAAAATACATTCTTGGTTTGATGAGACCAAGTATAGCCATTCTCATTTTACTCACAGAGCATTACGCCATCATTCGGAAGGCATATTTTGGGCAGAAGAAATATTTGGCCAAACAATAACAAACAGCGTAGGTAAAAAAATACCTACCCGTTACATCGGAGAACAGCATGTAATGGAGGATTGTGGTGGGCGCATCCCAAACATTTCCGACTGGTTATTAAGAATAAACCCTGAACCTTGGATGTCAAGAGGTACAACTTTCAAATCTGAAAATGAAGTCCTATCAATTCTTTCAAAAAGGGATTTACGAAATGACTAAGATAAATATTCTTAAGGATAACCTGGAATTACGTTTAAATGTTTTACCTAAAAAATGTGCTGGGGTGTTACGTGGACTTCGATCATTGAAACACATTGATGATTATTCATTAGCATCCATACTTGATGCTGGTGATTTGTCTAAAGATAAAAGCAGGTTATCAGCGTTCGCGACGAGCTTCTTATTTCTGCGATCACAGTCAGTTCCTGTTTCTGATGTGATTTCCATGTCCAAATCACAAAACCGTCGGGTAAATCTTTGGTGGTCACCTTGCCGCTGGCAAGAACAACATGAAAGACTTTCACGATTTGAAACCTTAGATCGTCTCAGCAAAGAAAACGTAAGTTATGATCTTGCGTATTTTGAAGATAAGCTACCTAAACGAATACCAGGTTATCTAATTAGGTCATCAAAACGGTTAGGTATGGAGGGATTTAGACAACGACATTGCGTAGCGTCATGGCATACGAGACTATTAAGTAGAAATACAGCAATTTGTACTCTTTTCGTAGATCGTCAGCGATGGACTGTTGAGTTAATAAAGCGCGAGAGCGAAGATCATCCTTTGATGATTGGTCAAATTAAAGCACGCTTTAATAAATCTCCGTGCTCAAGAGTTCGCTCGGAAATATATAATTTGCTGAATATTGAAGAGGTATATACGTCATCCGTTTCTTGTATGAGGCAGTATTCAACTCGGACATGGAAAGAAAACCTTCTTAGACTAATTCCTGTTTTTGAACGGCTGGAAATGAGCACCATTGAAGTGAATTTTTTTGGCGGTGGGGATAGTGGTTCAATTGATAGTATTGCTATGGAGGATGATCATCGACGTGAGTTAGTTAATGTTGTTGAATATAGTCGATCATGGGAAAACGGAACTTGGCAGGGTGAAATTTGTGAAACTGAAAAATCTCTATACGATGCTGTTGAAGATTTGGTGTATGACTATCTTGAGGAAACTGGTGTCGACTGGTTTAATAACGATGGAGGGAGAGGTGAGTTTACAATTGACGTCGAAAACAGGTGCCTGGAAGCGAGTATAGATTGTTACTATACGGAATCTACAACCGAGCATTACCAAGAGTTAAATTTCGAACAGCTTGTTGAAACTTAATTTTGTGAGTCGCCTCCCTTTTTGGGAGGCGCTTGAGGAACTTAATTGCCTATCGGCAAATTCTATATTTCATTGGGTGGGCAACAATGGTTTTCTACTGAAAATGCGGAATATTTATTTTACGTTTATGTTGGCTTTAACATTTAAATATTTGAGGCCTTAACATGAACAAAGTTGAGTTATCTGATTTAACCAATTTTCTCGATCAGTCGGCAGAGTTAATTCTTGAACCAGTATTAAAGCAGTCATCATTAGATGGGTGGAATTTATATTTTCCACGAATGGATGTCGGTTTTCCATTTCCAGAATTTCATTTTATTGTTGTTGATTCTGAAAAAGTGGAAATGCCCCTTTCGCGCAGGTTAAATATATTGTCAAGTCACGGTGCTGAACTTTCAAAAATTGATTTTCGTTATGTCACTAGCTTTGATTCTATTCCGTATTTCACAGAAGCTGATTACGAGTGTCAAAATTGCGCTTACGTTGCCCATCGCTCTAATTTCGTTCGAGCAAAAAGATTATTGGAGAGGGTCGCTTGTGACGAGCCTTTTACCGATAGCGAATGCCCTAAGTGTTCATGCTTGGCCCACCCAGTAAATTCGGTCAATAAGAAAGGATTGGCTCTTATGCACTTTTTTATTAGAAGGTTTGATGAGGCGTTGAATACTCAACCCGTAGAAGAGGCGTGTTACGACATGTCAAAGCTAGCTGTTTCTCTTGTTTCGATGGGATCTTTGAATGCTGAAGAATATGCAATTGAGATGCTTGAAGAGATGAAATAATTTGAATTTTAGGGCGTAACATGTAACGCTTTAATTGTGAGTGGGAAACCACCGTACCAGTATTAACTGGGTGAGAATATAAAGGCGGTAATTGCGCCATTCCAATTTTCACCTCCTATATTTGTTCGTTTTTTCATTTATAGAGGAAAGCATGATGGTTGTTGTCGATTCATTTAATCAGGAGTGTTATGAGGTTTTGGGTCAAGAGAGCCCGGAAGTAATAGTAAAGGTTGCTGAGCTGATCGCTGGTGGCCGTACCCCTGATCAAGTTAAAGAAATCATATCGTTTGATGTTCAGAATGAGCGATCGGCAATTCCTCTCCTAGCGAAGAACGCCGCATGCTATTTAACGTGTATGACTCCTCTGCAATCCGAACCAATGGTTCATTGAAAATGAGTATTCGCTGATGTCCAGTCATGTATCAAGCCCAGATTAAGAGCTTAGATCTCGAATAAAGGCTTACCTACAGATCGTAACGCGGGTCACACCAACGGACGATATGGTTGATCGTTTTATTTCTAGTTTTGGAATACTTGAAACGCTTGTTCAAAATTTAAAAGTCCTAGGTCAATCACGCCAACATGCAGTTTCATTGAGTGATAGAAAGCCTGTGATAGCATCTCTATAAGTGCTTTTGGGAATTATGTAGAAAAGTAGAGATTGTTCTGGATTAGTATCTCTAAAGCAACCTTACTTACGTGTACAAGCTTGTAACAACGAGGTTAATCGAAGATGAGCCATGAGCAGACCCCAAAAATTTCTAACATTAAAGAAATAGCAATAAAAGACGCGGACATATTGAGTGAGGACGTTGGTCTGTTATTAGATATTATAGGTTTTGACGAATGGAGTGGTCCATTTATGCCTTCTCATCGAGACGGCGGGATACAGATTGATTTGAAAATGGATAAGGCTTCTGAGGTCGCCATGACTGGCTCTGATACCTTTTCCAGCCATTTACGCTATTTTTTCACAAAAGCATACAGTGATGGATATAACCGAATATTCATTTCACTAGAAAAGACCAGCTCATAAGGGTTGGAGCCGTGACCATTATGTGCAGCATTTATGTTGCAACCTCACTTTAATTGGCCGTTTTGTTTTGATTGTTGTAGTTGGTTGGATTATTACTTGTTAGTAATTAAAGTTTGTAACTAACCAATGAGGTAATGACAGTGAATTCAAATCCAATGATAGAGTCATATGTATGTGACATGGAAAGGCTAATAGTTTTGGTGTTGGGGGATGTAAGTGAAGCGGATATCGCTCGGCTTAGCGGATTAGATATAGAAAAAGTTAAGCAATTATCGACAACTAAAGAGATGGTTAAATTAAATCACCTCATAAAATCTCACAAAAATAATAGCGGTTCCACTATATGTGGCTTTGAATATTTTAATGCAGACCCAGTTGTCTTAAATGGGTAAGTAAATGGGTGGGAAACCACCGTACTCTTTGAGGTTGATATGCAAGATATTTTAAATTGCGAGAAGAATCGCGCGTCCTTAGAAAAAGCAGCAGTTTTTCTTCTAGATGAATTAGTTGAGAGTAATCAACTAATCTCGGGATTTGTTAACTCAGAAACGAACGATGGTTGTTTTTTTATAAAACCTATTCGAACTGCTGCGGAGTGTATTGATTGGACTATCCCTTGCTACTCTGTATTTTTGACGAAGGAGGAGGCAAAAAAATACAACGTCCGCCGTCCGCTAGCAACGAATACCCTTCGACGAATTGCAAAAGGGCTTGAAAAATTTGTTATAAACAGCCCTAACCCCTTCATAGTCTCTTATTACGGTCCGAAGAATAGTGGTGAATTTCGAGGATTACCGCTCGAGAGACCTTTACCAACACAAACCACAGAAAACCGTTTTGGTTTAGTCACTCCTTATCTAGCGAGAATCTGCCAGACAGGTTTTGGTAAAGATCGTCTGCAGTATTCATTGGAGAATCCACTTACAACGATAACAACAAAGGCTGAGCATTGCTTAGTAAGTCCTTTTCTTGTCCCCCGCCATGGTGATCGTCAAAGAAAGGCCCCTCAATGTAATAACGTTGAAGATCCTAAAGATGGCAACACGAGCGCCGTGAACAACAGTAGTATTGTTACTGCGTGTTTTGCAAGACAGTTTGGTAAAAGTGTTGGCCACGCTGCGGATACTCCCATGGCAACCATAACTGCTGGAGGTGGTGGGAAAACGCAATTACTTACGGCATTTATGGCAAAGCACTATACCGGTGTGTATGGGCATGAACTTAAAAATCCCTTAGGAACTATAACCGCAGTTGATCATCACTCGTTGGTAGCAAGCCACCTTATAAAGCTTCGTGGGACGTGCCGGCATGGACAATCACTTAATGAGCCTCTTTCAACTATCACTGCTGGTGGGTTGCATGTAGGAGAAATCAGAACGCTACTTAGCAAAGGTGGCGAAAAAGTTGAAGGTTCGGTCGAGGGACTTACAGAAGATCAGCGTTATATGGCGTGGTGGGTCGTTAGATTCATGGAGGATCATTCTGATATCTGTTGTGGCGATGAGCTTATTCCTTCTCCCCGTCCCGCGGCCGTTGTTGTTGGTGAATACGTCGTTGTGGATATTGGCCTCCGAATGCTTGCTCCAAAGGAACTATTTAAAGCTCAAGGTTTTGATGATGAGTATATCCACGATAGGGATGAAGACGGTAAGCGCATTTCGGCTACTAACCAGGTCAAGATGTGCGGAAACTCAGTATCACCCAATGTGGCGAGTGCACTCGTTGAATCAAATTATCCAATTTCGGGTAATAAGGTTGAAGTAGCATGATTGAGGCACGCGAGATTTTCTTGGCTGAGAGCCCCTTGAGAAACTTGGTTAGAGAGCGAGATCAGGTGCACTTTGAGCAGTCTGTCTATGCCCTGGCTAGGAAAGTAGATCCTCGCTATAGAGGCGGAGATTGGGGATTCTACGAAATATCCGATATGGTTTTTATGGCTCCCAAATCACTTGCGCAGTTTCAGGTATTACACAGTGGTCGACTTATATCTGTCACGCCAATTGCTTTTGGCCTCAATGTAACTCTAGAGACACTAAGGTCGCTCACAGTTATCGATAAATTTGATTATCTTTCTCGATTCAGGGATGGGATTAAGCGAATAGTTTGCGCGCATCCTGAGTATCAAATATGACTATGTCGATATCAAAGGAACTCGATCCACTCGATATACTACTAAAGCTTTTGTCTTCAGGCCGCTTCGATTATTCGGATGAAAAATACTGCCAAGAACAAATCAGCTCTTTTTTGACAGGGTTTAAGGTGAACCACATAAAAGAATTCTGTTTGGGTCGAAATGGGGTGTGTGATTTTTACTTCCCTCGCTCACAATTAGTATTGGAGGTGAAGGCTGGAAAAGCGTGGAGCAAAATGGAGGTGTATCGACAGTGTGAAAAGTATCTTCAACATAAGGATGTTAAAGGCTTGTTATTGGCTACCGGTAAAATCCAGGGGATGCCGGCAAGTATAAATGGAAAGCCGGTAAAGGTTCTTCAGTTGGGTATAGGTTTTTTACAATGAGTATTCGCAAAACGTATGGTGCCCTCAGGTATTTGGTTACAGAAGACGCCTGGGAGTTAAGTGATCTAGAGCCTCATGTCGCAATTCGTTTAAAGCAATTGTTCCCTAAAATACCTAAGTATTCAGCGGGGCCTTTTTTTATTAGGGCTAATAACGACGCCTCTGCCGATATTAAGTGGTTTTTGGATCGCTACCCTCTCCAAACTACTCCTAAAGATTATGATTACCTTCTCAATCAATCGGAATCTTTTTTCAGCTTTCAGTCCGATGCAGAAAAAATATTACTGCCTGACTGGGTTCCACATAGCCGCTCTGGGCTTTTGGCCGGCCAAGCTTTTCGCCTCTATCAGTCTCAAGGCTTGGATTTTATTGAGAAGGTTAGGCAGGCAATCTTGGTTGATGATATTGGTTTAGGAAAAACCTATGAAGGGCTTGGCGTCGCTTTACTATCAAATACTATGCCGGTAGTTATTGTTGTTGAGCCTCACTTACAAATCCAATGGAAGGAAAAAGCAGAGTCATTTATAAATTTACGGATTGACTGCCCAAAAGGTAATCGTCCTTATGATTTACCAAGCGCAGACATTTATCTTTTTCGGTATACGCAACTTTCCGGCTGGGTTGATGTGTTGTCGCAGGGTTGGGTTAAGTCCATTGTTTTTGATGAGATACAGCAGCTTAGAACAGGGGTCGCTTCTGCGAAAGGGGCAGCGGCCAAGGCTATTATTCAAACAATAGATACACGGGTAGACTTGACCGCAACCCCCTTATTTAATTATGGAATTGAGGCGTTCAATATTATTGATGCAGCGATTAAGCCGAGATTATTAGGTACGCGTGAAGAGTTTTTGATAGAGTGGTGTACAGATGATAACGGCCGAAGGGGTATAGTAAAAGATCCAAAAGCTTTAGGTGCCTATCTGCGTGAATCGTTAGTTTTTCTTAGGAGGACTAAAAAAGATGTGGGACAAGAAGCTAAACAGACAGCACCACATCTTGAATGGGTTGATCCTAACGAAAAGGCTGTAGAAGATTCAGAAGATTTGGCCAAGCAACTTGCGATGACAACGCTAACCGGTTCTTTTTCGGAAGCAGGGTCAGCAGCTCGAGAGTTTGATATGCGCTTGCGTCAGATGACTGGTATTGTCAAAGCCAAGGCAACGGCAAGTTATGTTCGCATGCTGGTAGAGACGGGTAAACCCGTCCTACTGTTCGGTTGGCATCGGGAGGTGTACCGTATTTGGGAAGAGGAGTTGAGAGATTTAAATCCACTCTTCTACACAGGAGAAGAGACTGCTACCCAGAAGGAACGGGCGAAGAAGGCGTTTATTAATGGTGAGTCTGACATTCTTATTATGAGCCTGCGTTCTGGAGCGGGAGCCGATGGTATTCAGCATCGATCCTCTACAGTTGTATTCGGTGAGTTTGATTGGTCTCCCAAGGTTCATGAGCAATGTATAGGGAGATTGGATCGCGACGGTCAAGAAGACGAGGTCTTCGTTTTTTATGTTGCTACTGAATTCGGATCTGACCCTGTATTGATTGATGTCTTGGGTCTCAAATCAAGTCAGAGCCATGGGATCGTTGATCCAGGAAAAGATGTTGAAATTTATCAAGCTGATCCGGAGCGTATAAAAAAGCTTGCGAAAGCTTATCTTAAATCCAAGGACATTGATCATAGCTTTGCCGATAAACATGAGGATGAAGACACTGATATTGGATTAAGTGAAGAGCAGTTATTGTTAATCTGAGGTTAAATAAAAATATGCTTATTCCGTATGAGTGCCTATCCCAAGATTCCTTAAATGGCCTGATCGAACAATATATACTTCAGGAGCACGGACTAAACGGTCAGATCGACCCGGTAACAGAAAACCGATCTGTCGTATTAGCTGCGTTAGCAGAGGGCAAGATGACCGTAGTATATTCTCAAATCAATAATTTGGCGTGGTTAGCGCCTAGAATAGACAGTTGAATGGGGGTGCTTTCACACCCCCTACTACCCTTGCCTTTCGGGGAGGCGTTAGGGCTACACTGACATGGTAAGCACGGCAGTGCAGCTTTCAAGGTATCAAGGTTAACAAAAGCTAGGCAAATGTTTTGTTTAAGAATATTCAACTTTTGCGTTGTTGGCGCTTAATCAAAAAAGTGTTGTTGGTCACCCTCATAAAGAAAAGGTGAAAAGGCGTAGAAAATAGTCGATTTGTTCGGATCGTACATCCATGCTTTTACTACGGTATACCCCCCTACCCTCCTATTTCCAACGCAAGAAATCTTATTTGTTGATTGGCGTCTAAACCAATCAAGCAGGAATTCTTTGGTGCATCCCAGGTATTCAAGGGTCGTGCTAATCGATACCCACTCTAGTGTTGTGGAACTCAATTTTTCAATGACCTCTAGATCTACTGACGATAAAAGACTGTCGGTTTGAGTTTCTTCTAGGATAGTTTTTTTAATTTGAACCAAATGCGCCCTCCCCTAGCAAATATGCCAAGCTGTGAACTATCTATGACATGGCCGCTTGTTTGACGTTAAATTGATTTAACACTAGGCACGGTGTTTTCTAATTGCTTAAAGAGACTAGCATTATGTAGCTTTCATGTGCATTAAATATGAAGGGCATCTATCCATAATCTTCAATATTCAACCATAGCGTAGTATTCACTCGAGATTGGTATCTAGGTGTTAAATTGGTTTAACACCTACCTTTATGCGGTTTCCGACACTTTACGGCGCCCCCGCCACCAAAAAACATACCTCTACCGGCTTTGCGTGCGTTTTCCGGCATATTAATGGGCTGTAAGTGCCAAACAGCTTCCTGACTAGACTTTATGTTTCTGCGCAGAAACATCTTTGCGTTATTCCCTCCTTATCATATTGCTTAAGGCTTCTTTAGCTTGCTTTAGGGGAAGGGGCTCGCCTCAATGGCTAGCCATAGGTAAATCGTCCCTATTTTTATAGGCAATCCTCTATTATCACTACAGACTAGCGTTGCACGCAATAAATAATGTAAGTCATTGAAATATATAGGCAAATTATCTTTTCGTGTCCCAGTGTATTTACTGGAACCTATCAAATGTTTCTGCGCAGATACATTTAAGTCTTGAATCCCCCCGCGGGATAGATATAATCTACCTTATGTTTCTGCGCAGAAACACTGCGAGGGTGTTAAATTGATTTAACACCCCTACTCTCCAGCAAAAGGTGGACTATGAGCTTACTGATACAGGCATCAAAGACAGGGGCACAACCAAAGCAGCAGTCTCTTTCGCATGAAATGATTAAGCTTGCTCCATATTTGCCTCGTGTTGATATAGATTCGCTCGCATTTGATGAGCTCGTTGACAGCACATCTGCGTTGATGGCACCGGTTGGCGAGATTTTGGTTAGGCCTTATACGGATCACTATGAAGTGTTGTTTGGCCGAGAATATTTTGAGGCCTATCGTGTAGCGCTTCCCGGTAGTCAGGTGCCTGTAAATGCGTGCCATTATTCGGATGAAGAAGCCCTGTATCATTCCCTTAGATTACATTCTTCCCATCATCATTTAGACCCAATTGCGATTGCTGAGTGTTACAAAAAAGCGATAGAGCATTTTCAGTGGAGTCGATCAAACTTAGCCAAAGCAGTTGGCATTCAGCGTTCAACTGTTACTAATAGACTTGAGTTACTTAAGTTGAGCTCTGATGTAAAAGAGGCTATTCGTAGCAGTAAATTATCCATAGAGCACGGTAAGACGTTAAGCCGGCTGACAGCATCTGAGCAGAACCGTTTTTGTAAACTGGCAATTCAGCACAGCTGGGATACGAGAACCTTATACAAAAAGGTTAACCCCGACTGGAATCCAAAGGGTTCGGTTGGCAAGAATTCAGCGGGCGTTGTGGAGCCTGTTCCTAAAGACTCATATCTATCGGGGCTAGAAAGTCAGCTTAGCGATGTTCTCGGTGCACCGATTGAATTGAATGTCGATAAGAGAAAAGGTTACAAGGGTAAGGTAGATATTAAGTTCTTCAGTCTAGGCGAGCTGGTGGGGTTTGTTGAGAGGATAGAGCGCAACAGTAAAGATGAACTCCGCTGGAATGGGCTGGTTTCTTTGAATATTTCTGACATGGATCATCTCAATGACGTTCTTGGGGATATGAATCCAGAAGATGATTTCTAGGTGTTAAATTGGTTTAACACCTAGGTTTGACGCTATAAGAGCTGCGCTGAAGCATAAAGACGGATTTCTAATGTAGTGTAATCTAGCTAAGTAACTACTTTAGTAATGGCTCCGTTATATATTCGAGGATTAAATCGTACGGGGCCGATCTATTAAATTAGGAGTAGGTTAGGTGAGCAAGTCTAAAACAAAGCAGTATTGTCCTGCTGTTGAAAAAGGTATAGATATACCTACTCAAAAAATCCCTAGGGGGTTAGAGGATACCCAGCGGATTAACTGGCCTTTTTTAAGTATGGATGTTGGTGACAGCTTCCTGCTTCCTTATTGGTGTGAGCCTGACCGGGCACATAAAGCTATGGCAGCCCTGAAGAGGCGCGGGAAAATTGATGATAGCGTTGCAGTTGTCTCTAGGGTAGAAGGTGATACATTCAGGGTGTGGCTAACAAGCAAAGCAGAGTCGCAGTAAAATATTTTAAATATGATTCCTCCGGTGGGGTTAGGGCTAATCACAGTTATCGCTCAATTAGGCGTTAAATCAATTTAACACCTCTCCTCCCCCTGTCGTTATAACAGGGTTAATCGGATCGGGCGTAACTACAGCGTTACCGTTCAGATGATATCGTCTTTGTGTGATGACGTATTTTGGCGTGGCAATTACTGGCTACGGGGGGTGCCAGTAGAGTCTGGGTAGTTAGACGCTTGGCGAACACTCCGATACGGAACTCGTGATGTTTGCCGTGGAGTGTCGTAGAAAGCCTACCAGTGTCGTATCTTTTTGATTGTTAGATCAGCGTAAGAAAAGTGATGGTAACGTCCTATTCTCCATATTTGGGCTAATTCATTTTGAGAGTTAAGGGGTATCGCTCGCTGGACGCAAAGAGAAGCGGTAGAAAGAGTTGCAATAGTCGTTCGCGCCACTATAATAGGGGGTAACAACACCCCTCCCGCTTCCCGTTAGATCAGCGCACCGCGAGGGGTTACTCGTTTTTGGAGGGTACAAAAAGTGGCACCTCCTATCAAAATCCCCTTTAGTAAACCTCCAAGATTATTCTGCGACCAAGTTAAGGTTCTTGAATCTCACGGTATAATAATTCCAGATCCAGCAAAAGCTGAATTCTATCTATCGCAAATTAATTATTATCGGTTGTCTGCTTACTGCCTTCCTTTCGAGGAAAGCCATGCTTCTCATCAGGTGAAACCAGGGACATCGTTTGATGACGTGTTAAACCTGTATATCTTTGATCGAGAGTTAAGGCTGTTGTTGATGGATGCTATCGAGCGCATTGAGGTGTCACTCAGAACACAAATGGCTTATCACCTAAGTCATCGCCACAGCTCATCACACCCACATCTCGATCCGAGGCTATTTAAAAACATTAATAAATATCAGACGGGTATAGGCAATCTGAAAAAAGAAGTGGATAAAAGTAATGAGGATTTCATAAAACATTTAAAAGTAAAATATCAGGAACAACTGCCCCCGATATGGGCAGTTGTTGAGCTTATGACCATGGGTCAACTCTCCAAGTGGTTTTCAAACATAAAGACAAGACAGGATCGCAGGGCAATTACGCATATTTATGGTATCGATGAGACGTTGATGACATCTTTCTGCGAGCACCTTTCCTTGGTGAGGAATATAGCTGCACATCACGCTCGCCTGTGGAATCGAGACATCACTAAAAAGATGCGACTACCAACGCGCGGGCCAAGCGAATTGCGCAGTAGTATTTGGGTGTTGCCAGATGCTGATCGGCGCTTAAGGAAGCTCTACAATACTTTTAGTATGGTGTTATATTTAATGAACGTGATTGCCCCAGAGCATCACTGGAAAGTACACCTAAAAGACCTTATAAAAAAACACGATATCGATTCCTCCAGGATGGGCTTTCCCGTCGACTGGGAATCACGCCCTTTGTGGATATAGTCAATGGCGCCACCCTGAATACCGACAGTTATTGATACCGACGTTAGACCCCCTGCCGAGTCGGAGACAAAAAATTGGTTTCGTTTTTTTGCCTTTATCATAAGCCAAATAATTTCTTGGTATCTCTTTTAAAGAGACGGTCAATAGTTGTAGTCATAGCCTTCAACGTAAAAGCATCCCGCGACATCTTTGAGATATCAGTTTTTCACCTTCGGTCACTCCTTAAGCCACAAGCGCAAACGAGACCAAAGCTTTGGTCACTCCTTATAAGGAGTTCGCTACAAATGGTCACTCCCTATTAGTCGTCGAATAACGAACAACAACACCCTAAACGCAATTCAACCGCACTTTGAGGGCTTTTTCAGAAGTGGTTAGCGAGAGGAGGGCAAGTTTTAACGTTTGGCAGTAGCGGGGAATGAAATAATGTGACCAAAGGTTTTCAAAGGGGGGTGTTAAATTGATTTAACAGGCCTATCGATGCTAAGTCATTCGTCGTAAGGGGCCATACAAAATGGTATGGTAGGTATTTCGCGTACCTACCATATAAATTTACTTTAGGGAGAATAAGAGAGTAATAATGAAGCTTGATAATACCTCAAAATTAAACCAATTTACCTAGCTACTAAAGAGCCTGATAAAAGCAGTGCTAAATATGCTGCAATTACAGAAATGAATAAGGACTAGATCGTTCGCGGGGTACAGTGATATTTAATGGAAACTGGGGAGGGTAGAAGGCACTGGATTCAGGAGGAGATTGATAAACTCACCGTGAAAACAAAAAACGCCAGCTTAAATAAATGAGCTGGCGTTTCAAAATATAGCTGACCGCTTCGTAACGCTATCGCGATGCCTTGGTCGACAACGTTAGTCGATAGAAATTTATTAGGCTTTGACTTCAGGATCGCTTGGCGCGCCTGAATCAGATTCAGTGGATTGAATGTCTGATGACGGGGCTTCTGCTGGAACGGTCTGCGAAATATGGGCACCTTTAAATAAAAGACCTGTCAGAAAGTCACGTCCAAAATAGCAAGCAGCGCCGATACCCGCGGCGGATATGATAAATAACGCGAGAAATCCGAGCAACGAAATCCCCAATATTACAAAAGCAATAATAGAGGTGAAGAGCACTGTGATAGATGCCGCCAGCGCCAACTGAATCAAGGCGCCGGAGAGGGTTTTATTGATGGTTTTGTCTCCCCAAGTGATAGAGACTTCACCAGTTACATTCTTTAGCATATCTAATTTCCTTTGGTGTGGTTTATAAAAGGCTTGGTCATGCTAAGCACGGCACATAACAAATTACAGCTAAAACTTCACTTTTCTAAACATTTTCACGCCTTCGCGCTACTGGGCTGCGCGTTAGATAAGATATTTCGTTTCGCCGCACCTACATAAGGTTTCCACATAACTTGCTGCAAAATATTTTAAGGCTAATTTGAACTCTCTAATCAGTTAAAGAACTTCTGCGAATAAAAGAGAGGCAGGTTGACTATGCATTTTTTACAGCATTCATATACGAAAGTTGCTCCACATAGAGGGAAAAAACGCATTTGGCTTCAAGGTTTACGCCTAAGTGACTGTGGGTTTGATAAAGGCTCAAAGTATCGCGTAGATTACGACGAGGATTATGGGTTTATTGAGCTTATCCTCGATGAGGACGGAAGCCGTTTGGTCTCAGGAAAGAAACAAGGGGAGGGGTACTCTTCGATTGTAGACATCTGTAACGAAGAGGTAGTCACCATAACCAAAGGCCAAGAATCTGTAAGAGTGGATTATGCGAAAGGATATATACGGATATCGATACATCATCATGCATCCAAAAGAATAGAACGAGAAAAGCGTTTAAAGCAGAATGCAGAAAAAAACAGCATCAAAAAAGCCTCATTGTGCTCTGGGATCGGTGTCGCGGCATTAGCCTTACATCAGGGGCTTTCCGAAATGGGGGTTAATTCAAACGTAAGCTGGGTGGTTGACCGAGAGAGCAAGTACCTTCAGATCGCTAAAAACAATAATCCTATCTTAAAAGATGCCGTTATCTACGAGTCCTCTCTTGAAGAGTTGGAACCGAATCTACTTGAACCTGTTGACTTGCTGCAAGTGTCATTGCCATGTACCGGCCACTCAAAAAGCGGAAAGACTAAAAACAAGAGCCTATCTGGTCAAACCGAATTTATTGCCGAAAACCATGCTACAGATGCAACCGCTGTTTTTGGGTTGATGCGAGTTATTGAGCATGTGAACCCAGCGATTATTGTTTCTGAAAATGTGGTTGATGCGAAAAATTCAGCTACGTACTGTTTAATAAAAGGAATGCTGGAGTTGTTGGGATATGGATTACTTGAGGTAGACCTTGATGCAAAGCAGGCGGGTTCTTTTGAAAAGCGTACACGGTATTGGTTGATTGCCACTTCAATTGGTCTGAATAAGCCATATATTGATGATATCCCTGTCTACGAACGCCAGTACCGTTACTTAACAGAGCTCATAGAAAATACAGATATGCCCGATAGCGCTTGGTCAGATAACCAATACTTAAAGGACAAAGCGGTTCGTGATGATAATGCCGGCAAAGGCTTTAAGCGGAACCTTGTTTCGGAAGTTTCAACTTCAATAAATTGTATTGGACGGCACTACATGAAGCGTAGATCAACGGAACCAATGATTACGAGGGTAGATGGTAAAGAACGTTTACTCTCGCCGGTAGAGCATAGTCGGGCAAAGGGTATACCTGAAACACTCATCGAGAACACAGCAGCTACCTTGGCGCATGAAGGGTTAGGGCAGTCGATACTGTTTAATCATGCGAGAGGTATTGGTTGTATGATTGCGAAAAACATTCTTAATCCATTGCTATCGAAAACTGGAAATAACGCCCTTCAAATGTCATTCGGCATGTAGGGTTTATCACGTAGTTTTTAAGCGTTTCCTTCAAAGTTGCAGATCCCCAGTATCAAGATATGTTTCCTCTATGAACTCATTCGAGAGGAAACATTATGTATTGTAGAGTGTATGAGCTAGATCCAGACGAGACAACAAGCTTCGTTTTTCAGGCAGGTAAACGTGATCCATTAACAGGAAGATGCTCTTCGATCTATGCCAGAGCAGGTGTTGCCACGAGTCAATTTCCCGTACGTGAGAACCTAGATGAATCAATAGATGATTTAAAAAGTAGGGGGTGTGATGGGGAGGTGATGCGTTATGTGAAAACGAAAGGCGTTATTGTAAACAGCTCTTGTTCACCATCTTTTACAGCTGGATTGGCGGCGAAATTTTGGATCGACACTACATTCACGGATGCAGATACAATCCATAAAACGAAGGAAGACTTAGAATCTGAACGCTGTCTTGTTTCAGAGTTATACGAAGGGCCATTTTCTTTAGACGATTGTCAAAAAATAATTTCAGATCTTGAAAGCAAGATCTCACACCTCTCTATCATTAAGCTTGGTTCCGGGTACAACGTTGCCCAGGTGATAACCTTTGCGCCTACGAAGATGGCTCATATTCGTGAAGGCAGGCTTCATATAAATAAGACCTATGAAGAATTGTCCACGCTCATTGATACATGGCACGACGATACCATCATTGACGGGAAAGAGCTTCACGAGTATTTAGAGATGCCTTTTGAGGCCTTTTCACATTACGCCACTACTCCAAGTAAGTGTGTTTTTGTCAGAGAGCATAGCGAGGGATAGGTATGGGCTGGCGAATGACCGAGGAGGAATACGATAGGCTAATCAAAAAGCGATCGACCGGTGGAGGACGGTCTGTTTCAAAAAATAAGGCTGCAAGCTATATGCTAGTGGAGTATGCGGAGCTAGCTATAAATGATGGCATATTGTATTGCCCTTGTTCCCCAATGTTGGTTACGTTGAAGTTAGGCGTTAAATCACTAAGAAAGAATGACGGCAAGCCAAAGCCTTACGAGCGGATAGAACAAGCCATTGTTCTTTTATGGCTAGAAAGAGTCCACCCGATTGCATTTGATATGACGACAGCTACGCCTATGGGAGGGTATCGACCTGACGGCGCAGGAGGTCAGCTCAAAGGAGAAGGAGTTAAAAGTGGATTTCCTGATTTGCTAATGGATTTTCCAAGTGATGGATATCATGGGCTTCGAATAGAAATGAAAAAATATGATCGCTCTGCAAATCCCTCGGATAATCAAGTTGATTGGTTGACTCGCTTGGCCAAACACGGATATCGAGCAGTAGTATGTCGGGGGCATCAAGCCGCGATTCAGGTTATTAGTGACTATCTAAAAATTGAATCCACGGCAATAGATCTGCCATCTTGGGCTATACAGCATTATTAATATATCGGCGCTATTTCTCGTATGCTGAATACTTTCTCTCAGTGGATCACGTTTGATTTAGCGGATATACCTTAAATATATCCGATGCTTTTTGCATCGTTTTTATACATGGACAAATCAAAACGCCTTATGCCGCAATTCAGCGGCGTGTTTACAAGTTTTTCTCCATATTGTGCAATTTAATTCTGTTAATTACGTTGTTTAGTCTCTAGATTTGCGGTAGCAATCTCTTCTTGCTGGTTAATAGTATCCGTTAAGTATTCGCTCACATGCAAAGGAAAAAGATGTGTCCTCTAGCGTTGCATTAGATCTAGATAAAGGGCCTCAGAACCCAAGTAAAGAGAGTCAAAATAAGAAAATCTATTGGGATATCTCAGACTTCAAAAAGCAGAACTTGGCTATTAGTTTTGCGCGCGATCTGAACGACCGTCTTTGTGTCTATTCATCAGGGTTACAGCATGTCTATGGGCAATATTCTATAGAGATGGTAGTTCATCGGAAAAAGAAACTAGTAGTCGTTCCAAATACCTATAGCACCGAAAGGTATGTTGATATTGATGAGGATTCAATTCGCCCGACGGGGGTGCACATTTATCCCGGATGGTACTTTTCTATTGATAAGCCGTATGTCATGACAATGCCTATAAAAACTAGGCAGGGAGTCACTCGGACGCGACCGCTATCTCCAGAACATGGATTCAATATATTGGAGAGAACATTCTATAAAAGGCCTTTTTACCCAATACTAAAAAACGGAGATCTTAGAGAGTTTGATCAGGAAACGCCATATCTTCATTTGCATAGAATCGCACCCGAGAGCATGAAAGCTCTATCGAGCTTTGACATAGATCAGCTATGTGGCTTGATTATAGAGAAAAGAAATCGTCTCATGTTTCAATAGTCCGTTCTGCTATCGCAGAATCATTCTGCATGGCATAGATCCCATCGTGTAGTTCCATTGCACCTATGGCAGATTTTTATTCAAAAAGTAGTGAAATGTGTGGCATAAATGCGACCGTCTATGTTGACATTAGCACTTGATAAATATCTAGGCTCTTTACCAATGAACTCACAATCTGAAATAGACTTTCCTGATATATTTGAACTTGAAATTGAAGAAGATCTTCCTTCTAAATGTGCATTGCTCCCAGAGAGGAATTTAGGTTTGCAACAGCAAATAAGGAGATGCTTTCTAAGTAATGGACCATTTTTAATGTCCACCGCAAAAACTGATATAAGAATAATACAAAACTTCAATGTCCTTGCTATCAATATCAGCACTGGACGTATACAAAAAGCAAAAAATAGGGCTCTGCATATTTGGAGGTACATCCTCAGCAGAATGCGAGAAGAGGGCTGGGACCTAGAGCACGACGACGAATACCATGAGAAATCAGGAACACTGAGCCTGTACGTAGGATCAAAAAAGATTTTAGATGGCCGAATTAAATTAGATGGAGTGATTCCAAGATAAATAAGGCATTCCATTAAGTGGTGGTGAGGCTCAACTTTCCTCGAAGTACGCACCCAGAATAAACTGGTGTTACGTTATTCCTAAATACAGTATGGAGTAACGATCAATGTCTTTTAGTTTATTTGAAACACTTAAAAATGATTTGGCCTTCGATGATATAAATCGAACGGTTGCAGTTGTTCCTCAGTTGAGCGTAAAGAATTATAGCAAGGTTAAATCAATCCTAAACCGACTTGGTGGGAAGTGGATAATATTGATTTAGGCCAAACTTACTCAGGAAATGATCTTATGTACGATTTACTCTACCCAAAACAACCATCAAGATTTGAACTAATATTCACCCGTTGCGAAACCTGCATGAAAATAATGTTCAGAGCGACATTGTTTCTATTGCTATTTGGGTTTGCAGCCTACTTTACTGCCAATTACTTTACCGATGCCTACCATGTAGATAGTAGTATCCGTGCTAGCATGCCGTCGATGGCTCTTTTTCATATCTTCAATATTGCTTTTTGGGGAACAAGTTGTTTTGCTTTGGTCTGTAGCATCGAACCCAAATAGGTAGAGAAATGATTAAACTTGATAAGTCGGCCCTACTAAGACATTGTCGATCAATGAACTTTCAAATATGTTCACGCGGTTGGTTTTATGAAAGAAAATATTTTGGAAAAAAAATACCAGCATTATATTCTTGGATTAATTCTTCCCATAAACACGACCATCAAAAGTATCTCTACTCGAGTATCACAATCGCAATTTCGTGCGATGGTGGTACGATATCTGTTGAACACAATGAAACAGGGCTGCATGAATTCTATTCAGTAGAAAAAGATTCAGCTAATTGCCTGGAGATTTTAACCCGATGTAATCTATTTTCTAGGACGTTCGGGAATGTACTCGCGAAGGCGAGCTAGTGCGAATTGTAATTTGTATAGTTCAAATCTTGTCGCCATCTAACTTCTATTAACAATATCGCAGCGTTAATGTCTTTTTGTACTTCGAGAGTAACTTGAGTAGTAATACGGGATTTCAGTCTACATTTTGCTACTTCGAGCTTCTCTGGCGATGGGTTACTAGCCAACCATTCTCTAGCTGTTTTTTCAAACTCGGTCAATCTCTCGTTTATGGCCACAGTGTTTTTCAACCTTCTCATTCAACGAATCTAAATAGGAATCATCTTTTTTCCCTGTCACGGAGAAACGAAAAGCTGCTGCTCGTGCTTTCAAGTTTTTTATATGTAACTGAATTTCTCTGCCATTTTCCACTGCGCGTGGTCTGTTGCCAGCTAAAACAGATTTGGCCATAACGCCAATTTTTTTAGCTTCATTGTAGTAGTCGTGTTCGGTCAGAATGATTGGTTCAAAAACTGACTTTTTGGGTTCTTTCATTTCTCCAGCTGAGAAGCGCGCGATTATTGGTTCATACAGTGGACGAATTATTTCTTGCCTTATTTGTTGGTGCGTTTTCACATCGAACCCGGCGTTGTGTAGTACCTCAAGTAAAGATTCAATAGGTAGTTTGTTAAGCTCTTCAAAAACTCTTTTCACTTTGTTTGGGCTACTATTTTCACTAAGAAGTAGCTCCAGTATTGGCAATATACTTTTCGTATCGGAGGAGGTAGACATTAAATATCCTTCCGTCTTCTATTTGATAAGTCGAAGATGGTTTAGTCTTTTCGTTTTTGAATTCGAATATTTTATGTCAGGTTCAGGTGATCTTTGAAGGTGCAGTAAATGATCGATACCATCGATAGACATACTTATTAACTGCCGCGAATCATCAAGATGTTTACGTAAATTATTTAGACTTTCCTCGTTAAACGCTGAAGGTAGCCCAGGATCACCGGTGTTGAGTCCAACGGTCTCTTTATAGCCTTGTGCTAATGCTTGGAGGGCATAGCTCGAATCTCTCATTATTAGCTCTAGATGAACTGCTTTTATATCGGGTGACATTGTAGACACTCTCTAATAGATTTATCTGAGTTGTTGTTAGGGCCTTTCTAGGCTATCTAAAGACAGATGTCTATCCAACAAAAATATATAAAAATGTGCAGTTTTCTATAGGTGCAATTCTATTGCTTATAGAGGATTGTCAAGGATAATAGGCTTTGGATCTATCGAACGGCTTTACTCAAATGTTAATCTGCAAACGGTATCTCTTGAGTTAACCTGATATGCCATTCGTGAGTTTTCTTCCCTGAGGGGTAGATAACAGGTTGTATTCTAATTACCCAGTCAAAGGCATGACCCAACATTGGATTGGTTTTTCGAGACTCGTTAACAAAATATCCAACGACTCTATTGTCGGAGTAATAGTTTGATAGAAAGAATGGTGTAATAAGTATGCTTAGAAATACGGAGGCTGTATGTATGATTAGTTCTCGTACATGTCTTTGAACTGCACCTTGCGAACATGGCTCGACATTAACGACACCAGAGAGGAAGTCTGTGGAGAAGTGGTGTTGTATATTTGCGATTCCATCTGAATGGATTATTTAACGAGAAAGGTTACTTTTTAAATGAATCTAAACATGGAGAGAAACAATGAAGAGCCCACAGCTACCTTGGTTCAGTCCTGGTACGAAATACAAAACACGAGGTAAGCACCCCCGTATATGCACAGTTAAGGACGTGCATACCACTTACAATCTAGAAGGCGTAATAGTGTCTATTAGCTATTTGTCTACACACGAATTTTTAGGGCAAACGGTGATGGATCGAAATGTCTGCGAATCAACTATTGCGATGGGGCTAATTGAAGCTGTGTCGCCATAGTTTCGAGCTAAATTGCATAACAAATTACTGCAGGTATGTTTCTTGTAAACCAACATTACGAGAAACGACTCATGCAAAAATCACTTGAAAAAATTCAATCACTATTCACCCAAAAACACTTCGACGAATTGGTGGCGGCACGTGATCGCGCCAAAAGTGCAGATATTAGCGATACAACACTGGGTGAGGGTGAACGAGTTATGATTAAGGCAGCTACAGGGGCAAGCTCTATTGAAGAGCTAGTTGAAGAAGCGAAGGTGGTGAAGCGTCTAAAGCGCGCAGCCCTAGTTCAAGTTCACAACCTTCTTTACTATTGCAATCGCTACGGTGTAATGACTTGCACCGTGCCTGCTCGGTTTACGATAGGCCAATTTAACGGAGAGTGGGGGCCTTCAATTTGCTTTGCGGGAGGCCCACAAATACTAGAGCGTCTGGGTGTTACATCTACTTATGCGGGTGGGGGTGACTACTTGTTCGACTATTCAAACTGCATTGAATCTAAGGTCAGCTGGTTGGATGCCGCTTAATCGCGGTTTTCTGGATTACGCGTGAACGTGTTTTTCAGTCAACCGGACACTCTTTTTTTACACTGAATTCTTACCCTTGTTTCTACCTGATTTGCGCTAGTTTGTTGTTGCGTTATCTTACTAATCAACTTTTACGATATTGATTCGATGCAAGATGCATCTTAAGGGTTAAGTAGAGCAATGAAGATTACAAAAGAGTATATAAGCACTCGATATGAAACGATTCTACTTGAACTAGCTGATATTATTCCTATAGAAAAATGGTCTGTTCCGCCTAAG
This sequence comes from Teredinibacter purpureus, assembly GCF_014217335.1. NCBI lineage: Bacteria > Pseudomonadati > Pseudomonadota > Gammaproteobacteria > Cellvibrionales > Cellvibrionaceae > Teredinibacter > Teredinibacter purpureus. The sequence goes on along the minus strand of NZ_CP060093.1, from coordinate 2,650 downwards.
GGGCTAGGTTATACAACTAAAAAGACCGCATACGGGTTGGCGACGCCCGATGGTGACGTTTTAATAAATGAATTGTTTTTAGATACAACTGCGACCACCAAGCTGGATATGGTAATTCGGCATGAGTTTAGCCATATGGCAATTGGACTACATCATCATCACAACAAGAGATTTCGTCGCGTCGAGTCGCTTTTTGGAGTGGATCACTCGATCGATATTGAAGAAGAGTTGAAGCAGATTAACCTTAAAATTAATTTCAAATACACGCTTCTAGCTCATCTTGAAGATGGAGCCGTGATAGATATTGGCGGCGTCCATAGAAAAACGAAGAGATATACAGAATATAAACGCGGGTATATGTCTATCAAAGGGGTTGCAATAGATCACTTTGAATTTATAGAGAATTCCGTACCGTTAAATGCAGATATCTAGGGGATAACAATGGGTGGGTTTGTTCACGACGTTTCAAGGCTAGAATTAATATCCAGAAAAAAAGCCGTGTATTGCAGGCTAAAGTATGGATTTATTCGCCGAGTTGAAAGAGCGCTCATTGGGGCTGGGAACTTCTTTAACGGATTTCCTCCAATGCAGACTCGAAGATTGGCCTTCTATGATCTTTCCCATAAGTTGTTTGGATACTGTGGTGTCCCTTCTGTTAGGCAGTTTAACGGTAAGAGCTATTTGCAGTGCCCCCTTGAAGAAGACGATGCTAGGAGAGCCCTAATTAGCATTGGCGTTGCCAGTACCTTCGATGTGAAACCTGTCTATGACGTTGGGGGTGGTAATTACGTCTTGTCGTATTGGTACTACGACGGGGGAAGTGATGGGCACGAAGAATATGAAGAGTTTCAGAAAAAGGTAGATAGATACTTTGCCTCATTAGCGGTGTAGGCCGGGTAGTTGGTTCTAATGCGCTCTTGAATCGCACTATAGACCGAGCTATTTGCACATTTCGAAACAAATAATTTGTCATTAGATCTATCTATAGTCAATGATTGATCATAGTTATAAAGAGGCTACGTCCATGATAGAGACCATTGAGAAACCATCTCCTCACTTATACCAACGGGTAGTCACCTGTAATGGGGAAGTGATTTTTAACGCAAAAAATGTGGCACATACTAGCCCAGTTTTTCATCAAAAAATAAGGCGCCTGTTTCTCAAATATCCATTCTTTCAGTTTGATGGAATCTCTCATGACATAACGATCAACCAGGTTGGAGAGTTAATGAGTGTTTTGGTAAATGTCTCACGCCATGACTCTGCGGCTAACACGGCAAAAAATCTTTGGGCACATATAATTAATACGCTTAGATCAAAAGGCGCTACTGTCGACTTTAACGAAACAAATGTCGTTGATAGTGGTGATAAGATAAATTTTTTTATGGGTTCGAATTTTCTTCTGAAACTCCGTTAGGCCTTAATTGTTTTAATTTCGGCTCGGTTCCCCGCTATGTCAGCAATTAAGGTGTCGAGGGTCCTTATAGCACTATTGAGGTGATAACGAGTATCCTCTATCACCTTTTCTATCTCCTGCAGTCTACATACTATCTCCTGTGCGTTGAGATTCTCTTCAGCAAGGCTTTTATGTGGTTCATAGACATCATTCAATATTGAAATTGCCGCTTGCTGGTCTTTAACCACTTGATCTAAATAAAACAGTTTTTCAATGAATAACATGCGCATAGTCTCTTGATGTTTGCGTTTATGCTGCTTCATTTTTAAAGCAGGATTACCGGATAAGTTTGAAAATAATCAGTTTCTTTTCATCGCGCACTTTAGCGGCATCTAGCGTTTTGCTATCGCAAAATATTACGCTTTAGCTGCATATATATTGCATCTTTGAGTTTCACCCTAGTCTTCCGAGTTGCGTTCTGTTTTCATTAAAAGAGCTCCATTAAGTGGGTGAGGGTCGGTTTTCCATCTTGCTTGCGCCAATCTGTGGGTGGGGTAGTTTAAAGGTGTCCTTGAGACATACTACGAATTGAAATTACGGAGACATAGCAATGGCACATCGTCGATCTAGAAACTTGGTTTTGATATTGGGTAACGCAACTGCAGACTTTACATATCTATCAAACAACTCAAACTCCAATGCAGGGACTTCATTTACTTTGGCGACAAATGAAGTTTGGAAAGACAAGCAGACTCAGCAACAGCAGGAGCGATCGGAATACCATCGTTGTGTTGCTTTTGGTAAAACCGCAGATTACTTGGTTAAGTATGCTCGTAAGGGCTCATTGATCGATATTGAAGGTCAGTTGCAGACGCGGAAGTGGCAGGATCAGGCCGGCCAAGATCGGTATACGACAGAGATCAAGATTAGCAGTGCACAGATCATTGATGGTTGGAAGAATGAAGAGTCCCGAACTCCAAATACCTCCAATAAGGCACAAGCTCCCGAAGAGTACCAGGACCCCGGCTATCAACAAGTTCCGCCGGCGGCATCCCACCCGGCTATGGATATTCCAGAAAGTAGTCTTGCAGATGACGTTCCTGGGTTTCATCGATAACACTTATGCGAGAGGTAACTCTCGCCATTTAATAGGTTTTTATGGTCACTACAACGGTCAAATCAGCCGGTATCTTGGTTCAGAAGGTTGCAGATACTCAGTCTTGCCTTAATGAGGAGCTAAGGGCAGCAATGCGA
>NZ_CP060092.1:4547500-4643613 GCF_014217335.1 Teredinibacter purpureus | reverse complement strand
TTTAATTTAGAAAAACCCAATCAGGAAACTGGTTGGGTTTTTTGCTGTGGGCGGTAAAAACGGTAGTACGGGGCGCCGGCGCCGGCCTTGATGGTTTTATGTACGGGCTAGTTGGGTTTATACGCCCCGAACGGCCCTGATTGCCGTGTTCGATAGTGTGGCCCGAAGGGTTGAAGTATTTTGGTGTGGCACGTTCAATAATTATTGGGTTAGCAGGGTTTAATTTACCAATGCTTACGTATGACTTATTGCTCTGTACACTTTTAGCTCTATATTCTTGTTAACCTTTTTTAGAGTTAGAAAAATTAAAATTTGGGCAATTTTAATTTTTGACGTTGATGTTTGGGAAGAGTATCTGATAGCATTGCTCAGATGTCGTCCAAGATTTTGTTGAGATAGGTGACGTGACTAAAAGGGAATTTATAGATAGCACAGTGTTAACGGTAGGAGGCGCCTCGCAATTCATATAACCGCCGGCGAAAAACGAATAGAATTTATAATAAAAAATATAACAATTACAAAAATTAAGGTCCGCCAGCACGCTAAAAAGGTGGCCAATCATAAAATTTTCTCGTGAATCCACGAGTATTATATCTCCCTTAAAAGATGAATCACGCGAAATTTTCGTGAGGTGGGTCGCTCAGCCCCAATCACGCAACAGGGGCAAGGTGTAACCGTATTCATTTGTCCGTTACTAGAATGGAAGAATTCCGAGACCTATTGGGGGTTTAGGATGTTTACTAAAAAAGCGTAATAATTAGGAGAACTTAATGGAAACCAAACCTAACTTTAAACGGAAAGTACTCGCCGTTGCGGTATCGACCTGTATTTTTTCAGCTACGGGTGTTTCTTTCGCCCAAGAGCAAGTTGAAGAGGAAATGATTGTCCGCGGTATTAAGAGCTCGCTTGAGCGTTCTATCGATATCAAACGGGAGTCAAACCAGATTGTCGAAGCCATTACCGCTGATGACATTGGTAAGATGCCTGATCAAAACGTTGCCGAGTCTTTGCAGCGGTTACCGGGTGTTCAGATTGATCGACGTGACGGTGAGGGCACTAAAGTCCGTATTCGCGGTTTGGATCAAAATGTAACGCTGTTAAACGGTAATGGTTTTGTGTCTGGGATGGAATATTTCCAGATCGGAGAATCGAAGACCGAGTACGGCGGTTCGTTAGAGGGAATTCCGTCAGAACTCTTGGGCGGGCTGGAAGTTTATAAAACACCAACCGCTTCGTTGATCGAAGGTGGTATGGGTGGTGTTATTAACTTAAAGACCCGCGACCCCCTCAGCTTAAACGAAATGGTATTTGCTGCTAACTTAAAAATGGATCAGGGCGGAAATTCTGGTGAGGTAAGCCCTTCTGGATTTGTCTTGGCGGGTAATCGATGGGGCGATTTTGCTGCGATCATTTCGTTCGCTGCGAACAAGAAAACTGTTGCAACGGATAGTTATGACGCGGTAACGCGCGGCGTTCGTATGATTAATATGCCGGTAAGCGGTGATGCGTATATTGCACCTGCCCTTGCGTATGTTACAGATTCGGAAATGGAGCGTGAACGCGTAGGTGGAGCATTGAACCTTGCGTGGAGTATTAACGATGATGTCACCGTTGGTTTCGACTGGTTCCACTCTGATTTAAATATCACGGCGGCGTCGTATACCGTTAAGCATACGCTTCGCGATAACAACGACAACCTGAATACTGCAGAAGAAGAAGCAGCAGCTACGTTGTTAGATGTTGGCCAGCCTTTCGATATTTTGACGGGTGCTGTTGTAACAATGGGTGAAGGTGAGATGAACTCTGCCGGTGAAGCTTTTGAAAGCACCGCTGATAACATGGTGCTTAAATTCGAAGCCACACCAAACGACATTGTGAAGCTATCCGGTAATATAACTTATGCATCTTCTGAAACCGATCAGCGTGCAGGGTATGTTGATACGCGGTTCGATCAATATCGTATGACGCGGTGGTTCGGTACTTCAGGGGCGAATGGTACTGCGAACGGCTGGGGTGACTCTCCCGTTCCTAATGCTGATGCACCTGCAGAATCTACCTTCTTTTACGACGCATCTTCAGGCGGTATGCCCACGATTGGGTTTAATGACTATCAGTCTTTATCAAACGAAGCTGGTTTGTTGTATAAGTCTCATTGGGCTCTCGGTTCTACTGCGGATGTGCAAAATGTCTCTATGCGTGGTGATGTAGAGCTAAGTGTTGATAGTACTCGATTGAAGACTATTAAGTTTGGTTTTAGGCATGCAGACGAATCAACCTCTTTCGACGAGCTTCGTTATTTGTCTGACTTTAGTCGTACTGAAGGTGCCATGCATCCTACTATCTACAACACAGACGGATCAGTAAACACCGCATCAAATTTTGATCCCAATACCGCTCCTAGCGATGTATTGAATAATATCGGCGTTCAAGAGGCTCGTTATTTCGATCTTTGTGGGAACGGCGGTATACCTGAAGGAAATATTTGTGACATAGATGGTGATGGTCTTGACGATAATATCCCCTATGGCCCTTATGGTTATTTTGTTGATGCTGCCATTGGTTTGAAATCTTTGGATAACGATCCTGCTACTGACGCGCCTTGGACTACTTCTTCAGGCTTGAATCTCGCTGAAACACTCTATGGTGATAGTGTAAACGATGCTTCCGTCGGTGATGATTACGTCGGACGTTGGTCAAACTCCCCCGGCTACTTACCTTGGGAGACATACGTCGAAAATCCTTCTCGTGCAGTTACCTTAACTGACTTTTTCTCTAGTGGTGCATACAATACCGGTAATCTTGTTGTAGAAAATGCGCAGACTATCGCAAATGACGTGGAAGGTTGGCGTGAAAGCATTACGCCAAACACACCGGGAGCTTGGTTTCAGGTGCCGTTTGAGTCTTGGAAGGTTGAGCAGGTCACTGACGCATTTTATACGGAGTTTGATTTCGAAGGCGCTGACATTCCTTATACTTTGAATGTCGGTCTGCGTGCGGTAAATACTCGTGTTTCCGTAACCAAAGCAACTGTAGATAACCCAGAAGCCACTACATGGTCTATTGCGACCGATGGCTGGAACAGTCAAGGAGTATTGCTCGATTGGGGGAGCTCAACGGAGACTAAATCCTATTGGGATGTATTGCCAAGCCTAAATTACGCGTTGGAACTAAACGACGATTCCAAAATACGCGTAACAGCTGCTAAAGTAATCGCTCGACCTAGCTCTCAAGATTTGGGTAAAGGTTTCTCTAAGAATTTCACACGTAATGATCAGAATGACGTGACTTTCTATCAATTTATTGGGGGTAGCGACGGTAACCCAGAGCTCGATCCCTATCGAGCAAAGCAAGTAGATGCAACTTACGAATGGTATTTTGGTGAGCTGGGTCTAGTGTCAGCGGGTGTATTCTTCAAATCTGTAGATGCGTTTATTGCAGGGGGAAGTGAAGATTTTACAGAGGCTGATGGTAACCCTGCTGGTGGTGGCTTTAGTACGGCGCCTGTAAGCAAGCCTATCAATGGCGATGGCGGTAGTATTAACGGCTTAGAATTCCAGTACCAGCAAGCGTGGGATAACGGTCTAGGTGCAACTTTTAACTATACGTATTCTGCATCCAACACCACGTCATCTACCGACTCAGATCAGAATTATGGTCTTCCTGGTGTTTCAGAAAATGCCTTTAATATCATGGGTTTCTATGAAACGGAGTTAATGAGTGCTCGATTGGCTTACTCGTGGCGTGATGATTACGTTTCACCGAACCGAGCAAATTTTGGCATTGCAAACTCTCCATATACCGTAACAGAAAAGTTTGATGCTTACGGTCAGTGGGATGCACAATTTACTTACAACGTTATGGATAACCTATCGGTTACATTCGAAGGTATAAACTTAACAGAAGAAGATCAAAGTGCTCACCTCGGCTGGAAGGAATTACCCTCTCAGTATATAAATCTTGAGCGACGAGTTGTTCTTGGCGTGACTTACCGTATGTAATTTAACTGCGTAGAATTAATGGCGCGCCCGAAAGGGCGCGCTTTTTTAATTTTGGGGCCTACATAATGCAAGAAGAATTAGGGAAAATTGTTATATTGGGCGGAGGTACCGCTGGATGGCTCGCTGCTGCGGCACTAAGTAAAGCGTTAGCACCATTAAACGTAAAAATAGTGCTCGTTGAATCTGAAGAGATAGGCGCAGTGGGTGTCGGCGAGGCAACGATTCCTCCTATCGTAAATTTTATTAAATACTTGGGTATAGACGAAGCCGAGTTTATGCACGAGGTCTCTGCGACCTATAAGTTGGCGATTAAATTTACCGATTGGTACGAGAAAGGCGAAAGTTATTGGCACCCTTTCGGGTCGGTTGGTTTAACCTTAGACGGACAGTCTTTTCACGATAATTGGTTGAATGCAAAAAAAGCCGGGCTTAGCACCGCATATACAGATTATTCTCCTGCGGTTCATTTGTGTAACTATAATAATTTCTATGACCCGAACAAAGCTCCCGAAGATTCTTTTTTGGCGGGTGCCAGTTACGCATGGCAATTCGATGCCATCAAGGTAGCGAGGTATATGCGGGGTTACGCAGAAAAAAAGGGTGTTCAGCGCGTAGAAGGAATTGTCGAAAGTGCGATACAGGCTCCGAGTGGTGATATTAGCGCACTGAAAATGTTAAACGGAACAGAAATTCATGGTGATTTTTTTATTGATTGTAGTGGCACCGCCGGGGTTTTGATTGATAAGGTATTGGGTGTTCCTCTCGTTGATTGGAGCGATAATCTTCCTTGTGATAGGGCTGTAACGTGCCAAACTAAGAGCGCTGAGAATTGGGCGCCATACACTACATCAGTTGCGCGTGACGCTGGTTGGACCTGGGAAATACCGTTGCAGAATAGAGTTGGAAATGGTTATGTATATTCCAGCGTATTTTGTGATGATGAAACGGCCCAGAATACATTGCTTCAGTCTATATCAGGCGAAATTATTACAGAACCAAAATTTATTTCATTCTCTACGGGGCGGCGAGAAAATATTTGGTATAAAAATTGTTTGTCGCTAGGTTTATCTTCTGGATTCGTCGAACCTCTGGAGTCGACGGCGATTCATCTGGTAATGAAAGGTGTAAGAACGTTTGTTGATCTGTTACCAAAAAAAACTGCTTCGCCCGTTTTAGCGAATGAATATAATCGTTTAATGAATAGTCTTTATGACGATGTCCGTGATTTTGTTATACTTCATTACTGTACTTCGAATCGAACGGATAGTGAGTTTTGGAGGCACTGCAAAAATATGGTGATCCCCGGCCGATTGAAAGAAAGAATTGAACTGTATCGAGAGGAGGGAAGGTTGTACCATAACCCAGAAGATCTATTTAAACCTCCTAGTTGGCATGCCGTGTTTGACGGAATGCATGTTCACCCCCTTAGCTACAACCCATTTGTTAATAATGTTGATGTTGAAGAAATTAAAGGTGTTCTGGGGCAGGTGAATGGCTTGATGGATAAAATGGCAAAAGGATTGCCGCCCCATAAAAAGTACGTTCAAGAACTTCTAAAGAAAAGGTAAATTATCACACGAGCCCGATATTGTTATATGGCTCGTGTGGTCGACAATTTTTTCGGCGGCGCTGATGTTATCTTGACTCCAAATAGTCCAGCCAGCTCAAAACGATATCATTGTAACTGACCACTCCAATAACATCTTGGTTTTCGATTACAGGTGCAGACGATAAGCCAAAAGAATTAAAGAGGCGAGCACAGTATTTTATATCCATACCGGGGCGCACGGCGATAACGGGCTTGGCCATAATTTCGTAACAATTTACGCGCTCTGGCGATCGGTCCTTGGCAATCACATGTTTTGCTATATCAGAAAGTAGCACCTGGCCCCACTCATCACTTTCGTCGCGTTTTTTGATAACCACTTTTTTATAGTCATTATCATTCATGATATTAAGGGCTTCTGATACCGTTGTTAGGCCGTCTACAATTGCGAAACGCTGGTTCATTACATCACGGCAAGTAATCACTTTGCGGGTCATAGTTCTTCCTCGATAATTTCTGAAAGTTCACGTGCTTGGTGGGCTATACCTACCGCGTCTTCTACATCAATTTGAATGGCGATACCGGTGCCAGGCGATGAATCGAACTCGCCTATTTTTTCGATGCACTCTAGAATTTGCCTGCTTAGGTGTTCTTCGACTAGAAACAAAATTACGTCTCTTTGGGTTTCGAGAGATAAACCAAAAAATGTTTTCTTCTGCGTTATTCCTTCGCCGCGAGCATTGTTAATGATTGTTGCTCCCGTAGCGCCAGCGGCGCGAGCGGCATCCATTATTACATCGGTTTTCGCGTCTTCAGCGAATACCACGAGAAGTTTAAAGCGCATGTTTACACCTCATTGATTTTGTTTGCAGTGGGTCGGGAATTCTTGGTTCTACTGGATTTAAAATTAGCAATTTGTGCGTAGGCCATAACAGACATTATTGGAAAAAGGCTGGCAAAAGCAATTAAGCCAAAGCCGTCAATCAGTGCGCTACGACCGGGAATATTCTCAGCGAGCCCTAAGCCGAGAGCTGCGACGAGAGGAACCGTAACCGTCGACGTTGTGACGCCGCCGGAGTCGTAAGCGAGCGGAACAATAAGCTTTGGTGCAAACGTGGTTTGTATAACTACTATTATGTAGCCTGCGACGATAAACCAATGGATGGGATAACCCGTCACGATACGCCAAGCGCCTAATGTTATACCGACGGCAACGCCGATAGCGACGGCTATTCTAAGCCCCCAAATTCCGATGGCTCCGCCAGATACTTGGTTAGCTTTAATTGCGACAGCAATAAGTGAGGGTTCTGCGATTGTGGTGCTAGCTCCAATGGAAAACGCAAAAAGATAGACCCAAAGGTAGCCAACGGTAGGGTCGTTAAGTGCCGTTAGCTGTTCCGCCATTAGGCGGCCGACTGGGAATAGGGCTTTTTCGAGGCCAAGTAGGAAAAAGGTGAGCCCTAGTAGCACCAAGAAAAAGCCCATAACCACTTGGGGTAGTGCAGGTATTTTTTTTCTGATAACAATTATTTGAAAGCCAAAAATAATCGCGACGATGGGGATAACGTCGCGCGTAGTGGCTAGCAAAACTTTGAAAAACTCGGTAACGAGGTCCATAGCTATGGGCGTCCGTTATCGGTATAGCTGAGTTTTTTCATGGTTTTGTAATCCGTGTAAAGTTAAAGCAATATGCCGTATAACATGACAAAAATCATGGGCGTAAGCGAGGCGAATGCGATCAAGCCAAATCCATCTATCATAGGGTTGCGTCCCTTTATTGAGGATGCTAGACCAACGCCTAAGGCCGTAACTAATGGAACTGTGATGGTGGAAGTGGTTACGCCACCACTGTCGTAAGCAATACCTATAATTTCATCCGGCGCGAATACGGTTATAACGATAACGGTGATATATCCACCAATAATTAAATACTGTATGGGCCAGCCCTTAACAATACGAAATACTCCGATAACAATAGCGATACCTACACTGAAAGCGACAGTCAGTCGAAGGCCGTCCGCATATTGGCTTCGGGCGGCGTCAGAATTGCTGATGACACCGCCTCCTGCGGCGACATTTGCAGCTTCAGCCGCTACTGCTATTAACGCCGGTTCAGCGATAGTTGTGCCAAAGCCTAGGCAAAAAGCAAAGATGAGTAACCACGTAAGGCTGCCTTTTTGTGCGAATGCATTTGCCATGCTTTCGCCTACAGGGAATAGCCCGATTTCCAGGCCTCGTATAAACAGCGTGAGGCCGATAACTACAAATAACAGCCCTGTTAATATGCTAATGATATTGGGTAGGGGCTGTTGAAGGACGACAGCTTGAAAGAAAGCAATAACGAGTACGATAGGAAGGAGGTCTCTAGCACTGCTTAATACGGCGGTAATTAACGCTTTCATAGTGGAGTTAGCTATTCAATAAAGTGGTGATGCTGTATGCCCCTTAAGCAGGGCCTAGCAAATCTAATTTTAGTATAACCGTAAAGTCTCATGTGTTTGATTAAACGTGTTTGGCTTTAATCAATTTGAGCGTATTCAATTAACGTAAATCTAATAATGGGAAGACTGTATAGGTGTCATTGGAGGTGTCGGCCTATTTAACTGCTTACCGTCGATTTCGACCTTTTACTATGAAGTCGTGTCGTTAGACGCTCGTATAGCCCGAATGTAGTTGCATATTATAAGGCATAGCGTGTGTGCTAGACCATTTTGGGGGCGTAAAATCAAGCAGCAGAGCTGTTCTACGCTTATGATAGAATGCTTGGTCTATTCACTGGCCCACTGTTGGAGTGCCTCCTTATGTCCTTAATACTCGGAGTAGATCCCGGTTCTCGCAAGATGGGCTATGGCATTATCAATAATGTTGGCGTTAAGATCACGTACGTCGCCAGCGGTATTGTTCGTATTCCACAACCATTATTGGTGGCCGATTGTTTAGCGGAGCGTCTAAAGATTATTTTTGATTCGCTCACTGAAGTTATTGAGCGTTACCAGCCCCAAGAATTTGCCATTGAGCAGGTTTTTATGTCTAAAAGCGCCTCATCGGCATTAAAGCTGGGGCAAGCTAGAGGCGCGGCGATTGTAGCTGCGGTAAATCAAAATTTACCCGTTGCCGAATACGAAGCTCGGAAAGTAAAGCAAGCGGTGGTTGGAACGGGTGCCGCTGATAAACTTCAAGTGCAACACATGGTAAAAACCTTGTTGGCGCTGCCAACGGCTCCGCCAGAAGATGCTTCTGATGCGCTGGCTGTGGCCATTTGCCATGCTAATACCTTCAATAATTTAGTCCGTATGGCTGGTGCGAAAAAGTTTCGACGTGGTCGAGCGGTATAATCTTTTAAGTTACCTCGGTTAGGATACCTCAGCATTATGATCGGTCGATTAAATGGCGTGTTGGTTGAAAAGCAAGCGCCTCACTTAATGGTAGATATTCAGGGCGTTGGTTATGACTTGCTCGCACCTATGTCGACTTTCTACCGTCTCCCCGACATTAATCAGCCGGTGCTGCTTTATACTCATTTCGCTGTTAGTGAAACGTCTCAGCAATTATTTGGTTTTATTTCGAGTCAAGATCGCGACTTTTTCCGTCTATTAATAAAAGTGAACGGCGTGGGTCCTAAAATGGCGGTTGGCATAATGGCTATTGAGCGAGATGACATTGTGAGATGTATTATGGACGATAATATTGCCGCTCTTGTCAAGGTGCCTGGCGTTGGTAAAAAAACGGCCGAAAGGCTCATTATTGAAACGCGTGATAAATTAAAAAATTGGACGACCAGCAATTCCGCTAATGATAGTACGGCTCTACCCTTAACGGCAGAAAACGGCGGGCGTGGGCATAGCGTACTGATTGAAGAAGCCGAAAGCGCACTTGTTGCCTTGGGTTATAAGCCCGCTGAAGCAGCGAAAGCTGTATCGCGAGTAATGACGACCGACATTAGCCGAAGTGAAGACCTGATCAAGCTGGCTTTGCGGAGCATGATACCGTCTTAACGCCATTAGATGAAAATTTGAAATAAAACTATGATTGAACAAGATCGGATAATTGATGGCGTGGCGCAGCCGAGAGAAGAGCAGCTCGACCGAGCTGTTCGTCCGAAAACGCTCGAAGAATATGTTGGCCAGCCTGTTGTGCGTGAGCAAATGGAAATATTTATAGGGGCTGCTCGTGCGCGTAAAGAGGCGCTCGATCATACACTTGTTTTCGGGCCTCCAGGGCTTGGGAAAACGACGTTAGCGAATATTATCGCCACGGAAATGGGCGGTGATTTAAAAACCACTTCTGGCCCGGTGCTCGATAAGGCCGGTGATATAGCCGCGCTTTTGACGAACCTCGAGCCTGGCGATGTATTGTTTATTGACGAAATTCATCGTTTAAGTGCCGTTGTAGAAGAAACTTTATATCCCGCAATGGAAGATTTTCAGTTGGATATTATGATAGGTGAGGGCCCTGCGGCCCGGTCTATAAAGCTGGATTTGCCGCCTTTTACATTGGTGGGAGCAACAACTAGGGCGGGATTGCTAACCTCTCCATTGCGTGACCGTTTCGGCATTGTGCAGCGCTTAGAGTTTTATAATGTCACAGATCTTACGTATATCGTTACGCGCAGCGCCGAGCTAATGGGTATTACTATTGAGCAAGGAGGCGCTGTAGAAATTGCGCGACGCTCGCGCGGCACGCCTCGTATAGCGAATAGGTTGCTCCGCCGCGTTCGTGATTATGCCGAGGTGAAAGGTAACGGTGTTGTGAGTAGCGAGATAGCCGATCTTGCATTAAATATGCTGAACGTCGATAACCATGGCTTTGATCACATGGATCGCCGATTATTATTGGCGCTGATAGAGAAGTTTTCGGGGGGGCCGGTAGGGGTTGATAGCTTGGCGGCAGCGATTAGCGAAGAACGCGACACCATTGAAGATGTGCTTGAACCCTATTTAATTCAGCAAGGGTATATTATTCGTACTCCTCGAGGCCGAATGGCCACTGAAAATGCTTACTTACACTTTGGTTTGCCAGTGCCTAGCGATGATTAAAGTGGCGAGAAAAGACGTTGCTTCCAGTATTGCCTGTGAGCGATTAAATTTTTTATTTAAAGTGAATTTTCACTCCGGGTAAGCGTCTATCTAAGAGCCGGTGAGCTGCTGAATACGTATGACCGTAGAGGTGTAACCTTGGCTTGCGGTATTGGCCATTTAACCGTAGCCGTCCCGAAGCCTTAACCGCTATAAAATATGGTCAATAAGTTTCGTTCGTTTAACTGCGCTTTAGCAGTAGAATATCGGGCAGGTTTAGTCTAATCCCTTGGGGGGAATTAAATTAATGAATCAAGAACCCTTATCCATTCTCTATTTGATTGGAAACGCGAGCCTATTGGTGCAGATCGTGATGCTGATCTTACTCGCAGCCTCTATGGTCTCGTGGGTGATGATCGTGCAACGCGGAATATATCAAACCAAAGCCAGTACCGCATTTAAAGCTTTTGAAACACTATTTTGGTCAGGAACCGATTTAACTCAGCTTTATCGGCAGGGGAATAGTGATGCGAATAGAAATACGTTAGAGGGCGTTGAAAATATTTTTAGGGCAGGGTTTAAGGAATTTACTCGACTACGTCAGCAAGGCAGTACCGATCCGGATGCCATTATGGAAGGTACCCAAAGGGCAATGCGCGTAGCGCTGACGCGAGAAGAAGAAAAGCTTGAAAGTAATCTATCCTTCTTGGCTAGTGTTGCCTCTGTTAGCCCTTACATCGGATTGTTCGGTACGGTATGGGGTATTATGAATTCATTTCGCGGTTTGGCTAATGTTCATCAAGCAACTTTAGCAACGGTTGCACCGGGTATTTCAGAGGCGCTGGTAGCCACCGCAATGGGATTGTTTGCGGCCATACCGGCAGTACTAGCGTATAACCGTTTCTCGGCAAATGCGGAACGGTTAACGACGCGTTATGAAACGTTTGCAGAAGAATTTTCATCCATCTTGCACCGTCAAGTGCATGTCAAAACGTCATAGGATTAGCTAATGGCGAATAAGGGTAAACGCAAGCCGATGGCTGACATCAATGTGGTGCCCTACATTGATGTCATGCTCGTGCTGTTGGTGGTGTTTATGGTCACCGCACCTTTGTTAATGCAGGGCGTTAGGGTAGATTTACCTCAAGCACCGTCAACTCCCATGGAAAATAAAGACGATGAACCGCTTATCGTTTCGGTAAAAACTGATGGCACCTACTATTTAAATTTGGGCGTTGAGCAACAGCAGGCAAAGCCACTCACACAAATAACGGAAACCATTGCAAAAGTCTTACGCCAAAAGCCGAATACGCCTGTGTTAGTGTGGGGCGATACACGTGTAGAGTATGGTGTAGTTGTCTCTCTAATGACGGATCTTCAAAAAGCGGGCGCAACATCCGTGGGTTTAGTTACAGACCCTCCGGTAGAGTAATTCAATTGTTACGCTATTATTTAACAACATACTCAGTTCCCCTCACCGTTAGCTTAGCGCTTCACCTAGGCTTGGTGGCTGTTCTAACGCTAGGCTGGGAGCCGCGTTCTCCAGAGCAAAAAACTATTGCTCCGCGCTATATAGAGGCGAAATTAGTTGAATTAAAAACGCAAACAACTAAAAGAGCCACGACCAAAAAAAAACCTAATATTGTAGACCTAACTGCAAAAAAATTAGAGCAAGACCGACAAAAAAGACTAGCGGAAAAGCAGCGTCTTAAGGCCTTGATAGACAAAAAAAATGCAGATGACCTTGCTGCGGCACAAAAAAAAGCCTTGCAAGAACAGGCGCTTCTCGATGCGCAGCGTGATCAGGCATTGCTGGAGAAAGAGAGGCTGGAACAGTTGCAGCAAGAGTTTGATGATGCGTTATTAGAGGAAGAGGGGCTGCTGCTAGAAGAGGAATATACTTCAGAAGCTCAAAGTTATGCAGACCTTATTCGTAGGCGTATTGAGCAAAATTGGAGCCGCCCACCTTCCGCACGTAATGGCATGCGGTGTGAGCTAACCATCGATATGGTACCCAACGGTCAAATTATCGATGTTAATATTAAAACCAGTAGCGGTGATGCCGTATTCGATCGTTCGGCAGTCGCAGCGGTCAAGAAGGTAGGGGCATTTCCCGAAGTTAAAAACATTCCCATTGCCGTTTTCGAGCGTCACTTTAGGCAATTCAGTTTAGGCTTTCAGCCAGAGGACTTGAGACAATGATTACAAAAATAGCGCTGCTGATACTTGCGCTAGGTGCAAGCGTTTGTACGCGTGCAGAGTTACTGATCGAAATTACCCATGGTATGGATAACCCAACACCTATTGCCGTTGTGCCCTTTGGCGGGAGCCAAGGGCTTCCTGACGATATATCGGCAATAGTAACGGCCGATCTCAAACGTAGTGGTTTATTTCGGCCTATTCCTCAGGGAGATATGTTATCGACCCCGCGGCGCGAAGAGGACGTTTATTACCGTGACTGGCGCATTCTTGGTGCCGAGTTTCTCGTGATAGGGCAGCTGCAGGTGGGCACGCCCTCTTCTGATTTGACGAAGCTCAATTCAGGCTCGTTCATGCTTGAATACGCCTTGTACGACGTTATTGCTCAGCGTAATATTTTTAAAGATTCTGTTATCGTGGGCGCTTCCGGGCTGAGGGACCTTGCGCATCACGTCAGCGATAAAGTGTACGAAGCGGTCACCGGCATTCGAGGCGCTTTCGCTACGAAAATTTTGTATATCGAAGACTTAAATACGCCAGGAGCTGGCCGTTATCGCTTAGTGACAGCGGATGCTGATGGTGCGCGCGAAAAAATATTGTTTTCATCAAGCGAGCCTTTGTTGTCTCCCGCATGGTCACATGATTTATCGCAAGTGGCTTATGTTTCCTACGAAACATCCCGGCCGGCAATTTTCCGCCAAAATTTGCTCACGGGGGTTCGAGAACAGTTAACGAATTTTCAAGGGTTGAATGGTGCGCCTTCGTGGTCGCCAGACGGCAAACACCTTGCACTCGTGTTGTCGAAAGATGGTAACCCAGAAATTTACACGTTAGAGCTTTCAACGCGACGCTTAACGCGTGTGACACGTCATTTTGCGATTGATACAGAGCCGAACTGGACAGCCGACGGTAAGGGCTTAATCTTTACTTCGAATCGTGGAGGTAACCCACAAATCTATCAAATTGGGCTTGAAAGCGGTAGCCGAGAACGCTTAACCTTTGAGGGTGATTACAACGCTAGACCGCGAGTGTCGCCAGATGGTAAAAGTCTTGTAATGGTTCATCGTTATAAAGGCGTGTTTCATATTGCTTGGCAAGATATTGCATCAGGCGATATGCGTATTCTTACCGAAACCTGGCTTGACGAATCGCCAAGCATAGCGCCTAATGGCGCGATGTTGTTGTATGCTACGCAGCATAACAATAAGGGTGTACTTGCTGCTGTGTCGATGGATGCAGGGGTAAAATTTAGATTACCCTCTAAACAAGGTGATGTCCGGGAGCCTGCGTGGTCTCCTTTTGTCGCCGAGTAAGAGAGGGGGAAACGGGGTTGCTACGCTTTACTAACACTTGGGAGTGATAAAAAATGACTAACACTTTAAAAACATTATTAACTTTGGCTGCGGTATTAAGTTTGTTGGCCGGTTGTACTAACACAAGTTCATCATCCGACAATGATGACAACGTTGTGGCAACTCCAGAGCCCACAATGGAGCCTGTCATTGAAGTTGATCCGTACGAAGCCCTTGAGGGTTTATCGACTGTATTCTACTTTGACTTTGATCAGTCGATCCTTAAAGCTGAAGCCCGTGCTGCTTTAATGATCTACGCCGAAGTGCTTGGTGATGCACCTAAGTCCATTCGATTAGAAGGGCATGCTGATGAGCGCGGAACCCGTGAATACAACATGGCTTTAGGTGAGCAGCGTGCAAATGCCGTTCGTGATTTCTTGGTTCTTCAAGGCGTTGACGCCTCTATCATTGAAACCGTTAGCTATGGTGAAGAAAGCCCTGTAGCGCTTGGTGGAAGCGAAGGATCTTGGTCTCAAAATCGTCGCGTACAAATTAAGCTGTAAACTATTTAACTACGGTTAACCTATGGTTTTAAAAAATCTGCTAGCTGCCATCTTCTTGATGGCGGCTTTTTGTGTTTCTGCTCAGGTAGAAGTCATTGACCGGTCTCCTGTTAGCGGTGAGCAAACACCTCCGCCCCCCATCGTGCAGCCTTCTTCTGCTCAGAATGCGGGCGAACTTTATTATCAGCTGCAGTTGTTGCAACAAGAAGTTCTTCAGCTTCGAGGGCTTGTTGAACAGCAAACTCACGAAGTGAAGCGTTTAAAGCAGCAGCGTTTGGATGACTATCTTGATCTCGATCGACGTTTAAGTGCGTTGGGGCAGGGGAACGCTGGTACGGCGGTTACCGAAGCCTCGCAACCCGCCGTTAGTTCCAGCGTGACGAGCACGGCACCTGAAGATGAGATACGCCACTATCGTGCGGCAATTGATCTCGTCTTAAAAAAACAGCAATACGATCAGGCTGTGGTTGCGCTAAAAGAGCATTTAACGGTTTTCCCTCGTGGTCGTTATGCCGCGAATGCGATTTATTGGTTGGGCGAAATTTATTTGCTTAAAAATGATTTAGAGTCGTCGCGGCAATGGTTTGCTCAGCTCCTTGCGGAGTACCCTGCTCATCGTAAAGCGCCTGACGGGAAGTTTAAATTGGGTAAGGTTTACCATCTAATGGGAGACGAAGCTCAAGCTAAAACGTTGCTTAATGAGGTGGCGGCGTCTAGTTCTGATGCCGCTCGCTTAGCGAAACGCTACCTTCGAGAGCATTTTAACTCTTAATTTGATGCCGCCGTATTCAGCTATGCTCGCTGTTTATGGCGGTTTTCGTTAGAATCCCGCCCCTTGATGTTAGAGCCGAGTCGTCAATGAGCGAGCACAGTCTTCGAATTACCGAAATTTTCTATTCCTTGCAGGGAGAAGCCCAATCCGTTGGTTTGCCTACGGTATTCGTGCGCCTCACTGGTTGTCCTCTACGTTGCGGATATTGTGATTCCGAATACGCGTTCTATGGTGGCGAGCGAAAAACGCTCACGCAGATTCAGCATGCAGTATCCGAATTTAAGCCTCGATATATTTGTGTAACGGGCGGCGAGCCTTTAGCGCAACCGGCTTGTCTGCCGCTGCTCACAGTGCTGTGTGACGCCGGTTACACGGTTTCATTGGAAACGAGTGGCGCGATGGATGTTTCTGCGGTGGACTCACGCGTAAGTATTGTGATGGATTTAAAGACGCCAGATTCTCTTGAAGTGGATAAAAATCGCTATGACAACATTGCGCTATTGTCCCAAAAAGATCAGGTCAAGTTTGTGATCTGCAGTCAAAAAGACTATGACTGGGCGGTGTTTAAGCTGGATGAGTATCATCTGGATGAACGTGTGGGCGAGGTCTTATTTTCACCCAGTTTCGAGCAATTAGCGCCAGCACAGCTCGCCAAGTGGATATTGCGCGATCATTTGAATGTTCGTTTTCAGATGCAGTTACATAAACAATTATGGGGGGAGACGCCCGGTGTGTAAAAAAGCGGTCGTTTTGGTTTCCGGAGGGTTGGATTCAACCACCGTTTTGGCTATGGCCAAAAATAAAGGGTACGAGTGTTATACCATCTGTTTTGATTACGGGCAGCGTCACCGTGCCGAGCTGTATGCCGCTCAGCGGGCGTCTAAGGCTCTAGGTGCCACTGAGCACAAAGTTATTACGCTAGACCTTCGTGCTATAGGCGGATCGGCTCTGACGGACGACAGTATCGATGTGCCCGAATCTGAAACAACCGGCATTCCCGTAACCTACGTGCCTGCACGCAATACTATTTTCCTATCGATAGCGCTAGGTTGGGCGGAAGTGCTTGAAGCCGAGGCTATTTTTATTGGCGTAAACTCCGTTGATTACTCGGGGTACCCAGACTGTCGGCCGGATTATATTTGTGCTTTTCAGCGCATGGCGGAGTTGGCAACGAAAGCGGGTGTCGAGGGTAGCCCCGTTAAAATTGAAACGCCACTAATAGAATTGTCGAAAGCCGATATTATTGGTCATGGTCATGCGTTGAATGTGGACTACGCTTTAACTGTAAGTTGTTATCAAGCTGATGACGCTGGCAGAGCATGTGGTAGATGCGATAGCTGTCGGTTGCGTCGGAAGGGGTTTTTGGACGCAGGTGTACAAGATTCAACCCTTTATCAGCCCGAGTAGCCGCTGTTCTAAAGAATCATGAAATAAAACGAAGAAAGCGCTTGAGTTTTAAATTCAAATCATTACTATATGCGCCTCTTTCGGGGGTCATCTAAAACACGTGTTTAGGCCTCGGATACCAGTTTTTTGAGCTTTTAGGGTCGTTAGCTCAGTCGGTAGAGCAGTTGGCTTTTAACCAATTGGTCGCGCGTTCGAATCGCGCACGACCCACCATACGCCGATAAAGGGGACATTATATGTCCCCTTTTTTCGTTTTTGTTTACGGCATTGCCATTCGGCACTTTTTCATCGGCTATCGCTCAATGGATTTCAACCGCTAAACCGCGTAGCCTGAAAATACAGACACACTTTCTTTAAGCGTAGAACTCTAGCCATGCCTACCGATATTGAACAAAATCTCTCTCCTGAAATGCTAGTTAAACATCACCTTGATGAAGCCCTAGCCGTAGACCACACATCTCCAGTGAACAGTGACCAGCTCGTCGCACAGATATCTGAGCTGATTGTCAGAGAGAAGGCTGTGCTAGTTGCTCATTACTATTGTTCGCCCGACATTCAGGCTTTGGCCGAAGCGACGGGTGGTTGCGTTGCCGATTCGTTAGAAATGGCGCGCTTCGGTAAAAATCATGCTGCGCAAACATTGATAGTCGCTGGCGTGAAGTTTATGGGGGAGACGGCGAAGATATTGTCGCCAGAGAAACGGGTGTATATGCCCACGCTGGAAGCTACGTGCTCGCTGGATTTGGGTTGCCCTATCGATACGTTTTCAGCGTTCTGCGATGCACATCCGGATCGCACCGTTGTAGTCTATGCCAACACGTCAGCGGCCGTTAAAGCGCGTGCCGATTGGGTGGTAACGTCCAGTATTGCGGTGGATGTCGTGGATTACCTCGATAGGCAAGGCAAAAAAATACTATGGGCTCCTGATAAGTATTTGGGGGGGTATGTCGCGGAGAAGACCGGTGCCGATGTACTTCTGTGGAATGGCGCTTGTATTGTGCATGAAGAGTTTAAAGCGCGTGGTATTGAAGATTTAAAAAAGCTTTACCCTGATGCCGCGGTTCTCGTCCACCCAGAGTCGCCTAAGCCGGTTGTGGATCTAGCCGATGCCGTAGGGTCCACTAGCCAGTTGATTGAGGCGACGCGACGCCTACCTAACCCATCATTCATTGTTGCGACGGATCAGGGAATCTTTTACAAAATGCAGCAGGCGTGTCCGGATAAGTTGTTATTGGTCGCGCCGACCGCTGGCACCGGAGCGACGTGTCGCAGTTGTGCAAGTTGTCCTTGGATGGCAATGAATGAACTCCAGAACTTAGCTGAGCTTCTGCTGAATCTCGACGGTGGTCGCGGCGAGGGTTGCGAAGTGCATGTTACGCCATCATTAGCGAAGAAAGCGATGATCCCGCTGCAGCGTATGCTGAATTTTACGGCCTCCAAATAGCGTTTAATCGATACAGCCATTCATTGATGTTGTGGTTATGTCGCGTGGTTGGTTTTTCTTCGTGCATGCCTCTTGTTAGGGAGAGTGGGGTGTGTGCGTGTTTCGGCAAATATTAGGATGAATATTTTGGTGTCCAGCGATTTTTTGGGCGATTATTGTTTTTTCATCCTAAAAGTGTCTTGATATTAGGATAGATGTTGATGCTGGGAGGTTTAGTCTCTACACTTTCCTAATCAATCACTCGCAGGGAGGTAACGTTGCATGACGACTCAACACCACCAGCATCACACGTCTATCCGTGCTCAGCGAGCATTCTTGTTGCGTCCCTTCATATCTTGATGGCATCGCGGTAGCCCTGCCCTAAAGGGCGTTAGCGTAAAACCATCTCTATTGCATCTCGATTTTAACCGAACTTTTGTAAATATTAATGACATACCATTTCTGATTATCTTAGGAGTGGTCGACCGCTTTGTTGGTGATCCCGGCAGGCACTAGGAGAAGAGAATGACCAAAGAAAAACTTGTTATTTTTGATACGACACTACGTGATGGTGAGCAGAGCCCCGGTGCGAGCATGACGCGGGAAGAAAAAGTTCGCATCGCTAAAATGCTCGAAAAAATGAGAGTTGATGTTATCGAAGCGGGATTTGCGATTGCAAGCCAAGGTGATTTTGAGGCGGTGAGAGCGGTTGCTAACGCCGTTAAAGACTCAACTATCTGTAGCCTAGCCCGAGCGGTTGATGGCGATATAGACCGTGCCGCTGAAGCACTTAAAGGCGCTAACTCTTCGCGTATTCATACGTTTATCGCGACGTCGCCTATCCACATGAAATACAAACTGAAAATGACACCAGAGCGAGTATTAGAGCAAGCTATTCACTCCGTAAAGCGCGCTCGAAACTATACCGACAACGTCGAATTTTCATTGGAAGACGGCAGTCGTTCAGAGTTTGAATTTATGTGCAGAATTACTGAAGCGGCAATTGCGGCGGGTGCAACGACCATTAATGTGCCCGATACCGTCGGTTACGGTGAGCCCAGTGAATATGGGGCAATGTTTAAGCGGCTAATCGAAAATGTACCGAATTCAGACAAAGCGATATTTTCGACACATTGCCATAATGACCTCGGGCTAGCGGTAGCGAATTCGCTATCGGCGGTGATGAATGGTGTGCGTCAAGTGGAATGTACAATCAATGGCCTTGGTGAGCGAGCGGGCAATTCTTCCCTAGAGGAAATTGTGATGGCCGTTCGCACACGGAAGGACCTATACCCTGTTGAGACGTGCATTGACGCTAAGCACATCGTGCCTACTTCGCGACTCGTATCTTCTGTTACGGGGTTCCCTGTGCAGCCGAATAAAGCCATTGTTGGGGCTAACGCGTTTGCGCATGAATCGGGCATACATCAAGACGGTGTTCTAAAGCATCGTGAAACGTATGAAATTATGCGTGCCGAATCGGTTGGTTGGAACACTAACAAAATAATACTAGGCAAGCATTCTGGGCGGGCGGCGGTTAAAGCACGCTTTGAAGCGCTTGGTATTGTTTTTGAAAGCCAGGACGACCTTAATCAAGCCTTTGCGCGGTTTAAAGATCTCGCTGATAAAAAACATGAAATCTTCGATGAAGACCTTCATGCGCTTGTCTCAGCGAAAGGCAGCGAGGCTATGGAGGAGAGTTATCTGCTCGTCGACATGGAGGTTTGCTCTAAAACAGGATCGAAGCCGCTTGCTAGACTAACTCTCCAAGTTAAAGGAGAAGATCATGTTGCAGAATCTGAAGGTGGCGGCCCTGTCGATGCCGCGTACAAAGCGATTGAGAGTGTGGTGAATAGTCACGCAGACCTTCACCTTTATTCGGTGAATGCGATAACGCAAGGCACCGATTCCCAAGGTGAAGTGACCGTGCGTTTAGAGCGTGATGGGTATATTGTAAATGGGATAGGCTCCGATACAGACATCGTTGTGGCGTCAGTGAAGGCTTACTTACATGCTCTGAACCTTCTTGTTTCGAGCCAAAAGCGTTCCCACCCGCAGCGCGATGGCGTATAAAAAGTGCGCGTAGACGTTTGTGAAAGTTGGTGTAACAGGTACACTGCCGGCCATGAATGAACGTCAACGTATGCAGTACATGGAAGCCGCCGGTATCGATATGTTTGTACCGCGTTTTGCGTTATCGCAAGCGCGGCCGTCGGTAACGTGTGCATTACCTGATGAGCCTATCGATGCAAGTCCTTCACCCCCTGCGCAGGGAGCGCCCGCATTACGCGCTATTGATGCGCGAAACGATAGAAACGATAGTAGCAAAGGGCCGTCCATAGTTGCGCTTGGCGACATATTACAGACATCTGAGGTGGCGAGCGCAATCGTTCAATCGGGTGTTGATATCAATGACAACCCATCCTCGTCGGCAATTGAGCCAGCGGTGGAACCAATACTCGATCCCGATGCCCAATTTTCACTCTCTATATGGCGGGTAAGTGATAGCCTGCTTGCTGTTGATGCTCGACAAGTGGGCGCTGCACTTCCGACAGAAGCGCTTTTGTCGAATATTTTAAGGGCTTGTGCGCAAGGTTCTGGCTATTTACCCGCGTCGGATACGCTATCTTGGCCAATGGTCGATTTGCCGGGTAAACCTAAAGATTGGGCTGCAGCGAGAGAGATGGTGGCAACCTTTCTGGAAGGGAAGCTGCTGGTAAAGCCCGTAACTACGATGTTACTTTTTGGTGAGGAAAGCTTCCGTGCAATAGCGGATGAGGCCTTGAGTGCCGACGCTTGTCGAAACTTACGTTTCGAGTGTGTGGATATCGATGCATTTGCAGCACAAGCGCTCGTTTTTCCGAGTATTGCAGAGATACTGCATGACCCAAGCCAGAAAAAAACGGTATGGCAGTGTTTGCTGCGACATGGAATTGCTCAGCGTTAGAGGTGTCATTTGAGTCTTGAGATAAGAAACAGTATTAATCGTAATTTTAACCTCGAAGAGGGCAGTGCGTGTGTTTTACGTAATTACGACGAAGCCGATTTAGGCGGTATATTAGCGCTTGAAAAGCGTGCTAACCCTTACCCTTGGAGTGAGCGAAACTTTCGTGACTCAACGGCAAACAACCATATTTGCGTTGGTGTCCAGCAAAATGGTATGTGGATTGGACAGGCGGTATTCTCGATAGCGTCGGGCGATGCGGAATTACTTATTATTTCTGTCGACCCGGTATGGCAAGGCAAAGGCGTCGCGGGCAAACTTATCGAGCTAATGGTGGAAATACTCGAAGATTTCGCGGCTGAGCTTTTTCTTGAAGTGCGGGCGTCGAATATCCGTGCTATTAGCATGTACGACAAATGCGGGTTTAATTGCTTAGGCGTACGCCCCGGCTACTACCCCTCCGAAAACGGTCGAGAAGATGCTCATATTTACGGAAAATCCTTACGCATAGGCTAGTTTTCCTTCCCCGCCCTCATTTCAAACTCTCTCTTACGTGTAAGCACGGCTTCAGGCATAATCGCCCCCTTATTTTTTAATCAGCCGTCTTAATACTATGAGCCTTTTACCAGAAATCGATAAGCGCCGTACTTTCGCGATTATCTCTCACCCCGATCTATCCCTCAAAGTTACTGACTGACAGTTAGAGACAGAAAACCCTTAATTCCCCGATTTTATTGGATATTCCTCCCGTATGTACGATAATGGAAGTCACTAAAAGACAGGCTGAGCCTTCCCTGTTGCGTACATATTAGCGTACATAATTTGAATTTTTAAGGCTCTTAAAAAATATGTACGCAAGGATGTTGAGAGGTAGATTATGTCTCTATCAAATGCTTGGCTCAAAGCAAATTTAGGTAGGAAGCGCGAGAAAGTAGAAGAGTTTAAAGACCGCGATAATATGGGTAT
This sequence comes from Teredinibacter purpureus, assembly GCF_014217335.1. Taxonomy (NCBI): domain Bacteria; kingdom Pseudomonadati; phylum Pseudomonadota; class Gammaproteobacteria; order Cellvibrionales; family Cellvibrionaceae; genus Teredinibacter; species Teredinibacter purpureus. The sequence continues at coordinate 4,621,488 of NZ_CP060092.1, read as the reverse complement.
TCGGGTGTCTCCTCTCGGCAAGATAACCTTTCAAATGCGCTATCGCTATGACAATAAACATTGCCGCCTTGATCTTGGTTCCTATCCTAAAATATCTCTCAAAGAGGCGAGGAATGAAAATGACCGGCTGCGAAAGGAGCTTGAGCAAGGGCATAATCCAAAAATCGTTAGGAAGCTCGAAAAGCAGGCGATCATCAATGCGGGCTCATTAGAATCTATTTTTCGACAGTGGTATGAAAGCTACTGTGAGAAGAATAAGAAAATGCATCACGAGATAAAACGCAGTTTTGAATTATATGTTCTGCCTGTTATTGGTGATTTACCTGTCGAGAAAATAACCCTTCACCAGTGGCTTGCGATCTTGGAAGAGCATGCTGAAAAGCGCCCTTCCATTGCTGACCGTATCTTAACCAACGGTAAGCAAATGCTTAAATGGGCGGTGAGGCGTAAACTTATTCCTGAGAGTGTCTTAACAGGTATCAATGCTAGGGAGGATTTGCAGCTTAAAAAAGGTGTAGGGGACAGGTCGTTATCTGATGATGAAATTAAATATGTCTGGTTGGCAATTAATGAGTCCCGTATGTCTACTAAAAACAAGCTGTATTTAAAGCTCTGTTTAGTATTTGGCTGCCGGAACGGAGAGTTAAGATTAAGCCGTAAAGATCATTTTGATTTTAAAAATATGATCTGGATGGTGCCACCAGAAAACCACAAGCTCGGAAAAGCTTCCGGCAAGCCCTTATCACGTCCAATCATTCCAGAGGTGAAGGAACTCATTGAGGAAGCTATAGCGCTGAGCGGTAAAGGGGATTACCTGTTCAACAATAATGGCACGAATGAACCTATGGGTGTTGGTGCGCCAGTGCAGCTTCCGTATAACATCATGCAATGGCTGCGTAAGAACAAGGCTTATGATATACCGCATTGGTCTGTTCATGACTTACGAAAAACGGCTCGCACCAATTTTTCATCCCTGACAGAGCCGCATATCGCTGAAATTATGCTCGGGCATAAATTACCTGGTTCTTGGAGGGTATATGATCATTATGAGTACCTGCCAGAACAGGAGCAGGCTTATAAGGCATGGTGGATGAGGCTGAAAGGGTTAGTAGAGCTTTAACGGATTACCGTCTTTTTATTTTCCTAAAGCTGTAAACCCCAGTATGTTTCAAGCTGGTAGTCGGTAGTAGTAAATTTCTAGTCAAACTGTTTTTGGCTGAGAGTGTGTTGTTGTTTTTTCAATTTCCCGTTCTTCCCAGTCCGTTACTTCCTGTGCATCCCAAAGGTTACAAGATCCAGAATGTTTCATGCAGGCAGGGGGGAAAGGGTTGATCTCGTGTTTCATGCGTCTGAAAATTGTTCGTGATGAACAACGGTAGCGGTCGCAAAGCTCGTGGGTTGATATGTCTGTTCTCATAACATTGATCCTGATCTTGGATATGACCATGATTCTAAATTCTTATTTGGATTGTATGGCTAAAAAGGGTTCATGCAGTGGGGACGCTTTACTCCCCAAGCCAAAATTGTTGAACCTCGGTGAGGGGAGTAGGCGGCAATCAAATCAATCGATATTACGATTTAGAACTCCGGCGGCATCCATGTCACGGCACTGCCATTGTCGCTGTCAGGCGTACTGCTAAACCATTCATGCATACTTTCGACCACCGCTGATTTTTTCATATCACCGTACATTGCTGCCCAGTCTTTGTGGCGCAGCGGTGTAAATGTCGCTAGTAGCAGGGGTTTGCTCAAGCGAGACAGGTAGTTGTCCTTGGTGGGTCGCCAGTAGTCGGCAAAATCAACCGATAACATATCCACCAACGCATCTTGGGTCGTGTTAGCACCTCGAACCCCAATTTGTAATGATTGAGCAACACAGTACGTCACCAGCTTGTCTTTCATTTTTTGGGGAAGGGCACGAAAGGCCGTGAAACGCTCACCGTCATCCTCAATGGCCACCCACTGGGTATCCAGTTTCGATTCAGCGGCTTGCAAGGCATTCGAGGCGGTAGGGCTGTCGGTTTCCTCCCTGCTGCTTTCTGAGCAGGCCCGATTAAAGGACGCATCCATTAGATCGTCCAACCGCCGGTATGCCCCTGAGAGAATCTGTTGGCATAAGCTGTAGTAAAGAATATCCGTAGCTGCTGTAGCGTCAGCCAGCAATGCGGCCTTCACTGCTTGCTGTCGATAACGGCCTAAATCCGTGCGAAGTGCTTGAGAAATCGTTGTGTCTTGTGTCTCTTGAGCAAGTTCTTGTCCATCGCTAGGATGCCCCTCGCCATCATTATTTTTGCTGTTAGGTTGTGGAATGTCCTTCTTGCGCGCCACCCCTTGGGTCAGGGTTAATTTACCGTCTCGATCAAAGCCCACGATACAGCCGCTGTAAGCTTTTTGCTCGTCGGAGAAGGTAAGATATTGATTGTCTCGCTCTCGTTCCAGTGCCTCCTGCTTTTCAACTAAAGCATCATATTGTGTGTCCAAATCTTCCGGCCAGTCGGCTTTGTAGTGGCACACTGAATCTGGCCACCTATTTAGAGGTGATATTATAATCGCCCTTAACGAAGGTCGCATCATGCCAAAACATTTTAAACCCGCATTCAGACAGGAAGTTGCAGAACTGGTTCTTGATCAAGGATATTCCATCCGAGAAGCCGCTGAGGCGATGGGTGTTGGTAAGTCCACCGTTGATAAGTGGTCACGTTCATTAAACAACGAACGCCAAGGAGAACCGCCAGAGAGTACCCCAATATCTGAAGAGCAAGTCAAAATTAAAGCGTTGGAGCGAGAAATCCAGCGGCTTAAAACGGAGAAAGAAATTTTAAAAAAGGCTACCGCTCTCTTGATGTCGGACTCAATGAACGATTTGCGTTGATTAAGTCATTGAAAGAGAGCTACCCGATTAACCTGCTTTGCCAGGTCTTTGGTGTTCACCGAAGTAGCTATCGCTATTGGTTTGAAAATTACGGCAAAGTTAACGCCAAAAATATACGTATAGATGCGGAAGTGAAGGAAGCCTACGCATTAAGCGATGGGTCAGCAGGCGCCAGAACGATCGCTACACTGGTCACGCAAGATGGTTATCCGTTGAGCCGTTATCGAGCGGCTAAATCTATGAAGCGCTTGTCGTTTGTGAGTTGTCAGCCAACAACTCACAAATATAAAGTCGCAAAAAAAGAGCACGTAAATGTTAAAAATCATCTAAACCGTGAGTTCAGTCCCGTACGGCCCAATCAAGTTTGGTGTGGTGATGTTACATACCTTTGGGTCGGTGACAAGTGGCAGTACTTAGCGGCGGTTTTGGATTTATATAGCCGCAAAATTGTGGGTTTTTCTTTATCAGATTCACCTGATAGTGAATTAACAAAGCAGGCCTTATCAAATGCTTTTGAGGCTCGTGGCCGGCCAAAGAATTTAATGTTTCACTCGGATCAAGGTTGCCATTACACCAGTTTGTCGTTCAGGCAGTTGATTTGGAAATACCAGATAAAGCAGAGTATGAGTCGCCGTGGAAACTGCTGGGACAATGCACCGATGGAGCGATTCTTCAGAAGTTTGAAGACGGAGAACATGCCTAAAAAAGGTTACATAAATGAGGGTCTGGCTAAGCGATCAGTGATGAATTACATTCACAAATACTACAACGTTGCTCGGCCTCACAGTCATAACTTGGGATTACCGCCAAATAAAAAAGAAGATTTTTACTGGAAAACCTCTAATTGGCTGGCCAGAAAAGGTTGACCACTACACTCACAAGCCCGACAATGTTGATGGTGTTCCCGACAATATTAATCGCGTTATTTAAGTATCTGCTCACTGTCATCCGCCATGCGTAGACGGAATTCAAATCCGGGTAGCCGCTTTATTTGAAAACGAATACCGTAGACTTCGTCGTCATTGCTTAGCAGCTCAGGTTCTTTTGTTAGTTCGACTGGCTTATTGGATTTTTTGCCAATGACCACCACTGTTTCGTAATCTTCCAAATTATCAACATCGATATCCACCTCCACGGTGGTGATATCGCCCTCTTGTTTTACGTTGATAACTTCTGAGCCTAATGTTTCGCCGCTGCTGCCAGTTGTCGCTTTGAGCCAGTCAGTCTTGAGTTCCTCACTAGCGGATAAATAGTGAGGAGTACCCAGTAGTATGGCAATGCCGGTACGCAGTAAAAATTGTTGTATGTTCATGTTAACTCCTCTGTTGATAGTTTATCTTCCGGGTTGTTATTGCCTGGATCGTTATTGGTCAGGGTAATCGGTAGTGGCTGCGTCGCAGAGCCAGTATAAAGACTGACGTGAGGAAAAGGAATTTCAATGCCTTCCCGGTCAAAGGTTTTTTTAATGTCCTCATAGAGACTGTTCTTCAGTTGCAAAAAGTTTTCTCGCTGCGCCCACACTGAAAACTGGATATCGATGGATGAATTACCAAAGCCGCTAAATATGAATAGCGGCGCGGGTTCTTCGAGGCATAAAGGGTTTTTACTGGCCATGTCTGTCAACAGCGTCTTTACCCGGTCTATGTCTTCTTTATAGGCAACGCCAATTTTAAGATCGGCACGACGTATAGGGAATTTGGTTAATGTGGTGACTTCGGTTTTGATCATGGTCTCGTTGGGTATCCGTACAAATAAATTGTCGAACGTGCGCAGCTTGACAGACAATAGATCAATGGAAATCACTTCGCCGGTAGTGTCACCCACGCGAATGATATCGGTAATGGAAAAGGGCCGCTCAATCATCAAAAAGAGTCCGCTGATTAAATTGGAGGCAGAAGTTTGTGAGGCAAAACCAATGGCTACGGTGAAAATACCTGCGGCACCCAGTAATATGCTTAGGTCAAATCCCAATTGTTTGAGTGCAGATATCACCAGCAACCCAAAAATTCCGTAAAATACAGACCTTTTTAGAATTTGTTGCCCATGCGGACTCATGCCTTTGTGAAAGAGTTTCACCAAGGTGGTACTGGCGAGGCGTCCGGCAATATAACCAAATAGCAATAATAGTATTGCGTGGGCGATAGACGGCAAATGAGTCGCCTCCAAGAATTCAATAATGCGTTTAATATCTTCCACAATAGTCTCCTGTAATTATGTATGGGTAAAACTAGGCGAATAAACTACCCAAACTACGAATCAGCGTATGTCTGCCGCTGGCGATTCGAGGTGCTGCGACTAGGCTGGCATCCTGAGCTTCTGCCGGCGCTTGTTTTTCCAGCAGCAGTTCTATCAGGTCATCGTCCGCCTCACGGGTCACGCTGATAGTATTGGTCCATAGCCCTTGATGGGTATCCTGATAGAGGCTGAGCAAGGGCACGGGTACGTTCAGGCGATCAATCAGCAGCGCCTCCCGTTGTTTATTGTGGATAAAAACGGGCGTAATAGCGCGATGCGGGCGCTGTTCAAGTAGCGCTACCTGCAGGCGAGCCTCGGTATACTTGGCATAACACATTTCTCCCTCCCGAGTTGAGGGGCCGAACCAAGAATCAGAAGGGCGCCAAAAAGGAACGTCCAACAAACACAAATCACCGGGTAGTGTCAGTGCTTTAAACCAGAGTGGCGTGCTGACATAAATTCGTGTTTTCTCTCCACCCAGCAAACGCAAGGGCACATTGGGGCGAGTAACGATGGAACGATCGGCCAGGGCAGGTATCACACGAAGGCTGGCCGCCGTAGTCGCTTGTAAATGCCGCCCCAGCAATACCTGATCGGGTAGTTCCTGGTTGGCATGGTCTGTCCGTACCAGTCGTTCCTGGTTTTCTGTCTCGGTTTCAATATTCCAGGTACTCCACTCGCTAGCCTGGCGTTGAATGATGAGTTGCCGCTCGCCGATGGACCAGCACAATGATTGTTGTTCTGTAAGCGGAAAATCTCCCCACCAAGGTTCGCTGTCTGGCATGTGTCTGATCTCTATTGATAATTATCTGCGGGCATACGTGACAGCTCATTAAACCACCCGGAGATGCCAGCGTGCTATAGACTGTATTAAACGACAAAAAGTCACATCAAATAAAGGCTATCAATAAAGGTGCTTTGTTTTTGCATAGCTCTATTAGAATACAAAAAATACAGCTAATGTGACTTTGATGACAGCCTATCAGTCAAACACAGCAATAGCGGCTAAACGTTAATGTAAAAAATAAGGAGTCTGCCATGGCAGAGACTAAACAGGCTTTCGATTGGCAGGGGGCGCTGGCCGAAACCTACCAGGAATTCACCCGGCAAATGATTGATCATATACCGCAATTGCTGGGCGCGTTGGCGTTGCTACTGGCCGGCTGGATTATCGCTTGGCTGCTGCGCCTATTAGCGCGCAAGCTGATTCGAGGGTTTGAGTTGTTGTTGCTGCGCACCGCGCAAAAACGCGGCTCGCAAACGTCATCGGTTCGGTCCTATGCACGACTGGGTAGCGATATTGTATTCTGGAGCGTGTTGCTGTTTTTTGTCGCCGCCAGCGCCAACCTGCTGGGTTGGAAAGTGTTCTCTGGTGTGACCACTGCGCTATTGACTTATCTGCCCAATGTGCTGACAGGTTTGTTGATTATTCTGGCCGGCTTTGCCTTAAGTGGGGTTGCGCGCTCAGCAGTAGCCAGCACCGCTGAATCTACTGGCATCGCTCAGGCTGATTTACTGGCTCGAATCGCTCAGGTAACGGTTGTGTTGACGGCGATGGCCATTGGTGTCGAGCAGCTGGGTATTAATGTTGCTTTTCTCACCACCACCTTGATTGTTGTTGCTGGCGTATTATTGGGTGGTGCGGCGCTGGCTTTTGCACTGGGTGCGAGGCACTTTGTTGCCAATGTGATTGGCGTACAGACAGCGCGTAAGCACTATCAGCTGGGGCAGTTGGTTAAGTTTGGCGATAGTGAGGGTTATTTATTAGAGATTACGCCCACCCTGATGATCCTGGATACAAAAAAGGGTAGGGCAGTAGTACCTGCCAAACTATGTCATGAGCAGATCACTGAGATTATTGCTGACACCCCCGAAGAAGGCAGTTCCTTTATGGGCGGTCTATTCAAAAAAGAAGGAGGGTCAGCATGAGCCCTCGTGAACTGGATGTTGTGTTAACGTTTATTCAACAGCACCCCGATGACGCCGCACGTCAACTGGAGTTGCAACCACAGAGCAATGCGGCCGAATTTATTTTGGCGTTGCCATTAACTCAGGGTCGCCAACTGATCGCCACTATGTTGCCGTCCTATGTTGCCAGACTGTGTACTCACTGGCCGTTAGATATGGCGGCGGCACTGCTCTGCGTTATTAATGCCAACCGAACTGCGGCTATATTGAGATACATAAGCAAACCCGTGCGCAACGATTTGCTTAAGGCTCTGCCCGAAAAAAACGCGATACTGTGCCGCCTATTGCTGAGTTATTCTGATGATTCGGTAGGTGCCTGGATGCATGCGGATATCATCATGTTACCGCCTAATTGTCGGGTGGCTGAAGCACTACAGCGTTTCACGGTCGAGGACAGTTCACTACTGGGCGATGCGCTGCTGCTTGTCGATAATGAAAATCACCCGATAGGCCAGGTCTATCTAAGGGATTTGTTACGTGCAAAGGGAGAGTCTCCGGTTTCTCAACTGAGTAAGGATGGGCCTCCAGTCTTGTCGAGTAGAACCAGTTTGGCGGCGGCTGCCCGTCATGAGGGCTGGCAGTGCTATGACACCTTACCGGTACTTAACCGTGACAAACAGTTAGTGGGTTTATTACGCCATGCCGATTTACGGCGCAGCCTGGAGCAGTTCGGTGAAACATCCCGCGCGGTATCTCAAGATGATTTATTGGGCGAAATGGGTGAGGCTTATAAGGGCACTTTGATTGCATTACTGGGACTGCTGAATAAGCCGCAGTCTGGCTCATTAATGGGTGAATCCTCATGACAGTCGATACAGCGGTATTACCCGAGCAAGCAGAGGCTGCTGTGTCAACGTCCGCAGAGGCACTGACACAGGCATTTTTTCGCGGTTACCCACGCGATGCCGCACGCAAACTGGAATCCTTAACACCGGAGGACGCAGCGCACATTCTCGCGTCACAACCTTCAGCGCTGCGCCAGCGTGTCTGGGCAGACATCACACCACCGGCAGCAAGTCATATCTTGCCACTGACACCGGACCCAGTCGCTCTTGAGTTGCTAAGGGCCCTGGATGCAGGCCCTTGTGCGAGCTTGATCAGTCGCTTTGATGAGAGCCAGCGCGAGCGCTATCTGGGCTTAATGGCTGAATCACAGGCTCATGAACTGCGCGAGTTACTGGATTATCCATCCAACTGCGCCGGCCATATGATGGATACTGGCGTGCTGACGTTTAGCATGACGATTACCGTAGAAGAAGCCATGGTGCAGCTGACACAGCACCCCGCCATTATGCGCCGTCGACTGTATACGTTGGATAACGACAGGCGCTTGCACGGGCAGGTTGACCTGATCGACTTGGTAGCAGCGCAGCCAACAGAAACGTTGGCAGAGCTGAGTCGTTCGATTACCGTATTCGTGACTGCGCTAGATCCCAAAGAGGAGGTCGCTGAAAAACTACAGAAAAACGCCATCGACATCCTGCCGGTTGTCGACATCCACCACCGTTTACTCGGTATTATCCGCGGCGCTAACGCGATTGAAGTATTAAAAGAGAATATTGCGGCTGATCTGCAAACTATGGTGGGTGCCAGCGCCGACGAACGGGCCTTATCGAGCAGCTTGTTCGCCGTGCGCAAGCGCCAACCCTGGCTGCAAATAAACTTATTAACGGGTTTTTTGGCGGCCTCCGTTGTGGGCTTGTTTGAAGGCACGATCGCACAGTTTACTGCACTTGCCGTATTGATGCCGGTCGTTGCTGGGCAGTCGGGTAACACCGGCGCGCAGGCGCTCGCTGTTACTATGCGGGGATTGACTCTGCGTGAGATTACTACTCGCCATTGGTTTAATGTGCTGTTTAAAGAAGCCAGTGCCGGCTTGATCAATGGTATCGCGATTGCGCTGACATGCGCTGTGGGCGTTTATTTTTGGAGTAAGAGTCTAGGTCTTGCGTTAGTGATAGCCGTATCCATGGTGATCTCTATGACGATTGCCGGAATGGCTGGTGCATTGGTACCTATTTGCCTCAAAAAACTGGGGCAAGACCCAGCGCAGTCGTCCTCAATCATTCTGACAACGGTGACGGATATCGCCGGATTTATGTCTTTTTTGGGTATCGCTACAGCACTGTCCAGCATGCTGGTATGAGCCGGAGCGCCGGTAGCACTTTATCAAAAAGTGTGGATAGTGTAGCGGGGAGAAAAACCTATGAATAAAGTTATTTGGTTTATTGATGCGCGTTTTACCGTCTCTGATATAACACTACAAAAGGTTATCGAGATAGCGACTATTTTTGCTGTATCGATAGATATTATCGTGGATAAACGAATACGCAGTTTTGAACGCTGGTATCTGCCAGAGTGGCCGCAAAACACCCAGCTATTAGAGCACAGTAGAACTCAACAAAACCAATTAACCAGCTATGTGCAGCGTTCATTGGGCGATAATAATATCAAGCACAGAGTAGTTGATGTTATCGATGCGGACTATTTGATCTCGCTAGATAAATGCCTGAACGCTCAAGAAAAGAATCTGCTGATTATCGACAATCAACCACCGGGTAAAAGGCATTCGATTTTCCAGCAGCTTGGCCAGCTTCCTTGTTCGGTATTGCTGCTGACAACAACGTCATGGCATACCCCCTTCAAAGTGGTGGCTGCGGTTGATCCGCTGCATGAAAACGCACGTCCGAAAACACTGGATACATCGATTGTTAAATGGGCTAAAAAGTGGGGCGGTAGACTGGATGCCAATTGGCAATTGATTCATTGTTGTTTTGTACCGGGAGTTTTTTTGGAGCATAAAACGGCTATTTTGGGAATACACCGTGAAGGACTGGATGATTTTGCCAAAGAATCGGCGGTGAAAGCATCGCAAACCACGCTACTACAGGGTAATCCTGAAAATGTACTCCCGGAATATATAAAAGCGAACCACAGTGATTTGCTCGTTATCGGCTTGGTGGCGAGGACGCGCTTGGGACATTTTTGGGTCGGCAGTACAACCAGCGCGTTGTTAGAGTCGCCACCTTGTGACATGCTGCTCATCAAAACATAATCGGCAGCGTGGGAAGTTTACAAGGCCAAAATAAGAATTGATTTGAAAACGACGTAAACAATCTAAATAGAAAGCTCTGGACAAAACGGCAATGAGAAGGCCTATTAACAAGACTGAGTACGCCATACCGTTATCTACGCGGGGCATCTCGCCGGTGTTGATATCCTACAGGGCAGTAAAAAAACCAAGTGCTAAGAAAATAGCAGTAATAACAGGCAGTGCATCAATGAAACTGCGCTGCAGATTGTTCGTTATTATATCGGTACTTCTCTCGCTACTGTGGCAAGCGCCGTTGGTTGCTGAAACCACACAGCTAAAACCGCCGATGATTCAGTTGCGAGATATAGCACTGGTTTCCTTCAATCTGGATGTGGTGCATATCGTTATAGACTTAGAGGTTCGCAATCCTAATTCAGTCGATATGGTTGTTGAAACGATTCTCTACGGCCTTACTTTGAATCAAACTCACATCAAATACGGTCGTATTCAGCAGCAAGAACACTTTTCTGCGAACAGCGAACGCTCAGTTCGAGTTCCGGTATCCCTGGCGTATGATCAACATCTGTCTGATATTCTTACTGCCTTAAGCCGTACAACATCATCGTCTTATGAAATCAGTGGTAGCGTGAAACTCCAGGGTGAAAATACGCCGTTGCTTTTCCACCATGCCGGACCATTGCTTTTACCACGATTGGCCCAGTCTGTTGAGGGCAGTGAATAGCGGCAAAATGCATTGGAGTAGAGTGGTGAATAAAATTGTGACTTTGCTGCTTATCGCTGAGTCTATGATCGAAACAGAGGATACGCTATGAACGACCTTTCAGACGAAGAAAAGCAGTTGCGCGATAGATTGGGAATTGAAATTCCAGAACCACCAGCCCTGGAAGGACTCCTCGAAATAACTGTTCGGCAAGCCAGTGTACAGACCGGCGCCCGTGATTTATTAACGCTCGCTATTTCGTCTTTCTTTGCCTTCTTATTGGCTTTTTGCGCGCCGATAGTAGCCGCCTCAGCGGCAAGAAAAGGAAGACGTTTCACATCGACTGAAAACACTAAAAAATTTAGAGCTAATAGCGATTAAAAACCTTTTTTGCCTAAATAATCTTACAATATTTTGAGGAGTACATCATGGAAAAAGTCAATGTCTGGAGCGAAACGATTCTCACTGTAATGACTACTCTTTGGGGTAAGCTTGCCGGTTTTTTACCTAATTTGCTGGGGGCTATTTTATTACTCGTAATAGGTTACTTTGTCGCTAGATTTGTTGGATTTGTGTTAGCCAAAGGACTCAATAAAGCAGGGTTTAATGAACTCAGCAAGAAGGTGGGTGTAGCGGCGACGATGGCGCGTGCCAATATCACGCTCGATGCTGCTGAAATCATCGGCAAAATCGCGTTCTGGATCATTATGCTGACATTCCTGGTGACGGCTACTGAGGCCTTGGGTTTGCCCAGAGTATCGGAAACCATTGATGAATTTGTCATGTACTTGCCCAAGGTCATCGCGGCAGCCCTTATTCTTATTATAGGTTTGTTCGTGGCACACTTTGTTCGCGATTTGATTCGTACCGGTGCCGAAGGCATCGGTGTAGAGTATGCGAAACCTCTGGCATCAGCGGTTTATGGTTTATTATTTGTGGTGATTGTGTCGCTGTCGATTGGCCGGTTGGAGATTGATACAGGCTTATTGGATACAGTTATTTCGATTTTTATTGCCGCTATTGGCATTGCCGCTGCATTGTCTCTTGGCTTGGGTAGTCGCGATCTTTCTGCCAATATTCTCGCTGGCGTGTATGCGCGTGACTTATACCGCGCCGGGGATCAAATACAACTGGACGATATTCGCGGTACGTTGGAAAGTATTGGTACGGTTAAAACCCAGATCAAACAACAAGACGGCGACCTGGTCTCGGTCGCTAATACGATCATTATCAATGCCAAAGTCAGCGTGAAGCGCTGAACGCCTATTCATTTATTCATCGCGGCCATTTAAGGATGCGATATTATGCTGTTGGCTCAGGAACCCATGGTGACGAGTAACACGCCTTCGGCTGACTGTGGCGATACCGAGTTGGTCGCGCAGGCTATTAAAGAGTTGCCTTATGTGACTCGGTCCTATGAACTGTTGATCAAACGCTATTACCCTCTCATCTACCGCACCTGCTTTGGCATATTGCGTGATAGCGGTGAAGCTGAAGAAGCCAGTCAAGTTATCTTGCTTAAAGTGTTCAATGGCTTGCCGCGTTTTCAAGAGCGCTCAGCGTTTAAAACCTGGCTGACAAAAATTATTCATAATACCTGCTTTAGTCGCCATCAAAAACTGAAGCGGGATCGGGCGTTCTATTCTGCGTTTACAGAGCAGAGCGATGATAACCATAACGATCAACAGGATGAGTCACCGGAGTCATTATGGAGGGATAGCTTCGATGTTATGGTTGATTGTTTAAGTGAGGAAGAACAACATATTCTCAGTTTACGTTTTGTTAGCGAGCTATCTTTGGCAGAGATCGCCACCCTGATGGAGTTGGGGCTTAGCGCTACTAAAATGCGTTTTTATCGCGCATTGGAAAAATTGAAAGAACAACTTTGAGTGCTAAACAGACAAACACGATTGGTCAGTCAATGAACCAAAGTGAGGAGATTATATCCATGGAGAATAATCGGACATCATTTAAATCCTTGGCTTACACTTTTTTATTGGGCGCTGTTGTTGGTATTGGATTAACCGTATTTATCGCCATAAAATATAATTTGTATAGCGGCTATGAGAATAGTGGTGATGCAACTGCAGTAGAGCCGGCACACAAAAAAGACGCTAATGATAGTGTTAATCTATCCGCTGCGACTGCGTTAATGCTAGATTTATCGCCTATTTTTGTCGAAGACGAAATGACCCGCAATGGTCGTGTTATACGGACGAAGAAAAAAGCGAGTAAGGCTGTCGAAGCCGCTATAAGTGATGAGAGTATTCGCGTAAAAATAGTACAAGGCTATGCTAATGATCCAGTGTTGGCCAGAAGTGTTATCAAAGTGCAATCCCGTAATGGCAAAGTATCATTATCAGGGGGTCGTCTTCCACCAGGATTTATCGGCCGTGCTATTGTTCTCGCTTACAATACAGAGGGTGTAATATCCGTTGCTTCGACTATAGAAATCAAACTCAGGCAGCAAAAATAGACATCAAAAAAGTATCAGAAATTTACTTTAAGTAGTCAGCTATCATGTATGAATCATTAGTTCAAACACCCTATTTATTAGTATTACTGATTTTTTACCAAGACGTAGTTTTTTAGGCAATGCATTTTCGTTGCCAGGAAAACGTCGATGAGAATAATGCCTGGTGTCCTACCCGATTAAAAAGTCAAACGGTAAAAATGGATGTCAGTAGTGCTGATAATTAAGCTATTCTCCTCCGTGTGGAAATGTAATGTCAGAAAATAAACATTCAGTAAACACTTGGATTAGTGTCAAATGTGAGTTGCTGTCATCTCGTTTGAAGAAGCTGATCAGGCGGCGTGATGTGAAACAATTTTTGCGTTTTATATTAATTCTGACGGGCTTAATCTCTGGATACGCTGTTATTTTCCAGTTGCTGATGGCCTATGAGGGGCAGCAGCATTCAATGATCTCCGGTCTTTACTGGACGCTGTCAACGATGTCTACGCTAGGCTACGGTGACATCAGTTTTGTGAGTGACATTGGTCGAGTGTTTTCTATCATCGTACTGCTATCAGGCATGATCTTTCTGCTGATTATTTTGCCTTTTACTTTTATCGAAATGTTTTATGAGCCTTGGATGAAAGCCCGCGCAGCCAATCAGATTCATCGAAGTGTTTCAGCACAGATGAGCGATCATGTGATTCTAACGTTCTACAGCCCGGTAGCACGTGCGCTAATAGATAAACTAGAGCATTTCAATTACTCCTATATTGTTGTCCTTCAAGAACTCGACCAGGTGATTAATCTGATTGACGATGGCATCAATGCGATGTTCGGTGAGTTAAATGACCCTGACACATGGGTTCAGGCCCGTGTTGAAGAAGCGGCGATGGTAGCAACAACACGCGACGATATCGTGAATACTTCTGTCGTTTTTACGATACGCGGGGTGACGGATTCAACACCGGTGATAGCGACCGCAAGAGAAGAGGCGGCTGTAGAGGTACTGAAACTGGCAGGGTGCAGCCAGGTGCTTGAACTTACAAAGCTAATGGCAGAGGCACTGAGCCGCAGAATTGCGGGTAGTTCGAAGTTTCCACATATCATCGGCAGGATTGATGACCTGCTGATTGCGGAGGTTGATTCAACGCGTACGACCCTTGTTGGAAAGGGGTATCTGGAAGCCCAAACGATAACCAGCATCAGCATTATTGGCTACTGGGCGCGAGGAACATTTGAAATTGCGCAACCTGAAAGTATCATCGAAGAAGATACCTTACTGGTTATAGCGGGCTCTGCGGATCAGTTCAAGGAGTTCAATGCCAGTTTTCAAGCGGAGCAAGCAGCGACTGAACCAAACCCTGTCATCATTATCGGCGGAGGCCGTGTGGGCAGATCAACCGCAGCAGCACTGCAACGACGTGGTATGGACTATCGCATCGTTGAATTGATTGAAGAACGTGTTATGGACAGCGACAAGACTATTATTGGTTCGGGCGCTGATAAGATGGTACTGGAAAAAGCGGGCATAAAAAACGCACAAACCGTCATCATTACCCCCAGGGATGATGAAACCAATATCTACCTAACCATTTTCTGTCGACTACTGCGACCCGACATACAGATTATTAGCCGAGCCACTTTCGAGCGCAATCTGGCGGCACTGCATCGTGCGGGATGTGATATTGCGCTGTCCTATGCATCGATGGGTGCAAACGCACTCTTTAATTTTCTGCAACGCAGTGACTTGCTGATGATTGCTGAAGGCTTAGATGTGTTTAAAGTTCAGGTACCGAAAACGCTGGCAGGAAAAACATTGGCTGAATCGAACTTTCGACAAATGACCCACTGCAGTGTGATTGGTATCGATCTGGATGATAAGACTATGACTAATCCGGGACCGGATTCTATTTTACCAGAAGGCGGGGAGGTTGTGTTAATTGGCACCCCGGCAGGTGAAGCTGAGTTCCTCAGACGCTTTAATTCTGAATCCGAATAGGCCTGCAGCACCTTCGTAGTTAGTTTATTCCGCAATAAATTGCTCAAATCTTTGAATTCCACACTCTATCCAATGATCAGTTTGATATCCGAGGGTATAGAGTTTTAGCCTCAAGCAATGTTTTTACCCGCAGTGACGATGCACAGAAACACTACCTGTTTTATAAAGAGGTGCAACTTTAGGGGAACGGAATTGTTGGACGCGTATGAGTAAGCAGGGTTATTATCTGGATGAAGTGCTCCTCATCGCGGCGTTAACGTTCAATACCCATTAATGGGCTATTCAGTGCACGACTTAATGTTCACTGTTCCGTCGAGATGGATATCCCTCTGTGGAAAAGCAATAACAATATCATGCTCACGAAAAAGCTCTTCAATGCGAAATCGAATATCACTACGAATAACCCGTAAATCTCTTTCACTGCTAGCATTCATCCAGAATGAGCTATCAAACATCAATGCGTTGTCGCCAAAGTCATCAAAGATAACTAGCGGTTCTGGTTCGCGTAGAATTTGAGTATTTTCATCTATCGCCTGCCTGATTAATTCAGCGACCTTTTTTACCGGTGAGCCATAGGCAACACCCACTTTAACTGAGGTGCGAGATAGTCGATCAATTAATGTCCAGTTGACGACGGCATTTTCCAATAGATGACTGTTGGGGACTAAAAGATGAACGCCATCGACTCGGCGAATGCGTGTAGAGCGGGTGTTGATTGACTCTACTGTACCTTTGGCGGTATCACCAATCTCCAAGAAATCACCTATCTTAATTGGCCGCTCCCACATTAGTATCCAACCACTAATAAAATTATTAATGATATTTTGCGCGCCAAAACCTACGCCAATAGCCACCGCGCCTGATATAAACGCAAATGCCGTTAAGGGTATATTGAAAATATCGAGTGTGGTGATAACCAGAATGATGAGTGTCAAAACAAAGAGAATTCTTCTCACCAAATGAATAACATCGGCATTGACATGTCTGGCTTCCAATTGCTTGACTATTTTACGAGATAACCATCTTAGTGTGAGAAAACCCAATAAGAGTAAGAGCGGAAGAAGCAATAATTTGCTAACCGTTACGGAGGTATCGCTCAATGTAAATAGAGTCGTATTTAGTATATCTAGAATGAGTGCTTTAACATCTGACATAGGTATCCTTTTTTATTCATAACTGTTTTCTGATCGGGGTGTTTAAAACCACTTAAAAAATTTAAATAAAATTACTTGAATAATAACGACCGTCACTAAACTAGCCACAAAATATGAAAAAGCTATGTTGTTATCTACGCCGGGCATACCACCGATATTAATGCCGAATAAACCGGTTAAAAACCCCAGCGGTAAAAAAACAGCGGTAATCACCGATAGCACATATAAGTTGCGATTGAGTTGGTCAGACAATGCGTTTACCAGCTCATCTTTGACCACTTGTGAGCGTTCCCTAATAGCATCCAGTTCTTCGATGCCTCGCATTAGAATATCCTGAGCTTCCTGAAGGCGACGTAGGTTCTTGCCGGTTAGCCAGACAACTTCGGCATAGCGTAGTTGGTTAATGGCCTCTTTTTGTGGTGCGATATAACGACGTAACAATATCGCTGATTTTCTAATCTCGGAAATGTCGTGGCGCAGTTGACGATCAGGTTTGTCCAGTATCCGCGATTCCAGCAGACCAATTTTTTCATCCAGCTTGTCAATTCCGTTTTCTATATAATTAAATAATCTTGAGCTGATAGCGGCGAAAGTGTCGCCGATGGTTTTCGGCCCATGTTTTTGATTGAAGCTATCAGCTACTTCCATTACGGCTTTGGATTTTCGATAGCGCAGGCTGATGATTCGAGTCTCAGTAATCCATAGCCGAACGGCGACCATATCCTCCGCTTGGCCACCTTCATTGTGGTTGATACCACGCAAAATAATAAGCACTCCATTTTCTAGCTCGAGCATACGGGGCCTGGCGTCTTGATCGAAAATGGCACGCACGCTGTATTCGTCAATATCTGGAAATGTGTGGTGGACAGTGCTTTCGGAATCTGGATGATTGGCGTCAAAATGAAACCACAAGGGGTGATTAGATTGGCTGATTTTCTCGAGATCTGTGTGCTCGATAGCACCACCATTGCCATCTAGTTCTTTTGCAAAAATAAGTGCAGAGTCAGGCATTGTCTTTTTCCTTATTGTGTACGAATCACCGAGGGCAAACTTGGTTGAATACAGTCTTATTACACGGATTTTATACTAGGTTTTTCGGATCGAGTAATTGCTGGAGCCGATCTTCATCAATGTCGGTCATTTCTATAGCGACCTCTAATATGGAGCGATTGTCGTGATAAGCGCGCTTGGCAATTTCGGAGGCCTGACTGTAACCTATTTCCCGATTTAGTGCGGTAATGAGCACAGGGTTGCGTGCCAGATGTTTTTCAGTGGCTGTTTCGTTGACCACGAAGTCTGCAATCGCTGTTGTTGCCAGGCAGCTACAACTGTTTGCCAGTAGCTGAATACTTTGCAGCAGATTAAAGACAATCACCGGTAACATCACATTGAGCTGAAAATTTCCCGATTGACCGGCGATCGTTACCGTTGTGTCATTGCCAATGACTTGTGCTGCCGCCATCGCAACAGCTTCGGGTATCACTGGATTAACTTTTCCCGGCATAATACTGCTGCCGGGTTGTAGGGCCTTAAGACTGATTTCACCTAAACCCGCCAAGGGGCCGCTATTCATCCAACGTAAATCGTTAGCGATTTTCATCAAGGTTACCGCTAGGGTTTTGAGCTGACCGGACAATTCTACCGCTGTGTCCTGACTACTTATCGCGGCAAATAAATTATTGGCAGGTTCAAATTGAAGTGAGGTGAGTACAGATAAATGTTTTATAAATACCTCAGAGAAACTCTTAGGTGCATTGATCCCGGTACCCACAGCGGTGCCGCCCTGTGCCAGTTGACGAAGACGTTGCTGAGTATCATTAAGGCGTTGCTCTGCAAGTTGCAGTTGTGCGCGCCAGGCTGATAACTCCTGAGTGAAGGTCAAAGGCATAGCATCCATTAAATGAGTGCGCCCCGTTTTGACCTGCCCTGTCAGCTCACTTTCACGTTTGGCAATGGCGTTAGTTAGCTGATGCAGCGCGGGTATTAATTGCTGATGCAGAGCCAGGCTGGCGCTGATATGGATGGCGGTGGGGATGACGTCGTTACTGCTTTGGCTGCAATTGACGTGGTCGTTGGGGTGTACCTGGCGCTTTAGTACCTTGCTGGCCAATGTAGCAATGACTTCATTGATGTTCATATTGCTGCTGGTGCCGGAGCCGGTTTGAAATACGTCCACTGGGAATTGATCCGCATACTTACCCTCGGTAATATCAAGCGCGGCAGCACTGATGGCCTCGGCTATATCAGTATCGAGTTCGCCCAGTTCATTATTGGTTTTGGCCGCCGCTGCTTTGATCAACCCCAGACTGCGAATAAAATCCCTTGGCATGGGAATGCCACTAAGGGTGAAATTGTTAATGGCTCGTTGGGTTTGTGCACCGTACAGTGCCTGTTCAGGAACAGGGATTTCGCCCAAACTGTCTTTTTCAATCCGGGTGTTTTGGGCCATGACACTCGCTCCTGTTAATTGTTAACAATTCGGTTGAGGACATACCTGAGGACTCCACCCGCGCGGTAGTATTCTATTTCCACAGCGGTATCGATGCGCGATTGCAGCGTGATTTGACGCTGTTCACCGGACGGATAATGAATCAAGGCAGTCAGATGCTGCTTGGGTTGCAGTGCTTGATCCAGACCGAGAATGTCGATATGTTCATCGCCGGTGAGTGCCAGCGTTTTTCGATTGTCACCCGGTAAAAACTGCAAGGGTAATACACCCATTCCGACAAGATTAGAGCGGTGAATACGCTCAAAACTTTCTACAATAACAGCCTTTACTCCGAGCAGTAATGTACCTTTAGCCGCCCAGTCGCGGCTGGAACCGGTGCCGTATTCCTTACCGGCAACGATGACGGTTGCCGTTGCCTTGGATAGGTAGTGCATGGCTGCATCGTAAATTGGCAGAGCATCGGTACTGCCGGAAAGTCGTGTATAACCGCCTTCCAGTTTCGGGGTCATTTCATTGCGAATACGAATGTTGCCAAAAGTGCCACGCATCATGACTTCGTGATTACCACGCCGGGAACCGTAGGAATTAAAGTCAGGTTTAGCCACGCCGTTCTCCATCAAATACTGAGCAGCCGGGCTGTCCGCCGGGATGGCTCCGGCGGGGGATATGTGGTCGGTGGTAATAGAGTCGCCCAGCATCGCTAGCATGGGTGCGCCTAGGATGTTGCTTTGGTTGCCTTGATATTGTTCTTCAAAGAAGGGGGGCAGGCGGATATAAGTGGAGTTAGGCATAAAGGTATAGGCCGCGTCATTACCACTATCGATAGCTCGCCAGGCGGCGTCACCCTGAAAAACCGCACTGTACTGTTTTTTAAACATGTCGCTGGTGATGGATTGCATTAGCTCGGCTATCTCTGCATTACTGGGCCAAATATCGCGAAGATAAACCGGTTGACCGTCCCTGTCATTACCGATCGGCTGGCGGCTTAAGTCAATGCGGGTGGTGCCCGCCAAAGCATAGGCGACAACCAGTGGCGGTGAGGCTAGCCAGTTTGCTTTGACCAGTGGGTGAATCCGGCCTTCAAAATTTCGGTTGCCCGACAATACGGATGAAACGATCAGATCGTTAGCCTGTATCGTATCCTCTACCGCTTTGGATAATGGCCCTGAATTACCGATGCAGGTGGTGCAGCCATAACCCACCAGGTTAAATCCCAGCGCATCCAACGATGCTTGTACACCGGCTTTTAGCAGGTAGTCGGTAACGACTTTTGAGCCGGGGGCTAAGGATGATTTAACCCAGGGTTTTCTCTGCAAACCTTTGGCGAGCGCTTTTTTGGCCAACAACCCGGCGCCAAGCATGACGGCGGGATTAGAGGTATTGGTGCAAGAGGTGATCGCGGCAATGGCAACATCACCATGATGCATTTCCAGATCACTGTCCGCTAGCGGGAAACCCTGGTCGAGCTGGCCGAGTTTGCCTTCCAGTTCAATATAGCCATCCATCGCCGAGTGCAGTGCTGACACAGTGACACGATCCTGAGGGCGTTTCGGCCCGGCCAAGTTCGCCTCGACGGTTGCCATATCCAAGTGTAGCGTGTCAGCAAAATTCAGTGTTGGGCTATCTTCATCGCGCCATAAGCCCTGTGCTTTGCAATAGGCTTCGACCAGCGCAATACTGTCCTCGTCGCGGCCACTTAAGTGCAGATAATGCAGGGTTTGCTTATCCACGGGGAACAAGCCGCAGGTGGCGCCATATTCCGGCGCCATATTGGCAATGGTCGCGCGTTCGGCCAGTGGCAAATGATCAAGCCCCGCGCCGTAAAATTCAACAAACTTACCCACCACCCCGTGTTCGCGCAGCAGTTGCACTATTCTCAGTACCAGATCGGTGGCAGTAATGCCCTCGGCTAGTTGCCCGGTCAGCTCAAAGCCAATGACATCTGGTATTAACATGGGGATTGGCTGTCCTAGCATGGCAGCTTCAGCCTCAATACCACCGACCCCCCAGCCCAATACACCCAGCCCATTGATCATGGTGGTATGGCTATCGGTACCTACCAGCGTGTCAGGGTAGGCCATGAGTTGGTCGCCGTCCTGTTCAGTCCACACCGTTTTGGCCAGATACTCCAG
Organism: Teredinibacter purpureus; assembly: GCF_014217335.1. NCBI lineage: Bacteria > Pseudomonadati > Pseudomonadota > Gammaproteobacteria > Cellvibrionales > Cellvibrionaceae > Teredinibacter > Teredinibacter purpureus. The sequence goes on along the minus strand of NZ_CP060092.1, from coordinate 4,600,466 downwards.
GTTAACCTGATGGCAAATTCCTGTGCCTGGCGGTACCACACTGAAGTTATTAAACGCACCTTGTCCCCATTTCAAAAATTGGTAACGCTCACTGTTACGCTGCATTTCGATGTCAACGTTTTCGCCAAAAGCATCTGCGGTGGCAAATTTGTCGATATTCACCGAATGGTCGATGACCAAATCTACCTTTGATAGTGGATTGATTTTCTGTGGGTCTATCCCTTGCTCAAGCAGCGCATGGCGCATAGCGGCCAGATCGACAACGGCTGGCACCCCGGTAAAATCTTGCATCAAAACGCGCGCTGGGTGATAGGCTATTTCCTGATCGCTGCCGCGACCGGCGCTGGCTGCCAGCGCTTGTATATCTTCCCGGCTGCAAGTTTGTCCATCTTCATGGCGAAGCAGGTTTTCCAATAAGATTTTTGTGCAAACCGGTAGCCGGTTAATGGCTGACAGGGTTGCTAACTCACCACCATTGATTGCGTAGTAACTGAATGTAGTGTTGTTAACCTGCAATGTGTTGAGGGTATTAAAAGAGTTTTTTGAACGAGTCATCGTGAATTGCCTCGGGGGTATGGATTGCTGTAAGCATTACAGGGTCTATGTTTTTAATCAAAAGCCATTGATTTCCCATTGTCTGCAATAGTACGTATGTGTTGTCGCGTTAGTTGTCGTGGGTCTTTAACGCCGCAGGAATGAGCGATAGTTGTCACTTCTTTTATCATGTTGTTGGCGTAATGATTAACACGGTGAGCCTTGTCGAGTGGGTCTAAACCTGCCTGAAGCCGTTTATTGTGTGTCGTTACGCCGGTAGGGCAGGTGTTTTTATTGCACTGCATCGCCTGAATACAGCCCAGAGAAAACATAAAGCCGCGCGCATTATTAACAAAATCAGCTCCGGCACACAGTGCCCAGGCGACATCACTAGGATTAATTAACTTGCCGCTGGCAATGACTTTGATGCGTTCACGTAAACCTTGCCGAATAAGGATGTCGACGACTTGCGGCAAACTTTCGTAAACCAACATACCCACATTATCGATCAAGCTCATCGGTGCTGCTCCGGTGCCGCCATCACCACTATCTATAGTTATAAAATCCGGTGCACTTGCCTGGCCTCTTTTGATAATCGCCTCGCACAATAACTCCATGTCAACAGGATTGCCTATGCATAACTTAATGCCCGTCGGCTTTCCGGTAATTGTTCGTACATGGTCGATCATAGTTAATAAATCATCAGGCCCCTCGATTTCGGGAAAACGATTGGGACTGATGGCGGCTTCTCCGGGCGCAATACCTCTGATACGGGCAATTTCTTCAGTGACTTTAATGGCGGGTAAGATGCCGCCTTTGCCGGGTTTTGCCCCTTGGCTGAGCTTGATTTCAAACATTTTAATCGTTGGATGGTCTGCCAGTTCTTTCAGTTTTGAATCAGAAAAATCGCCGTTATGATCACGCACACCAAATTTACCGGTGCCGATTTGAAACACTAAATCGCAACCACCTTCCAGATGATACGATGATAGTCCACCTTCACCCGTGTTAAGCCAAATGCCAGCCATCTTTGCCCCACGCGATAATGCTCTAACGGCGGGCACTGAGATGGCACCATAACTCATGGCAGAAATATGGAAAAATTTTTCACAATAATAGGGGGTAGGTGTGTCGGGCCCAATAATAATCCCTGTTGTATCAATCGCTTCATTTTCCAGAACGGGATAGAGCCCATTGGCAAAAAACACCGTACCCGGAATGGACAGATTACGACTTGAGCCAAAGGCGGTCGTGGAATCGAGATTTTTTGCGGCACGATAAACCCAGTTACGTTGGGCACGGTTGAACGGCATTTCTTCACGATCATTGGCAAAAAAATACTGGCGGAAAAATATCCCCCAATGCTAAAACACATAACGCAGGCGGCCGATAACCGGAAAGTTATGACGGATGGCCTGTTTGGTTTGTAATTTATCGTTGATATACATCCAGACAATGACTGCGGCAAAAAAACCTGCAGCCAGAACAATACTGTAAACCAGTATTTCAACAATAAACTGATAGTTTTTCAGGTGTTCGATAGTGTCAGTGCCTTAACCATCCTCGATGATTTTTACTTAATCAGCAGAGTGTTGATGCGCTTTGTTTTGATGAGGGGATGGGCGATAAACCCAGTTGCGTAATACCAATGGCGTAAATACAGCCGTTAACAAACTCATTAGCACGATCGCGATATAAGCAGCCTGTTCAATGGCGCCAGAATTGAGCGCTAATAAAGCCACCACCATGGCGATTTCTCCACGTGGGACCATACCAACACCGATAGCGATAGAATCTTTATTGCTCATACCCAACAAGCGTGCCGGTAGACCACAACCGATCAATTTGCTGGCAATCGCTGCAACCGTCAGCGCCAATAAAAACAGAAACATGTCAGTGGTGAATGCCGATACATCGACTAAAATTCCCAGCGAAACGAAAAAAATGGCACCAAAGACGATACGTAGGTAATCCGCGCCTTCATGGAAATTACGGCTGTGTTTGAGGTGTACGCCTTCCAAACTGACACCGGCAATAAAGGCACCGACAATAGCCGACAAACCCATCAGTTCAGCGACAATGGCATAGGCAAAGGCCAGCATCATGGCGAGGACAAAAACCGCTTCTGTATAACGTTGAGCAAAAGCAGTGCCGTCGAGTTTGGTAATCCAGTGGCGGAGATAGCGCTGGCTTAATATGACACCTGCCACTAAAAACACCACGGCTTTCAATAGCATAAAACCGATGTCAGGCAGCGACGCTTCGCCACCGCCTACCTGCAGGCTTATAGAGAGTGCTAATAGCGCCAGTACATCGTCAATAACGGCGGCACCGATAATGGCTTTGGCTGCCACACTATCGAGCTTGCCCATTTCGCGTAGGGTATCGGCGGTAATCGCAATGCTGGTTGCGGACAAAGCCACACCAATTAACGTGGCTCGGCCAGGGTCAAAATCAAACAACAAAGCTAAACCAAAACCGCAGGCCCAAGGCACTACTACACCAAACAAGCCAATGACAGCATAGCGTAGTTGCAGCAGATCCTTAACCTTGAATTCCAGACCGATGGTAAACAGCAAAATTGCAGCGCCCAAATGACCGAGACTGGAGACGAAACCGGTATAGGTTATCAAGCCAAAGACGCTGGGGCCGATGATGATGCCCGCCAAAATTTGTCCTACTACTGAGGGTTGTTTGAGCATAGAGGCCAGCAGGTAACCGCTCAGTGCCATAAACAGCAGTACGCTCATTTGAAATTCAACGGAGTGCATGACATGGTTCATAAGACTATTGCTCCAGATTATCTATCCAATGATTCAGGTACCCGCATGGATGCCTTTTAATAGTCGTCCAAGGATGTCAGCACCGGTAATGACTCGGCGCTGCTCGGACCACAACAAAATAATGTCGTGATCAATGACGCTATCGCACTGAGTATCGTGGCTCTTCTTTAGCTTACCCAGTACATCCCCCAAAGGTAATTGCGGGTTAGTAATGACAATAGGCCGATGACAATAATCATAAGGTTGAAAGTCAGCGGATGGTCTAAACAGAGCGGCGCGTAAAAAACCATCAGCATCCAACACGACCAGTGGTTGCTGCTGTTGGTTAACGAGTACAACCCACTTATGGCCGGAACACTGTACTTGTTGCAAAAACGGATCATCTGCTGAAGGTTTAAAGTCTGGCAGTATCGGTAGGTCCAAATGGGTGGGTAATTCGATAATACTCTCTGGATCTAAAGTCTCGCCTTCATTGCACACCGCAATATCGTCGATTTGCAGGAAATTAAGCGCACCAATTCCCTCGACAGCCTCAACTTCAGCCTCGTCAGCCTCCATATGCTTTTTGATCACTTGTCGCAAGTCACGCTCGCGCATATAGGTGATGCCTTCTTTGCCAAGCCATACATCCAGTAACAGCGCACAAGGTTTGGCGACAGGAAAAAGCAGTAGTTGATAAAACCGTAATAAAGGCGCTAATAGAGACGCTGTTTTAAGCGCGTGGCGTGAGCAGTAAGCTTGTGGCGTGATTTCACCAAACAGGGTGATAAATACCGTCGAAAATGCAAAAGCACTGACTCCGGCCAGCACTGAATCTGACAATAACGTTAATAGGACATTGATCCCGACATTGCCCCACAAAATGGTTGTTAGTAAGAAGTTGGAATCCTGACGCATAGCGAGCACGGTTAACGCAGCTTTGTTTTTGTCACCCGCTGCAACTTCCAGTTGCAGGCGATTCAGGCTAAAAAAGGCCAGATTTAAACCGGAAAACATAGCGGATTGGGATATACAAAAAGCGATGCCCAGCCATATCCACAGGTCTTGCTGAGGCAGAGTGTTAAGCCAGGACATTCATGTGTGCTCCTATTAAATGAGTGCCTGGTCGTCAAAGCCTGGATTGGGAGACCGCTCAGCCGTACTTTGAAAAGCGTCGACTGATGCTGCTGCTTCTTTGATATCTTCAAAGCGAGCGATATGAAACAGTGCATCCCCTTCATTGACCAAAGGAATATTACTTGTACCGATAATGATGCCGGAATATCCTGCTTTAACGTCATGCTCCACCGGATCGAACAAATTCGACGGGTCAGATATTATGCCCAGAATATCACCTTTATTGACTCGTGATCCTAGCGATGCCATTGAGCGCAGCAGGCCGCTTTCCGGTGCGCGCTCCCAACTACTGGATCGAGCAATAAAAGGCTCTTGCTGTTTTGATGATTTTTTTGCCGCTGGCAACATAGCCAGCTTGCGCATAACCGATATGATACCCCGCACGCCTGCGCGAATGGAGAGTTCGTCGAAACGTAACGCTTCACCGGCTTCATACAAAAGTACTTTCACGCCATGCTCATCGGCAGCCTGGCGCAAAGAGCCATCACGCAGATTCGAGTTCAGTAACACCGGTACCGAAAAAGCTTCGGCGAGCATTTTTGTTTCCGGGTCATCCAGATTAGCCCGAATTTGTGGCAGGTTGGAGCGGTTTAATGCGCCGGTGTGTAGGTCGATCCCATAATTGCATTGGCTGACTATTTCCTGCAAAAAAATATGGGCAAGCCGGGCGGCAAGAGAGCCGCGGCTGGAACCTGGAAAAGAGCGATTCAAATCACGTCTATCGGGCAGATAACGGGAGTGCTGGATAATGCCAAATACATTGACGACAGGAATCACCACCAGCGTTCCACGCAGGCTCTTAAGCGCACTTGTGGTGAATAAACGGCGAACAATTTCAACGCCATTGAGTTCGTCACCGTGAATGGCTGCGCTGATAAACAGTCGCGGGCCAGGTCTTTTACCGCAGATAACTTGCACGGGTATATTTAGACTGATATGGGTGTACAGTTTGGCCACGGGCAGGTCAATCACCTGTTGTTCACCAGGCTGTACTGTTATGCCATTGATAGTGATAGGTTGATTTTTTATCGTCATTGTCACGTAACTATTATCCTTTGCCACGCGTGCGTGTTTTGTTGGGTTTAGCGTTATTTTCGATAAAGTCGATAATCATACCGGCCACGTCTTTTTTAGTGGCCTCTTCAATACCCCTTAATCCGGGTGAAGAGTTGACTTCCATCACCAATGGACCTCTTTCAGAGCGCAGTAAATCGACACCGCATACGTTGAGTCCCATGATGTTTGCCGCCTTAACGGCTGTGGCGCGTTCTGCCGGTGATAATTTAACGAGCTGGGCAGAGCCACCCCGGTGCAGGTTGGAACGGAACTCACCTTCGGGCGCTGTCCTTTGCATGGAAGCAATAACCTTGCCTCCCACAACCAGGCAGCGTATATCACTGCCACCGGCTTCCTTAATAAACTCCTGTATCAGGATATTGCTTTTTACACCCATAAAGGCCTCGATAACACTTTCCGCCGCTTTTTTAGTCTCAGCGAGCACGACGCCGATACCCTGTGTGCCTTCAAGCAGTTTAATCACCAGCGGGGCGCCGCCAACTTCTCTGATAAGGCCTTTCACGTCATCAGGCGAATTGGCGAAAGCGGTAACGGGAATGCCGACGCCTTTGCGTGACAATAACTGAATGGAACGCAGCTTGTCCCGCGAGCGGGAAATAGCGACAGACTCATTAACACAATAGGTACCCATCATTTCAAACTGACGTACTACCGAGGTACCGTAGAAGGTTACCGATGCACCGATGCGAGGGATAACCGCATCAAAGTCACCGGGATTGAATTCCTCTTCTTTGAAATGGATCGAGGGGTTCTCCGTCCCCATATCCATAAAGCAGCGGATGTGATCAATCACACGAACCTCGTGGCCACGTTTAGTAGCGGCCTCTACGAGTCTACGGGTAGAGTATAATTTGGGGTTTCTTGAAAGAATGGCTATTTTCATGGGTTGTCCTCTACTGTCGTTCTGTTATTTTTGAGTATGTTACTCGAGCATGACATCCGAGCGACGCTTTTAATGGGTATTGGACTGACTAAGTTTGCATAAAGTCACATTGGGGGTTTCCGGCAAGATAGGATGCCATCGGATAGACACAATAGCAGCCGTTCAGCGCGGTGCGCCCGAGCAACATGCGAAATTTCATGCTGTCGCGATTGGTGAGCGTTATTTCGACCATACGGTTCAATTCACCGATAACAACTGCTGTTTCTATCACAAAGCGGCGCTCTGCATGACCACCTGAATCGGTTACTGTACGCTCTTCCAGCACGGCTGTGTCACAGATAACCTCGGTATCATTGTCGTCCTGATGGGGATGAATACCAAACCTGACCCGGTGCTCGCCCTGCTTTTGATAGGGCTCCACGAAATAGGCATGCAGGGCAGAGGTTCGGGCTCCGGTATCCACTTTTGCTTTAACGGGACCAATACCCAATTCAGGCAAGCTGACCCACTCGCGCCAACCCAGCATAATCAGCTCGGAATCTGCCAGCGGTGTATGGTTTACTTCGATAGACATAGTTTCAAACCTCTGGTGGCCCATAGTGGTTTAAGGATTTCGTGCCGGCAATCATAGGTGTTTTCCAACGTGTAATAAATAGAAACTGTGTGCGATTTTGGTGATTGTAAGGAAGTCTATCGCTTCAATACCGCGAAGTCTGTGGGTGCCATTCAGGCACAGGAGAAAAATATCTCTAATACTGTTAGTTTAGGCAAAACAATGATTGCAGTATTGACACTGAGCTTATGCGATGTTGCCTCAGCTATCGCCGGTATTAATCGTTGCTGCCTGTAAAGCACCGAAGTAACGATCTGTGATAAACCTACGAAGGGATGAGTAATACAGAGACCACGATGTTGTGAAATCCCTGCTTTCCATTTGTACGTTCCACCTCATCCACATCCCCTTTTATTGTCTAGTCCTGCTAATAAAAAGAGCCCTATGCGGGCTCTTAGCTTTTTAATCGTTGATAATAAGAACCTCTACCCGGCGGTTGGCTGTTCGGCCCTCCACCGTCTCATTGGATGCCAGCGGGCGTGTCTTGCCATATCCAATGCTACTTACCCTGTAGTCCGTTAGATTACCAACCTCGACCAAAAATTTCGCCACTTTATCTGCGCGCTCAGAAGACAAACTCATGTTCAGCTCATCCGAACCGCGGTTGTCGGTATGACCTGAAACCTGAATTTTTGAATTGGGAAACTGCTCTGTAGCCTTGATAATTTTCTTTAGCAACGGAAAATTGTCAGACTGAATTTCACTGCCTCCAGAGGGAAAGTAAAATCCGTAGGATCGAATCTGCACGTTGTTGCCCTGCCGATAAACCTCAGCTTCATTGCTGGTAAAGATAGTTTGAATCGTGCGGAAACGCGCTTCGAATTCTGCCTGGCGCTGACGTTCTGTTTTATTAGTTGCGACTTCAGTGGCATATTGTTGGCTAATTTTAGCTAGGGATTGCTCGCCTTCCCGAGCTTTATTGACTATCGCCTGAATATCCAAAGATAAATCGCTGATAAGTAATTTATTCTCTTGGCCAAAATCAGGGTCCGAAACCACCGGTGCCACCACGCTGGCTAATTGGGTCTGATACCAGATCACTACCTGTTCATCGGTCATACCGCTTTGCTTGAACTCTTTGATAATTTCAGTGATCTAGATCGCCCGATTGGCGAGCTTGTAGGCCTTATTGGCATGGTCAGCTGCTTTTTCGCGAGCATCCGCATCAGACTCCAGTACTTTTTTTGCCAACTTCAGTTCACTTTTTGACTGGGTTAAGGTTAGCGGAGCAAAGTCATCGGCTTTGGCGCATTCAGCTTTACGAATTTGTTCTTCGGCACCTTTAACGGTAGAATTTTTTAGCGCTTCCACTTCCAATTTAGCGTAACGTTTGGCCAAGGCCTTCATCGCGCGCCCTTATGGTACTGCTATTGGCTTTATTCAATAATTCCCGGCTTTGCTTGGCCTCAATTCGTGCCTTCTCACTGCCATTTTTAGCAGAAGCTAACGCATCTTTATATTTTTCTCGGGCATCAGAGTAGAGCTCAGCGGATAACAGTTCCACATCCTGCTCATCCGCCTGGCGCAGGCTCTTTGCCAATTGGCCTAATTCCGGGTAGCGGCTGGCAATCTCTGTATCGGTCAGTTTGCTTTGCGTGCCAAACCCTGGAAAGGCTACAAAGCCGATAATATCTGTTAGAGAAGGAGTGGGTTTATCCACCGTTGAAAACTATTTGATGGCATGGACAATAAAACTATCGATGTCATTACTCTTTACCGGTCGGACAAAGGCAGGCGTAATTCTTTCTGGCGCTAATAAAATGCCTTTATTAATTAAGCGAGTGATAATAGGCAAATGATCTAGCGAGATTTTTCCTGTGAGTAGGTGGGTGAAATCTGCTGCTGTTTCGTGAGCGTTAAGCATCTGGTGAAAGCCCTGCAGGTAGAGGTAGTCTTTAGTCAGGCCACCGCCGCGATAAACTCGTGCGGTAATGGTAAACGCCGTGTCATCGTCTAGCTGATAACCCTCTTTTAGCCGCATAAATGTGCTGCGAAAGCTCTTGTCCTTGATTAAAGATTCTACCGCCAGCACTCTTAGCGCGAGAATTTTTAAACGCTTAACCGTCATATAGCCCGCCAGGTATTCACTCAAAATAGCCAGCCCTTCCTGGGTCATGGTATTGACCGGGCTGCCGAGGGATAAGATGCGCAAAGGCTGGCTGCGCGCATTGAGCGTAGTTACCAGGTGTACGCCTAATTCGTGATGCGCCAGTGCCATGGTCTCTATCTTACTGATTTCTGCGGTGCTGTTTATTTTTACGGTGGTTCCTGAAACCAGCGCTTTGGCGATCATGTTGTCATCAATTTGCAGTTGATATTGATAGCCTTCGTGGTCGGCGAATTCGGTGAGCACCGATTTGATCGCTTCGGCATTGAGTAGTGACTCATCATTGTCGTCTTGTTCAGGTAGATGCAGGATGAAGTTGGCATTACGAATATCTTTCTCCGACGGTTCGCCGTAGTAGCGCAGTGAATCATAGAGAAATTCATCATTGCCAATGGATTTGTACTGGTCAACTTTGTCGATATAGGAATCCACAATATCCAGGTAAAGCTGACGCAGATCATCATCGACGATTTTTTCCAGCGGCAGATTAAACAGATTGCGTTTTAGGGTAAAGCTATCTATGTCGTGACTGCGATAGACAAACTCGGGTTCCTTGGAATATTGCTGCTGCAAAAAAAGCTGTTTTTGTTCGCGATAATTGAGTGGGCTGACCGCAGTCAAAATATCGATAGGGCTAACCAGTTTATGCAGTCGGGTATCGATGTCATGTATCACGGGTGGTATAGGATTATTAGTGGTCATGGTTGGCCCCGATTTTTTTCATTAACGTTTCTGATGCTGCTCGAATACCCTGAGCGCTGTCCATGGTCAGTGCCTGTGCCAAAAACGCTTCGGCATCGCTAATGCAAATGGCTCGCACCAGCCATTTGATTAAGGGTAATTTGGATGAGCTCATACTTAGCTGTCTGATTCCCATACCCAATAACAGCAGCACAGCCACGGGGTCTGAAGCCATTTCCCCGCACAGGCTCACGGGTAGTTCGCAATCCCTGGCGCTGCGTACTATACGCAGTAATTCGTGGATCACGGCGGGGTGCAGTGGGTCATAGAGCTTGCCAACCAAGGGGCTGTTGCGATCGAGTGCCAGCAGGTATTGGCTCAAGTCGTTACTGCCAATGGAAATAAAATCCAGCTTTTTACGCCAGAACGGCAGCAGGGAAATACTGCTCGGTACCTCCACCATGATACCCAGAGGAGGGCGGCACACCGTTTCGCCTTCGGCTAGCAATTGCTGAAGCGATTCATCCAGTAATTCAATGCACTTATCCAGCTCACTGGTCGAGCCAATCATGGGTAGCAGCAGGTGCACGTTATCCTGTCCGGCTGCCGCCCTCATTATTGCTCGAAACTGCGTCATTAGTAGTTGTAGGTTGTCGAGAGTAAAGCGGATGCCGCGCCAGCCCAGAGCGGGATTCTCTTCCTCTACAAGGGGTAAATACGGCAGAGGTTTATCGGCACCAATATCCAGAGTGCGGATATACACGGGTTTGTCCTGATAAGCATTGATAACCTCGCGATATACCGCTACCTGGTCTGTCTCAGAGGGCAGACTCTGGCGTACCATAAAAGGGATTTCGGTGCGGTAGAGGCCAATACCTTCTGCACCCTGCTTGAGGCCCGGCATCAGGTCTGCCTGTAGACCTGAATTGGCCAATAGCGCTACTCTTATACCATCGGTTGTTATTGCAGGAAGGTGATGGTCCGCCTGCAGGCTTTGCGCAAACGCTTGCTGGCTTTTAATAATACTTTGGTATTCGGCGGTGACGGTATCGCTGGGGGCAATAACGACCAGACCATTATCACCGTCGAGAATCAGTTGTTCGCCCCTATTAAGGGGTAATTCTCCGACGCCCATCACGGCTGGAATACCCAGGGCATTGGCGAACACTGAAATGTGGGAGAGGGCGGCACCCGCAAAACAGACAATACCTGCAAGACGCTCAGCAGGCAGGCTGACAATGTCCGAAACACTTAATTGATGGCCTACCAGTATAATGGCGGATTCATTATCGATCTCATCATCGATCCCAATAACGGTAGAATCACTGCCTAACCATGACAGATAAAGTTTGTCGCCTAATTGTTCGATATCTTCATGGCGGGCGCGAAGATAGGGATCGTCCATTTCTTTAAACAGTTCAGAAAAATAACTGACCGTTTGTTTTAATGCCCAGGGCAAGGATTTCCCCGTTTTAATGGCATCGGTAATATGCGTGCCAAAACTGGGGTCGTCCAACAACATTTGGTAGGCATCAACAACAGCCGCTAGATTATCACCGAGGGTTTGTTCGACGACCCGCCGTTCGCGCTTTAGTTCGTCAATAACCATTGCTTTTAAGCGTAACCAATGGGCGAGTTCATCGTCGATACTCTCGCCATTGGATTCCATCACCATGGCAAGCCCTGCCGCTTGCCGAACGCTTGTTCTACCGATCGCAATGCCCGGTGCGCCACTAATACCTTGCCGGTAATCATTCTGCAACGGCCCCGGTTGTTGGGACAAATGCGTGGGTAACGATGCCAGCAACAGCGCCAAATGCATTGCCAGTGTTGTCAAAAATGCCTCCTGCTCAGTTGCCAGGGATTCGGCGCGGCGGCTCTGTACCACCAGCACACCGATGACATCACCGCGGTGCACCAGCGGTACACCGCAAAAGCTGTGGAACTGTTCTTCGTTAGAGCCCGCGACATAGTAGTAGTCGGGGAGTTCTTCCGGGTGAATAACGTTGATACTATGACGCGATTGCGCCACGCGCCCCACCAGGCCCTGATTGGCCGGAATGATAAAAGGATGTCCTTTTGCCAAACCATGGCTGGCGATAAGCGCCATCGCTTTATCGCTGGTTTGTCGGTACAGGCTACAGACGTCAGTGGTAATCACATCGCTGATGGCATCCACAATCAGCTGTACCTGCTCTTGCGTACTAGCTGCCTGGGCAGCCCCATGAATAATACGATTGAGTTCTAGCATGGAATTTTTAATCATATTTTTAGCCATAATTTTAGCCATAATAGTACGCGCCATTTCTCAACTGATCGGATAGATCGTTTTATGATTAGACTATTCATGGTTACACTATCCTTCTAAAGCATCGAAGTCACCTAAGAAAAAAAAGAGTTAGTAGTCTCGTTTCCACTTGAGATTCGCGCCTTCAATACCTGTTTGACCGCCGGTCGAGCTTTCCAAATTGATACTGGGTGTCAGTTCAATTTCGAGATTACCTTTCCAGGGTTGTGATGGATTCGGTGTGCGCTCCAGCTCCAGATAGACTTTTTCATTGAGATATTTACCGATGCCGACATTAACGCCGCTTTGTCCGTCTTCAGTGGCTGCGGATTCGATGGATAGGGTATCAATACCCAATAGTTCGCGAGCACTGCCGATAGGATCAAAAAAACCGCTGCCACCGCTGCGTAATGTCTGTACTGCTGAGGCCAGTTGTATCGCTTCAAACGGGGTGATTTTTTGTAGTGATTTACCAAAAATAATAAAAGCCAGTATTTCATCCTCGGGTATTTGCGGAATCGCCGAGAAGTGAAGTGTAATGTTGTCATTAGTACCCGCCAGGTCAGCTTGGATGCGTTGCCCGTTTTTTTCATAAACACCGGTTATCGCCAAACCGATAGCATTATTGGCAAAATTAACTTGCCCGTGTTCCAGCTTGAATTTTTTGTTAAATAGTTCAAAGACGCCGCGCACTGTTTTAAATTCGCCCTCGTAGAGCGGTTTGTTACTATCACCGTGTATGTCGATTTGCCCTTGTAGTTCCGCTTCAAGCCCATGGCCGCGCAAATACGCTTGATGGCTGGCCGTTATGACAAGATCAAATTGTACGGTCGGTAATACCGGTGTTGTCTTTTTATTTGTGCCCTCATGTTCCTGCTGAGATTGCACTTCTTCAACGGTAATACTGGGTATGCCACTGGAAGAATTGGCGTCAAAAACGGCAGTAAAAGGCGCTACTTCTAAATTGCCGGAGGCGAGCAGTGTGGTAAAATCGCCGGATAGTGTTATCTCGCCGGTTGCCTCGCTGTCAATATCAGGTCGCCGTAAAATAGTAGCGCCTTGGGTTTTTACTTTTAGCGCAACACGTCCAGAAGATCCATCGACAGGTAGATGTACGGTGCCTGCCAATGTGTATTGTCCGTTCTTGTCATCAGCGCCACCATCCGTTGCTTGGCAGGCGTCGATATTCAGCATGATTTGCTCAGCACTAACAACGCAATCAATATGCTCGATAAGGGTGCCGGTCATCGGGTTTTCGTAGCGTGCGCCATCAACCTGTAAAGTGCCTTTGAGTTTGGGTTTTGCGAGGGTACCGCTTAACTTTATGTCGGTGTCGAAGTTTCCTGTCAGCCGGTGAAGGTCCGGGTCCAGTAAAAAAGAAATGGTTTGCAAATTAAAGTGTCCCTTTAGCGACGCTTGCAGAGGAAGGTCCCGGAATTCCGAAGAGCGCTGTTGTTTTGCCGCATGATGAACATAGGGTTGTATCGGAATCCTGACGACTAGTTCTCCTGGGAGGTGATTGTCCCGTGTAAAGGTTGATGCAAAATTGATAGCGTCAGCGTCAGCGTCAGCGTTTGTAGTGATGTCCAGATTCCATACGAAGTTGATATTCTTTTCTTCCCCTTCATCATCATAGCCATGTAATACAGATCCATAGTTCAAGCTGCCGTTTAGGGTAGGGGTAGTTAATGAACCTTGGGCGTGAATATCCGCATTGAAATGTCCCGGTTGAACAGCCCAGCCAATGGCTGAGAAAAGTTGTGAGGGCAACTGTTTAGCCTGCGCACGAATATCGAATTGCCCCCGTCGATAGTAGCCGGATGCTGTGAAGACCTGTTCGTCAAATGCCGACACGCTCGCTGTCTTTAGTTGAGAATCGTTGTTGTGGTGATAGCCGCTTGCGTTGACAGTAAACGGAATCGCTTGATAAACACCTTGCAGTTGTGCGTCGCCGGCTATCCTCGGATTGCGCAAATTGCCGCTAAGGTTTAGCTGGGTGTTGAGTTGTGCGTTTAATGTGTCCGGCAACGTAATCCCAGCCAATTGCAACAAGCTCAGAGGCATAGACTTGGCCTGTAGAGTGAGATTAGTCTCAAGTGTTTGGGTTTGTAGCTTGCCTTCTAGTGAAGCGCTTGCGTCAGCGACTGTTAACTCAGCACGGTTAATAAAGACTGTGCTGTCATCTTTCATCAAATGGCTTGCCAGTGAAAATGGCTGTTGCTCATAGTCACCTTTTGCAATGAAGGTCAGATTACCGCTAAGGTTACGCGCAGAGCCATGTAATGTGGCTTGCGCAGAGACGATTGTTGCATTCAGGGTAGGGGGGAGGTGAATGCCCAATAGGTCAAACTGGGTTAAATCTAGCGCTTTGGCGGAGACTTCAATGTTTGATGTGTCGGACACGATATCGAGTTTACCGCGTGCCAGGATTTCTGAATGGTTCAGTGTTGCTTTCAGGTTTTCGATATTGACTAGGTTTTTACTGAGTGAACCGACAAAGTCGACAGCAATCGATACATCTTTATACACCGTGTTCGCGCTAATGCTTCCCTTAGCGTATGGCTGGACAGTGCTGCCGTTAATGTTCAGTTGAGCGGTGAGTTCACCGTTATCGATGGAGGCTTGCCAGAGTTTGACGATGTCTAAGGGAAACTTATTTAAACTCAATTCAAAATCCAGCTGTTGATCGATCCAGCTACCGTTAATGATGTGGTGAGTATCGTCAATGGCGAGCGTCAGCTGGTCTATAGACACCGTATTTTTTTTCGGAGTGACAGTGATGCTCCCTTGCGCGATGAGATTTCTCTGCGCCAGGGGCAAACTTAACTGTTTGATGTCAATGCCGTATCGGTCTGCCAGTTTGGTTACAGTGACATCAAACCCGGCATCGATAGCCTGTTCTTTCGGTAATTGCAGAAGCGCTCCGAAAAAACCGCCCGCCGCCTCCTTGAGCGATCCCGCTAGCGTTGCATGAGTCCAATCGTTAGATTGAACCTGTAAATTCATTGTTACAGGTATCGCATCAAGCCCCAGCGCTTCTATGTCGATGTGTAACGGCGAATTTTTTAGCCAATGTGCGTTAGCGTTAATCGCATAGCTCAGGCTATCTTTTTCAGTTTCGGCGGGACGAAAACCATAAAGGTGTAACGACTGTATCGCCAGTTTCTTAAGCTGAACATTCGGTATTTTTGATGTGACGTTATCGACAGTCAAAAGGGCATTGCTGGCTTTTTCCCCGCTTTTTATTGTTTCTATAATGTCATCATGGTTCGCCGGTAATTTGTGCAGCGAAAAAGCCCTTGCCTGTATTTGATCGATGATAATGCTGCGATCAAACAGCGCAAAGGGTTGCCAGTAGAGGCTTAACTCATCGACAACTATCCAGGTCTGTTGACCTCGGTTTATGCTAATGCGTTTCGCTTCCCATTGACCTAGTTGGGGGGCTGAAAGATCGTTAATGCGGATATGCAGTAGTGTGGATTGATTGAGTGTGTTGACGACGCTATGTGTTAACCAAAGCCGTCCACTCTCTGAGCCCAGCATTGTACCGCCCATCAGCAGTACTGTGGTGAACGCGATAACGAGTGTGAGCGCGAACCACTTTGCTATCGTCCGCGTTTGTCGTATGTTGAATCGGCTAAACAACCGGCGCATCATCAGAAGGCCTGCCCGATACTGATGTAAAGCTGATAATTGTCGTCAATACCTTCGCGCTTGCCCAGAGGGGCTGCAATATCGAAACGGATGGGGGCAAAGCTGGTGTAATAGCGCAGTCCTATACCCGCACCCCAGCGCAGGTCCTGACCGAATTGCGGCACATTCTCTTCGTAAGCAAAACCACCATCCACAAAGACGACACCGCCCCAGTGCTCCCCCCAGCGCAGTCGGGTCTCGACCGATAACTCCGTAAATGAAAGACCGCCATCCGGTTCGTTGTCGGTGAGTGGTCCCAAGGTTTGGAAAGGATAGCCACGCACGGAGCCGCCACCGCCCGTGTAAAATCGCACGTTAGCCGGCACCTGGTCCCGCGTTATACCGCTAATCGCACCCATTGCAGCACGTATTGCCAGGGTAGGGCGCCAGAAAAACTCATCGAAAGAGAAATAGGCGCTCGCAGCGATTGTCGATTTTACAAATTTTGTTCCTGTGTCATAGGCATCCCAATAGGGACGTATGCTACCGGCCGCTACCCAGCCCCGACGAGGGTCCAGCGGATCGTTGCGCCGGTCGTATTTCAGACTCAGAGGCAGTGACAGCAGTGCGAAACTATCATCCAGGCCGTCTTCTTCGACTTGGGAAAAAGCTAATTCTCCACCAACCGAAGCGCGCAGATTGCGCGTTAACTGACGAGAAATTTCTGCGCCCAGTGCGCCGGTATCCGATTGGAAAGCGTCGGTATTTTCGCGTTCCAAATCCGTATAAAAGGTAACGGATTGATCATTGCGGCGATAATGAGGCAGCGTCAGGCCAGCCGATAACACTTGGGCATTTTGCGCAATATGACTATCAATGGTCAGCCGTTGTGCGCGTCCCATTAAATTACGATGCTCCCATCCAGCTGAGACACCGAAACCTTCATCGGATTCAAACCCCACACCGGCGCTGACTCTGCGGTGGTGGCGTTCAGCCACATGCAGCGTTATTGGTACGCTATCGCTGTCAGGCTGCATGACTTGTGCATTGACGCTCACTAATAAATTGGTTTGTATCAGTGTGAGGCGAGTTGTGTCGATACGCCCAAGTTTAAAGCATTCACCCTTTTTAATCGGTAGGCGCGCGCGAAGATACTGCTCGTCGATGGACTCCAGCCCGGTAATAGTGATATCGCCAAAGCGCACAGATGGACTGTCTTCGACCACAAAGGTCACATCGGCGAATTGGGTTTGATGTTCAATCACTACGCGATAATCAACATCGATACGATACAGACAAAAGTTGTCTGCGACGTAGGTCGTCAGCGCTTTTTTATCCGCCAGAACCGCTTCAGCCCGCAATGGTTCTCCGGGTTTGAGCGTAACCACATCGTGCAGTACCCCGACACTGTCAGGCGCTTGAAATACCAGTTTCCGTACACGATAAATCGGGCCTGGATCGACCTGGTAGACAATACGCTCATCTCGCAGGTCCACTCTGACCTCGGCGGCATAGTAGCCCTGGGCACGCAAACGCTCATTTAACAATTGGCTTTCGTAACGGGCGATTTTACGCCGTGTCGTATACAGCTGTAATTGGCGATTATTTTGCCGCTGTCGGGCAAGCTCTTCCTTGAGCACTGTGAGCAGTGTTTTATCGCCGGCTAACTCGATGTTGACATCGGTTTTGTTACCCAAAAACGGCAGCGTTGGGAGGTCCAGTGCGTAGCTGGCAGAGTGAAAAAACCAGGCAGTTACCAGACAGCACAGAAATTTGTAGCTCATAAGTCGTTGGTGGTCGTGAGACGGAGCTCAATTACCCCTGTCTGGTGTAAATCGTTGAACATCATATAGACTTCATGTGTTGTCAAATGGTCACAGGCTAGTTACTACATATACAGCCCCAGCATTCTATACCCATTTTTTCGATAACCCACAACCTAATCAAAGCCCATTGATTGGCTCCAGCTGGGGAGATACAACCACTAATTGCTCTGCGCTTCTCTCCTTGGTGATTTATCTGGAAACAAACGAAGAAGTTTTTCTAACAGGTGGTGGGGGACAGGGCATCTATCTAATGACCAAGTGTGTCATAAATGCTTTGTGTTTTGAAGATGACTACCTCGGTTTCATTGAGGCGTATCGTAGGCTGGTTCAGGAACGGGGGAAATTAGAAGAACGAATAAAACATAAAGAATAGAACGATAAAAAATGCAAGTCTGTTGGGAAATGGATTTTAAATACTGCTGATGGTAAGCAAAATAACAGTGATACAGAGAAAGATTCTGATGAGTATGAGAGCCCCTCGTCACTACACCCTAGGGTAGTGACGAGGGGGCGCGAACCTTGCCGACACTGGCCTACATAAACTTTCCTGCAGTGATGTACCCGTTACACAAGATTATTCACACGAATGATGAAATACTCGCCCTACCTACTGTAGCTATTGCAGACTCAATAGCACCCCGGCGGGTTCACAGCCATAAACGCACTTATACAGTGGTATAAGGTTCATTCATTAACAGAGGAGGGTTGCTTGGCAATCAAATAGCAGCAACACGTCTGAGGCGTTAAAACGAATCAGGATTACACCTTTCGGTGGGTTTTGATGGTTGTGCCGTTACTCAGGTTTTATGGGGGTGGTGTCCCGTGACGTTCGATAAGCAGCACTATCGCTTATCTCTCTATTGGTTAAAGCCAATAGACAGTCATTAACACTAACCAAACGTATCAACACCATTATGTTTCTCAGCTCATGCGACTATTCTGACCGGTAAATCCACCGGTTAAACCAGTGAGTAAAAAGCTAGTGACTGTGCTAAACGGTCATTCAATCATCCGAAACATTAAAGAAACCTGACCTTAATGCAGAGAGAGACACCACAACAGAGGCCAACAGCTTTTGAGGAATGAATTTCCATTATTCCGATAAAACCATTATAAAAACATAAAGTTGCGGAGTATGCGGATAGGTAAATACGACCGGTCTGACCGGTCGCCTGTCTGGTATAACCAGACGCACCAAATACCGGTGACTGTGTAGACCGGTCGGTGATAAATAAGACGCCGGACAAAGTTGGCTGAAATCTCCTTTTGTATTATCGTTTCTACCGAGTGACTAAGCGTTTATTTATTGACTTAATATTGGCCGTTAGATTTCCAGCTAATCTGATTTTCATATGAGGAAAAGTAAAAAAATATGCTGCGTTTATTATAAATATCCCCCGATAATGTTCCTCCATGCTTGTACCATTTTTCGTAGCGGAAAGGCCGACACATTGCTGAAATAAGCCCTATCAATAAGAGGGCGCGGCAATGAAGGATCTTAACTATCAGTTTAAAAATTTGTGTACACGCAATCCCGATGGAAGCCACAACACCCAGGCTGACCGCCAACTATTATTAAAAGCGATGGCTAACCAATTATTTAAGTTGGGCTATCGTCGTATGGAAGCCAAATCACTAAAACCCAAGCATATTGATGCGCTGGTCGCGCACTATCTGGAAGAAGGGCTGTCATCGGGTACGATAAAAAAACAGGCTATCTATATTGCGCTGGTGGGCTGAAAAAATCGGTAAACAAAATGTGGTTGCTAAAGATAACGCTTACTACGGTATTGCCGAACGAGTGTTTGTGACCAACACCTCAAAAGCCCGTGATCTTCATAGTGAGCTGTTAGAAAAAATCACTGATCCACATATTAAAACCAGCCTTGAATTACAAAAATCGTTTGGCCTTCGCCGTGAAGAGGCGATTAAATTCAGACCGGACTACGCGGATAAAGGCAGTTATATCCATCTTAAATCAAGCTGGTGTAAAGGGGGCAAAGCGCGCGATATTCCGATTAGAACGGATGAGCAACGTGAACTTGTGAAACGTGCGCACCTCCTTGCAGGCAAAGGTTCGTTGATTCCCTCGCACTTGATGTATGTGCAACAACTTCGGCTGTACGAAAAATTAACCGATGCTGCGGGTTTGTCCAAATTACACGGCTTGCGTCATCGTTATGCTCAGGAACGCTATCGAGAATTGACCGGCTGGCCTGCACCGGCCTGCGGTGGGCCAAGCCATAAAGAGCTGGAAGAAAACGAGCGCCTTAATGACAGGGCGGCTCGCTTTGCCATATCGCAGGAGCTGGGCCACGAGCGCGAACAAATTACTGTGGTGTATTTAGGGCGGTAATGAACACACGCGGAGTGTAAAAATACACTGTGGCTATTGCAGTTTCAATAGCACCCGACAGGTCACAGCCTGTCATTTGAACGGTACGACCTATACCGCACCAGACCATCATCTGAGTGTTATTGGTTGCTACCACCCCAACGGGAGAAATGATTTCCCGCTGCGACATCTTTCTCTTTTTTAATCATGAGGAGAAAGACTATGGAGTTCTTGGAAATGCGCGGTGCAGTCAAGCTGAAAGCGGATGCCGATAAAATCGTACTAGGTTCTGTTTTGAATATGCTAAAAGAAACAGAGTTTGTTGATACGGGTTATATGGATATTTCGCTCGAAGGCCAAACGCTCCGGGTTCATGCCGAAGGCACGATCTCGGAGAGTTATAGCATCAGAGCATTATTACTCAAGCTGCAAGCTCAGTTGACAGACACGTCGATGATAGGTGTAACAAGTGTACGATGGGAAACCCTCGTGGTACTTAAGCACTGGGAGCCACTATCGGCTATTCGACTACAACCTTTAAATCAACTGGCTTTTGCCCAGTAACCCACAACACTGATCTAACTCTGGTTAGGTCAGTGTTATTTTTTTAAAAAAACTATCACTTAACGGTCTTTGTCGTCCGAACCATTGTTACCTCATAAACCAATTCGGTTCCGTTAGCCTGTCGATTCTGATTATTGATTCGGTGGGCGAACAGCATGAAACGAAAACCTTTAACCCTAACCACGCTGATGGTGTTGGGTGTCTCATCACTCTCATTGGCAGAGGAAATCAGCTCGGTGATACCAGAGAGCCGCTATGTGTCGGTGCAGGTGGGCGCAACGCCAGCACAGCGCAATTTACTTGAATCTATTATCTCAATTCATATCCCCAAACAGCTAGAAACCATAGGGGAGGCGCTGGCGTATCTGCTCCACCCCTACGGTTTACGATTGCTCAACACGGAAGAGGCACTGCCTGAGCAAGCGCTTTTATTGTCGTTGGCGTTGCCTGACCCTCACCGAACGCTTGATCCGATCACACTCCTTGATGCGCTTAAGCTGCTAGGTGGCGAAAGTTTTGAGGTGACGATTAATCCGGTCACTCGAACGGTTTCCTATGCCTTGAAAAAAGACTACAAGCAGTTTGTTAGCGAGGCAGAGATTAAAAAAGCTGTAAAAAATTGGACGCAGAAAAAAGAAACAGTGAGCCACTATGGGCCGGTAAATAAAGGGGAAAGTCTCAGTAGCATTGTCACGGTAGCTGGCTTGAAGGGGATGACATTGGATCAGCGCATGGTGCAAGTATTTCAGGCCAATCCCAATGCTTTTCTCAACAACATGAATGCCCTAAAAAAAGGTGTGATGTTGAATCTAACACCTAAAAACCCTGCCATTTTGTCCATCAGTGCGGCCAATCGAATAGTGGACGAACAACACCGCTTATGGCGTGAGACAAAGGTAACGCCATGAACCGTATCAATCGATGTGTG
This sequence comes from Teredinibacter purpureus, assembly GCF_014217335.1. Lineage (NCBI taxonomy): Bacteria > Pseudomonadati > Pseudomonadota > Gammaproteobacteria > Cellvibrionales > Cellvibrionaceae > Teredinibacter > Teredinibacter purpureus. Next base: position 4,579,099 of record NZ_CP060092.1, on the reverse strand, counting down.
AATGTTATGGTTCTCTTAATCGGGGCTGTTGTGCTAACGAATACAGGGCTGGCTGAAACGGCTGAGGGCCAAGCATCATCCCCACAAACGCCTGTTCGAGAAACACCAGTATCGCAAACACAGCTTATTCAGCACGACGCGACGCGGTGGTCATTGGATATTAGCGAGTACGAACGATACCTCGATTTAATCCGTGGGCCATTGGGCAAGTGGAACCCTACGATTGATCCTTTAATGGCCTTGGGTATGTTCGCTGACACCCAACAACAGTCGCAACGCTATGCCGAGCGTTACGCACAGCAGGAATTTGAACTCACCGAGCGAGTGCTGCGTTTCCAAACAGCCTACCGTGCGGCCTTTAATCGTTTATACCCCAATGCGGATCTATTGGACCAACGACTTTTGGCTCCTTACTACGCACACCAACAACAAAAATCTGCTTTCAAGGAGGCTAAAAATTTAGCGCAACGGCGCTTTGTTGAGGGTGATCGTTTGCTGGTGTTTGTCGCTGATTCTTGCAAGGAGTGTTTTGCCACCATTCGCCGGTTGATGAGCCTATTGTCAGGATTAAAAAACAGCGGTGTCGACATTTATGTACGCGATGCCAAGGATGATGCAACGGTAAGCGGGTGGGCAAAAGAACAGGGCATACAAACCGAATGGCTAAATAAACAAACACTGACGCTAAACCGTGATGAAGGTTTATACCATCGTTTGAATAGCCGCTCCTCAAACGTCAATCATGCAACGGTTCCTGTTTTTTTAAAGCGCAATCAGCAGTTTTTTCAACTAAAAACGGAGGATTTAGGTTTATGAAATCTTACTGTCTTTATCAATGCCTGGCCGGATTAGTTGTCATGCAACCCGTTAACGCAGCGGCATTGGAATCACTACCTGTTGCCTACCATGTTGTGGCGAAAGCCTATCGGGTGCCGGTTGATATTCTTTATGCAGTTGCCTTAACTGAAAGTGGGCGGCGTTATGACGCATCAGCATTGCCTTGGCCCTGGGCATTAAATATTGAAGGGCGTAGCGTTTATTGTCAGTCGAAAAGCGAAGCGTTACGGCATATCCATCAAGCCATTCAACAACAACGCTCTATTGACATTGGACTAATGCAAATCAGTTGGCGTTGGCAGCAGCAGCGGTTCACGGATGCAGAACAAGCCCTGATACCGTTGCAAAATCTAAAAGCGGGAGCTGCCATTTTACGAGAGCAATTTGAAAACACACAAGACTGGTGGCAAGCAGTCGGGCGTTATCATGATCCGGGGCAAGACCCACAATCCCTTGAAAGCGCCAAGTACTATCGCGCCAAAGTCAGGAAAAATTGGACGGTGGCGTTTTGATGAAAAACGTAAGCCAGGGTTTATTAAATCAACTATTCATAATTGCCATGTTACTGACGATTATTCCTGTCAGCGAAGCCTTAACCGTTATTTATGATTCGGGTAATACCCAACCCATCAGCGGGTATTTACCCCAACGGTTTGAGCAGGAAAACACTAAACAATCGCGCCAATCCGTCCTCTTAAACAAACAAAAATTATCGGCCTATGTTTTGCCAATCACAACACCTTCCCTGTCGCCGGGGGTAGTAACGGCCAGCCCCAAAGCATTACGTTATTTGCAACAGCCACTCTTTCTAGTGGGTTCTGATTCGCGCTCAAAAAAATGGTTAATCGAAAGGCGTGAGCAATTGATGGAATTAGGTGCGGTTGGTTTATTGATTCAGGCTAAGGACAAAAAGGATATTGAAGCAATGCTTATTCTCGCTCAAGGCTTACGTTTAGTGCCTGCCTCGGCAGAGGGTTTTGCGGCTGGGTTGGGCTTAACACATTACCCCATACTGTTGTCCAATCAGGGGTGGGAGCAATGACGGATCGCTACGAAGTTGAGGTGCTGTTACGGCCTCCGGTCGAGCTGGCTTCGGCAGCGGTGGCACTGTGTTCTGCTGGAGTGGTATTGAAAGCACCACACATCATGATGATGACACCCACCGTTGCGCTGTTCAGCGCCGCTTGTCTGAGTGGTTTGGGGTTATGGCGAGGCTGTCAGGCGTGGCGAGTATTACGCTATCAGCGCCATCTTAAACGTACGCCCCGTTATGTGTTATCGGCGACTAAAATACCCATCAGTCAATCGGTACTATTTTTAGGTCGTGGTTTTCGATGGAATCAAACCCACACGGAACGGCTGTATGCAGCGCGTGATAAACGGGCTGAGCGTTACCTGCAAGTGAGTGCCTTGTCGCAGTGGATACGCCGTAAGGAATTGGATTGGGAGCATACTCTGGGTCTAAAAAAGTTAATGCAATGGACGGCGACAGATTCCGCCCTGAATCCCGTTCGTCCACCACCGGCGGTGGGGGGCGATGCCGTGATACACGGTGTCGGGATCGGGGCGGAAACCAATGCGGTAATGCCGCTGAGTGATCGGGTAGGGCATATGGTGGTGGTTGCCCGTACCCGCCACGGTAAAACACGGTTGGCGGAAATTCTAACCACCCAAGATATCCGACGGGGTAATAACTGCGTGATCGTGCTCGACCCTAAAGGCGATGCGGATTATTTAAAGCGTATTTATATCGAAACTCAACGAGCAGGCCGCAAACTGATTGTCTTTCACTTGGGCTACCCAGAACTAAGCGCCCGCTACAACGCTATTGGTTCATTTTCCCGTATTACTGAGGTCGCTAGCCGTATTGCCAGTCAATTACCGTCAGAGGGGGATGCAGCGGCTTTTAAGGAATTTATCTGGCTGTTTGTCAATATTATTTCTGTCGTCTTGGATGCACTGGACATTAAACCTGACTTCCCCAAAATTCGCCGCTATCTGAGTGATATTGATCCCTTGTTGATCCAGTATGGAAGGCACTGGTTAAACGAGCATGGCAGTGAAGACTGGGAGGGTGAGTTAGAGGCGGTGCGTGATGCCATGAATGTTAAATCACTGCCCCGCGCCGAACAGGGCAAAGACCCCGATGCCATTGCCTTGGTGAGATACCTGAAAACTCTGGGCGAGTTAGATCAAATATTGGAAGGGCTTGTCTCGGTGTTTCGCTACGACCGTGAATATTTTCAGAAGATCACCATTGCCGCCAAGCCGTTTTTAGAAAAACTCACCACCGGTAAAATCAACGCAATTTTAGCCCCTGATGTTCATGATACGGAAGATTCCCGACCACAACTGGAATGGGCGGAGGCTATTCGTACAGAAGCCGTGGTTTATGTCGGCCTGGATGCGTTGACCGATGCGGAAGTGGCCAGTGCGGTGGGTGCCTCCATGTTCAGTGATTTAACCAGCCTAGCAGGCCATATTTACAAACACGGGATTGGCAAAGAAGGGGCGAATGGTCAGCCGTCCAAAAAACAAAAAGCCCCCACTGTGGTGATTCACGGGGATGAATTTTCCGATTTAATTGGGCCGCAATTTAAAACCCTGATTAATAAAAGCGGTGGTGCGGGATATGAACTGAATCTTTATACCCAAACCTGGAGTGACCCCATTGCCGAACTCGGCAGTGAAGCGAAAGCGGGGCAGATCGCGGGCAATATCGGCACCATGATTATTATGGGCGTGAAAGAAATTTCGACCTGTGAAATGTTTACCAAGCAATTACCCGAAGTCAGTGTCAGTGAAATTATGGCAGTGTCCGGTGTGATTGATGGCACCGAGGCCAATGGTAGCTTTGGTTTTACCTCGAACAATGAAGATCGTATCAGCGTCAGCCGAGTGCCGATGATCTCACCGGCTGATATTGTTGCACTGCCCAAAGGCCAGGCCTTTGTATTACTCAGAGGCAGCGAGCTGTGGAAAATCCGTATCCCCATGCCCTCCAAAGTTGATGATCAGGAACTGCCCGATGATTTGGGCAGCATGTTGTGTCAAATGCGGCAGAACTACAGCTCGGTGATGGATTGGCCGAGCTATCATCGCCGGTAGTTAATGGCTGATAGTTAATGATCGAAAGGGATAAGCCTGCCCATGCCAAAACAGCAACAAACCCCCGTACCCAGAAGAAAAGAACCGGGCTTAATCGGCAAATTATTATCGGCTACAGTGCAATTAGCTGCATGGTTGATCATTAGTTTATTGCTTTCAATTATCATCGAGTGGATTGGCATCAACCGGTTTTGGGCAGAACAAGGTTCGAATCACGCTAAAACCGTACTCGCTATGGATCAGCGCTATCTGAATCAGTCATTGAAGAACGAATCACTGGTTATCAAAGGCCAAGTCATTAGCGCGACAGCGACAGCGGTAAACTGGATAGCACAACAATCATGGTTAACTACGCTAAGTACCGGAACACCCATATCCAAGGTATCGATGGGTAGCATGGACGCTATTCAGAAGTGGATTCACGGATTGTCTGACCGCTATAAGGATTATTGGCAGGCTGCCAATTACGTGGCACAAACTTTTGTGGTTCGTTTAGCGTTGATATTTTTCTCGCTCCCTATTTTTTTATTTTCAGGCGTCGTCGGCGCTGGGGAGGAGGACGGGAAAGCAGCAATGTGTTCAATCTTGCCAAAAAGTCCATTACACCGGCCTTTGTGCTTGCTTGTGTGGTTTATATCAGTTTGCCGTACAGCGTGAATCCGGTCATTGTTATTTTTCCGTTTGCCATTCTGTTGGGATTGGCGGTTCGTATTAGTTTTGAGCGTTTAAAGAAATATTTTTAGCCGTTTACAATCTAATGTTTTACTCAAATAGTTTTTAATGATTCAGAGAATTTATCGACAATTTTATTGAGTATCTGATGATTGCTATGGGAATTTTTTGGTGAATGTTGTCGATGTCATCGAGTAATAAAGATCCATACCATGTACTAAAGTTACATACTTAATACATTAGAGAACTCAATAACCCCCGGTGTCATAAAGAGGCCGCCTTAAGGGGTTGCTCACTCAGCATGTGATCGACAGCCTTACTTGTCCAGAGTCTGCTATCGGGGGGTGTGCTGCCTAATAGCTTAAAATGGGGTTTACTTCGGTAGTTGACCCTAAGCGGACCTTATACTCATCAAGACTACCTCCTCCATAACGGTCACATTAGGAAATACACTGAAAAATAAAGGTTGCTCAGCGAGTGCTTTGGGTACAGGATGTCTGGCCGGCAAGGTGTTTGCCTATGTCCGCCACAAGCCATAGCAAATACTACTCTAACAATTTATCGAGTGCCATTGGCCCGATTTTCAGTTGCACTTGAGCGAAGCGGGAAGATTTTTGCCTCGCCATGTTACGCGAGAGTTTGATGAGTACTTGAATGCGGGCGATTGGAGTACGGCTTTCTTCGTGACCGTTGTGAAGGTTACCACCATGAGCATTTGGTGGTGTACAGTTGCAAGCGCCGAGGTTTTTGTCCAAGTTGCGGGGCAGGGCGCATGGCGGAAACCGCTGCACCATTCGTCAATGGGTGCTCAGTTTTCCCTATACTTTACGATTTTTACTGGCAAGCAACCCGCGGGTTGTCACTACAGTGCTGGCTATTGTAAACCGGGTAATCTCAACATAGCTGACCAAAAAAGCCGGTTTCAAAAAGGCGACAGCGCACACGAGTGCCGTCACACTAATACAGCCGATTTGGATCAGCGCTCAATTTTAACCTGCATTAACTGTTCGATAAGTTCCACTTGCGATAAAACCCGGTACTAAGTAATCCCACCCTAACTCATCACCTTGATAATAAAATTAGCATACATATCCAGCGGCCCCTGATTTACACTGTAATCGGCCCTTAAAATTCCCTACATAACTTATTACGTAGCGCACATATATACGGGCACTAGTTATATAAATATTTCTATATTTATATAACTACCCAGCAAGCAGATATTTATAGTAGATTACGATGTAGCGTATTTATTCCATCTAAGTCCAGTAGCTGGCATAAGGCTTGCTAATATAAAAAATATTCTATCTGGAAAAACGACTCAATGAATAAAAGCTGGAAGTCCTACACCACAAGCGATTTTTTCGACGAACTAATTACACCTGCAGCCAAACCTAGGGTAGCAGCACGACAACTAATCAATATGCTGCAGGGTTTGTCGCTAGAGGAAATGCATACCCGCCGAGGCGCCGCCGAGCTGGCCATTAAGGAGATGGGGGTTTCATTTACCGTCTATAGCGAGGGGCAAAACATCGATCGAGCTTGGCCCTTCGATATTATTCCCCGTGTCATCCCAGCCAAGGATTGGGATCTAGTGCAACGTGGCCTAATACAACGCAGCCGTGCTCTTAATCGGTTCATTGATGATATTTATAATGAGCAAAAAATCCTTGCCGATGGTATTGTGCCTGCGGATATTGTCCTCGAGTCGGGCAACTATAGAGCTCAGTGCACAGGAGTGTCGCCCATTCATGGGGCATGGGCTCATATCTGTGGCTCTGATTTGGTGCGAGATAAGAACGGAAAGTTCTATGTACTAGAAGATAATCTACGCGTGCCTTCCGGTGTTTCCTACATGCTGGAAAACCGAGAAATAACCAAGCGCGTACTACCAGAGCTATTTGAAAACTACAGTATTTTACCGATAGATGATTATCCATCTCGCCTGCACAGTACTCTCGCTTCGTTATCACCCCGTGACGTAACTCGCCCTTGTATTGTGGTGCTGACCCCCGGTATTTTTAACTCCGCCTATTTTGAACACGCCTACCTTGCTCAAGGTATGGGCGTAGAATTAGTAGAGGGCGGCGACCTATTTGTCAGCGATGACGACTGTGTCTATATGCGTACTGTTGATGGGCCGATCCGCGTTGATGTCGTTTATCGACGTATTGATGACGACTTTCTCGACCCGGAAGTTTTTCGAAAAGACAGCACCTTAGGTGTTCCCGGTATCATGCGCGCATGGAAAGCAGGTAATGTCGCCATTGCCAATGCGCCCGGCGCAGGTGTTGCTGATGACAAAGTTGTCTATGCCTATGTGCCGGAAATGATTCGCTACTATCTCAACGAAAAGCCACTGCTTGCCAGCGTTAAAACCTACCTATGCATGAACAAAAATGATCGCGACTACGTACTTGCCAACCTAGATAAACTCGTGGTTAAACCCGCTAACGAATCCGGCGGCTACGGGCTAATGGTCGGTCCCCATGCTAGCGAGAAAAAAAGAGCGGAGTTCGCTAAGTTGATTGAAGAAAACCCGCGTAATTATATTGGGCAACCCACACTGGCGCTGTCCACTGCCCCCACTTATATCGAAGACAAAGTGGAACCCAGGCATTTGGATTTGCGCCCCTTTATCCTCCAAGGTAAAGATACTTGGGTGACACCCGGCGGTTTAACCCGTGTAGCTTTGGTCAAAGGCTCGCTAGTCGTCAACTCCTCCCAAGGCGGTGGCAGTAAAGATACCTGGATCGTGGAGACAAAAAAATGACAATGCTATCGCGAGTTGCTGAACGACTATATTGGATGGCGCGTTATCTTGAGCGTGCGGAGGACACTGCACGCCTGGTTCATTCCTACACCCATATGACTCTGGATATACCCGATGGCTCTGAACCTGGTTGGGATACATTAATCAGAATACAAGATGCTGAGCCGATTTATAACGAACGTTACCGGGTTTATAACGAACAAAACGTTTTAAAATTTATCATTGCGGATAAAGATAACGCCGGAGGCATTTACAACGCCATCCGCGCTGCCAGAGAGAATGTGCGCACAACGCGTGATGCACTGCCTCAAGAAACATGGGAATACGTCAATGAGCTGTATCTCTACACGCAAGAATTCGCCGAGAAATCCGTAGGGCGGCGCAACCGTTACAAATTTTTAGAAAATGTTATCACTCGTTGCCAAACCATCAATGGCATGATGATGTCCACATTACCACGCAACCATGCCCATCGCTTTATCAAACTAGGCTGTCTGATTGAGCGCGCGGACATGACCACAAGAATCATTGATGTTGGCGCAGCAGCCTTACTTGGGGAAGATCGTCACCACAGTACAGTGGACCCACTCATCTGGGCAAGCCTGCTAAAATCCCTGTCAGCAATGGGCGCCTATCGCCAGCAATTTGGCCCGCAGGTAGAAGCTAATTCTATGGTGGACTTTATTCTTCGTGAGGCCTCATTACCACGCTCGGTAAAGTTTTGTCTTAACGGTATGCGCGAAGAATTACTGCCCTTAAATAACCACAAAAGCGCACTCAAGCTACTAGACCGTTCACGCCGAAAGCTCTCGCGATTTGACACACAGGCAAGCTCACGAGAAGAGCTACATCTTTTTATCGATCAATTTCAGGCAGGGCTAATAGAGCTCAGTGCCGAAATTGGCAGCACCTGGTTTCTAAAGGAATCCGAATGATTTCAACCTGTAAACTCAGCACTATCGCTATTGCGAATGAGCATATCACTTACGTTTTTCAAGCCAAAGGCGGTAAGCGCATATGACTATCCGTGTCGCAATTAATCATCGGACCTCGTATAAATTTGATCGCCCAGTAAGCTTATCAGCCCACACCGTGAGGTTGCGTCCAGCGCCGCATTCGCGCACACCTATTCACAGCTACAGCCTGAAAATAAAGCCGGAGCAACATTTTATTAATTGGCAGCAGGATGCTTTTGGTAACTATCTTGCGCGGCTAGTATTTCCCGAGAAATGTACCGAATTTGAAGTGGACGTTGAAGTCATCGCCGATATGACAACGATTAACCCCTTCGATTTTTTTGTTGAAGAATACGCTGAAAACTACCCCTTTAAATATACTACGCAACTTAAAGCAGAGCTGCGTCCCTATTTAGAAAAACTCAAATGTGGGCCAAAGTTTAAAAAGTTTTTGATGGGCGTAAAAAACAAAAAAGGCACGATTAATGATTTCTTAGTAGAAATTAATCAGTACGTAGAAAAAGAAATCGAATACTTAGTACGGCTAGAGCCGGGTATTCAAACGCCTGATGCCACCTTACAAAAAGCAAAAGGCTCTTGTCGTGACTCTGCCTGGCTACTGGTGCAGTTATTACGCCACCTTGGGCTTGCCGCTCGATTTGCCTCGGGCTACTTAGTGCAACTAAAACCCGATGAAAAATCCTTAGACGGACCTTCTGGTGCCGCTGAAGATTTCACTGACCTACATGCATGGTGTGAAGTCTTTATCCCCGGTGCTGGCTGGGTGGGCTTAGACCCTACCTCCGGTTTATTTGCCAGTGAAGGCCATATCCCTTTAGCCTGCACACCAAGCCCAGTATCAGCCGCACCTATTGTTGGTGCCACCGACAAATGCGAAGTGGAATTTGATTTCAGTAATACCGTAGAGCGCGTACTCGAAGACCCGCGCGTCACCAAACCCTATAGTGAAGAACAGTGGCAACATATACAGGCGCTCGGTAGGTTCGTTGACACTAAATTCGACCAAAATGATGTGCGCCTAACCATGGGCGGCGAACCAACCTTTGTCTCCATTGATGATATGGAGTCAGAGCAATGGAATACCGGGGCACTCGGTGAAGACAAACTCAGCTTAGCCAAAACGCTATTACTACGCCTGCGCGATCGCTACGCACCAAAAGGCTTGCTGCATTACGGGCAAGGCAAATGGTATCCTGGTGAGGAAGTGCCGCGTTGGGCACTAGGTGTGTTCTGGCGTAAAGATAACGAACCGCTGTGGGAAGATGATAGATTACTGGCTAGAATCGACAAAAATTACGACTACACCATCAAAGACGCAACCCGTTTTGGTCGCCACCTGTGCGACTTGCTAGTCATTCCCAGGCCCTGCTGCCAGCCTGCCTACGAAGACGGCCTGTATTACTTAATGCAAGAGCAAAACCTACCCAAGAATATTGATATTCTGGCGCATAAACTTGATAGCGCACTGGACCGGCGTCGCCTTGCCCGTTTAATTGAACGCGGTTTTGATGTGCCCTCAGGTATCGTTATTCCACTGAACCGCAGTACCGGCTGGCCGCTAGAAGAGGACCAAAAAAGCTGGAATAGCAGTGTCTGGCCAATGAAGCGCGAGCGCATTACCCTGACTCCAGGAGATTCTCCCATGGGGCTGCGGTTACCATTGGGCCAATTGCCCGAAATAGGGAGTAAGGCAGACAAAATCAAACCCCAGCGCGACCCTTTTGAACCCCGAGACAATTTACCAAAACGCTCAGAAATCGGCTTTGCTGACGCTAAAGAGACGCAAGTAACAGAACTTCCTGATCCCGAAGATGCTGAATTAGTGGTGCGCACAGCCATGTGTATTGAGGCCCGCGAAGGTCGCCTGCATATATTTATGCCGCCATTGGATTATCTCGAAGATTATGTTGAGTTAGTGGCCGCTATTGAAAAAACTGCGAGCACCTTAGAGCTAGCCGTTATTATTGAAGGCTATGAACCACCGCGCGACCCACGCATGCAAAAACTGCTGGTCACTCCAGACCCCGGGGTGATCGAAGTTAATGTGCATCCGTCAAACAACTGGGAAGAACTGGTCGCAACCACCACATCACTTTACGAAGAAGCGCGCTTATCGCGCTTATCTACCGAAAAGTTTATGCTCGATGGCCGTCATACCGGCACGGGTGGTGGCAACCATATTACCTTGGGTGGTGCCACCCCAACCGATAGCCCCTTATTACGGCGGCCGGATTTATTGCGTAGCTTAATCACCTTTTGGCAACACCATCCCAGCCTGTCTTACCTATTCTCAGGTATGTTTATCGGCCCTACCAGCCAGGCTCCACGCGTTGATGAAGGCCGCGATGAAATGCTCTACGAACTGGAAGTAGCGTTTTCTCAAATGACCGAGGGTGAAGTGCCACAACCTTGGTTAGTAGACCGTCTATTACGTAACTTACTTATCGATATTACTGGTAATACTCACCGCTCGGAATTTTGTATCGACAAACTTTATGCACCCAACAGTGCCAGTGGTCGACTGGGTATCCTTGAATTCCGGGGTTTTGAAATGCCCCCCCACAGCCGTATGGCTCTGGTACAAGCGTTGTTAATTCGCTGTCTGGTTGCGCGATTCTGGGATGAACCCTATAAAAAGCCGCTAATTCGCTGGGGTACTGAGCTACACGACCGCTTTATGTTGCCGCATTACCTTTGGCAGGATATGAAATTCGTGGTTGAAGACCTACAGGCGCACGGCTACGACTTCCAACTTGAATGGCTCGCCCCCTTTGAAGAGTTCCGCTTCCCACACTATGGGCGCGTGCAACTCGATGATATCGAGCTGGAATTACGCTGGGCCGTAGAGCCTTGGCATGTACTTGGCGAGGAAAGCAGTAGCTTTGGCACCTCTCGTTACGTAGACTCCTCGGTTGAACGCCTGCAAATCAGAGCAACCGGCTTAACGGAAGGCCGCTATGTATTGGCCTGTAATGGCCGCCGAGTCCCGCTTCGCAATACTGGTTGTCATGCTGAGTATGTCGGTGGCGTGCGTTATCGTGCTTGGCAGCCACCGTCGGCGTTACATCCGATGATTGGCGTGCATGTACCACTGCATTTTGACCTAATCGATACCTGGAATGGCCGCTCCATTGGTGGCTGTAGCTACCATGTAACCCACCCAGGCGGGCGTAGCTATGAGACGTTCCCCATTAATTCTTATGAGGCGGAATCCCGTCGTATCAATCGTTTTGAAACCCTAAGCCACTCTCAAGGGCCCTTTATACCGACCCCTGAAGTAGATGCGATGCGCGAGTTCTTCCCTAATCAAGAGCCACCGAGACCCATGGAACTACCGCCAGAGGAACCCTCAGGAGAGTACCCCTACATACTCGATATGCGCAGCCCTGCTCGCAGATAAAATAAAGGACTGAGGCAGCTTTAAGCTTAGTCATGTAGCACTGAATGCGTATATAATACGTCTCAGAATTATTACGCTTGTTGACAGGTTGCTACGTGCCCAACTCCGATATGCCAACGCCATTGAGCCCAATGCCGACTCAAAGCCAAACTCAAAGCCAGAACAAATCAGTCGAGGCTCTTGAGTATTTTCGTCCTCATGGACAGTCAGACGAAGCATGGGCTGACAATGGTACGGTTAAACCGCAGTGGCAATATCTGCTCAATAGCTTACGCGACCTAGGCCCTGGTGTATTACGCGAACGCCAACTAAAAGCCCGCCGTATCCTACGGGACGATGGCGCAACCTATAATATCCTTAGCAAAGACGGCAACCCTAGTAGCAGCTGGGAGCTTGATCCCGTCCCCCACATTATTGGCAGCGAAGACTGGGGACAGATTGAGGCTGGGCTGCTAGAGCGCTCAGAATTATTCAACTTGATACTACGTGATATCTATGGCGAACGTACCTTGTTGCGCCACGGGGCGCTGCCACCAGAAGCGCTATTCAGCCACGGCGGATTTATTCGCGCTTGCCAGAATATCCAACTACCGGGAGAGCACGAACTCATTACCCATAGCGTAGATATGCTACGCATGCGCGATGGTAATATGTGCGCCTTATCCGACCGCACACAGGTTCCCAGCGGTGCCGGCTACGTACTAGAAAACCGTACAGTTATGTCTCGCGTTTTTCCCAGCCTATATCGTGATAGTCACGTTCATCGCTTAGCCAGTTTCTACCAGCGCCTACGTCTTAAACTGTCCTCACTATCCTCTTCCGATGAAGCACCCCTGATTGCACTATTAACACCAGGCAGCCGTGATGAAACGTATTTTGAACATGCTTATCTAGCAAATTACTTGGGCTTTCCTTTGGTCCAAAGCGGCGACCTTATTGTGCGCAACGGTTTTTTGTGGATGAAGTCTTTAGATGGTCTCAAGCGTGTTGACGTTATTTTACGTTATGTGGACGACGCCTTTTGTGACCCCGTTGAATTACGCAGTAATTCACAGCTGGGCGTGCCCGGCCTGCTAGATGTTGTGCGCAGCGGTCGCTTAGTCGTGGTCAACCCGCTAGGTTCCGGCGTACTGGAAAACCCAATACTGCTTAAATACCTACCGCAAATAGGTAAGTGTCTGCTCGGGCGCGAACCACGGCTGGCATCAGTAAAAACATACTGGTGTGGCGATAATCAAGATTTAGACTTTGTAACAGCCAATATTCGCCAGCTGATTATCAAACCCGCGTATCGTGGGGTTGGGATTAAGAGTGTTTGGGGTGGCGATTTAAATCCCGAACAACTTAACCAGCTACTGGCCACCGTACACAACAACCGCTACCAATATGTTGCACAGGAACGATTAGAAAAAACCACCATCCCCGTATTTTACTCAGAACGTCTTGAGCCGCGGCCAGCCATTTTACGCACGTTTTCTGTAGCCGCTGACAGTTCTTATACCGTACTCCCCGGTGGCCTAACTCGATTTAGTGCTAATAGTCAGGACCCGGTAATCAATATGCTGTCCGGCAGCCCCAGTAAAGATACCTGGGTCACCGCCACTGAACCAGAACGCACCGCCGATGTTGAAATAACACAAAAATCAACACGTACCCATATTGATTCATCACTAATTAGCCTACCCAGCCGAGTGGTTGAAAACCTATACTGGATGGGACGCTATGCTGAGCGCGCAGAAGTTTCTCTGCGTTATTTGCGCACCGTATTCCTTCAGCTTAACGGCGAAGACCCTGTTGGTAAAATTGCACGACGAATTTTACTAGAAACTGCCACTCAAATTACTGCTACCACGCCGGGTTTTTTCGGTGCCGCTGAGCCATTACTGGCAAACCCCGATGAAGAGTTATTGCTAATCATTAAAGATAGCGGCCGCGTTGGCAGCATTAAATCAACCATCAACTCCATGCTCTCTAGTGCCGATGAATCGAAGGCGTTGTTATCCAGTGACACCATCCGTGTTATCAATGATTTACGCGATGCGCTTGAGCAAATGGATGTCGACTTAGCAGATGGCTTGACGTCTGCTCCCGACGAAGCGCTCGACCCCTTAGTTACTGCGTTAGCTGCTTTATCTGGGCTGATGCAAGAAAGCATGATCAGGAATGTCGGCTGGCGGTTTATGGAATTAGGCAAACGTATTGAGCGCGCGCTGCAAACTATTAATACCATCCGTTGCCTGATAACACCCGTGACTGCCGGCGCAGATAAGTCCACCTTATTAACGGCACTATTGAGGTCTATGGAAGTACTCATGACCTACCGTCAACGCGGGCGTGAACGCAGAGGTGTAGAATTAGGGCTGGAGCTAGTGTTACTCGACAGCAATAACCCACGCTCCTTAATTTTTCAATTGGAGCAGTTGCAACAACACTTGCAGCAATTACCCAATTCAGATGCCAAACAAGGTGAGCTTCAAGAAGAAGAACGGGCCTTATTGGAAGCCATGACTAGCCTTAAGTTATCTAGACTAACGCAACTCTTAGAAACCAAAACAGACCAGCGCGAAGAATTAAAGAGCCTGCTACTACAATTAGAAAAACTATTAAAAGACTTCAACCGTTTAATCAGCGACAAACATTTCGACCACCGCACTGATCCTCAGCAGTTAGTCACTAGTTTTTTGGGGGAGCAGTAATGCGCTTCAGGATTAAACACATCACCCATTATCAATATGCTCAACGGGTAACACGCTGCTACAACCTCGCTAATGTTATCCCAAGAAATACGGATAGGCAGCAGTGTCTTAATAGTCGCATTTCTGTCTCGCCACAACCGGCAACTAAGCGTAAACGCACCGATTACTTTGGCAATCAAGCCTACCATTTTGAAATACAAGAGCCGCATACTGAATTAACAATTACTGCAGAAAGTGATATTCAAATACAAAACAATGATCATAAATTGAATTTGGATTTAGGGGCTTCCTATGGTGAAGTATTAGACTATCTAAGGATGACCCTTAACGATGATACTATCCTCGCCCGTGAGTTTTTGCTCAATTCACCAATGATAGAAGCGAGTACCGCCCTAGCGGAATATGCTCGTCCATCATTTGATCTGAAACGTTCTCTGAAAGCCTGTGTCAGCGAACTGACCACCCGCATATTCAACGATTTTACCTACGACCCCGAATTTACCACGATAGCAACGCCACTCGGGGATGTATTGGAGCATAAGCGAGGTGTTTGTCAGGATTTTGCTCACCTGCAAATCGGCTGCTTAAGGGCCATGGGCATACCAGCAAAATATGTTTCAGGTTATATTGAAACGCTACCCAAACCCGGCGAGAAAAAACTGGTAGGAGCCGATGCTACCCACGCTTGGATGGCGTATTTTTCACCTAGTGAAGGCTGGGCAGAATTTGATCCAACCAATAATACGGCTGCTCATAGCCAGCATATCGTCACGGCATTTGGTCGTGATTATTTCGATGTTACGCCAGTCAAGGGCGTTATTTTTGGTGGTGGTAAAGGCCCAATACTCAGTGTTTCGGTTGACGTTAGTCGCCTGCCTGAAATTTAATTGTCATTACAACATCCGCTAGCTATTTTTTATTTAGCTTTATAGGGAGTCTCACATGTGGCTACGTACCAGCTGTGAATTACATTTTGACATTGAAATACCAACAACCTTTATATTGATGTTGCGCCCGCGCAGTGGCGCACAGCAATGGATTGCCAGTGAGCAGTATAAAATATCGCCCACCGTGCCCGTCATTGAATTTACGGATGGCTATGGCAACCTTTGTCAACGGCTAGTAGCACCCATTGGGCTCTTCTCAGTATTTACTCAGGCAGAAGTCATGATTGCCGGTAGTATTGATGAAGCACCCGGCGCTGAATTTGTCGACATACAAAATCTGCCTGATAACATTTTAAATTTTTTATTACCCAGCCGTTATTGTGAGTCCGATCAATTCAGCTATCAGGCACATGCCATTACTGAAGGTCATCGTCTAGGCTACGACCAAGTAGCCGCCATTGAAAACTGGCTACGCAACAACATTAGTTTTGAACAAAGTAACAGTGATGTTCAAGTATCAGCTCTTGCTGTCAATGCCCGTCAATGGGGCGTGTGCCGTGACTTAGCGCATTTGGGCATTGCGTTATGCCGCAGCCTAAGTATCCCTGCCCGCATGGTTGTCGGTTATTTGAACGGGCTTGAACCCATGGATCTTCACGCTTGGTTTGAAGCCTATGTGGGTGGGCGCTGGTATTCTTTCGACGCTACTCAAACAACTAAGCAAAGAGCTTACGTAGCCATCGGCTATGGTCGTGATGCGGCCGATGTTGCTATCTATAATCAATTTGGCCCATCGTCATACCCGACAGGGCAATATGTCAATGTCACGCAAATAAATGAACCCAGCCTGTTCGGGTAGTCATACTTTTTTATTTTTGTACCAGCACTCAACGCCCGTTTTACTCGCAATACTATTTCAAAAAACGCTCTATATATTAAGCAGCTACAAATCTAAAATATGCGCCGTTCCTTCAAGGTTTGCCACACTGGCCCACCTTAATTGGAGTTTACTCCAAGCCACACGCATCACATCTTTATCCATAAGTCGCACTTACCTGATCATTCACAAAACGCGGCCGCCTCAGCTGCTATGCGGCATTGCCGTACTTCTCGGATAAAGCAGAGTATCCACGAATAGGGCGTTTGTTTCGCCTTTTTCCGACGTTTACACCTTTTTTAGTCTCTTATTGGCACATTTCGACGCTTTTCGAACAAGCCTTTTACGTCGTCTATTAGTCCGTTTATGGAGTGAAAGCAGCCAGAACAAGAAAATGACCGGCACCCTGCGATCGGAGCATAAATTGAGTATGCATCTTTATTACTTAATATTTAAGTGAAATTGGCGATATGGCGATAACCAGTATGACACTTTATTGCTCGGCCACACGTGATTGGCTAATGGTATGGTTCATCCAATTACCTTTGTATGTCAAAAATAGGCAGCCATGACAAAAGTCGGGGTAAAATTTGGGAGGTATAGAATAAAAGTAGGGGTATGTTCTCGAATATTCCTGTATTTAGAAGAAAGCGGTGGCTTTTCAATGAATGTTTATGATTCAGCCAAATGTTTTGCTTCTGTGTATCTGGTCAAGCGGCTTATCGCTTTTTGTACCGATGTGCGGCTGCTTAGCGAGTAAAAGCCATTTATTGAAAACGGAGTGCCTCGTTTCATTCTCTGTAGGCGAGCATTAACCTTCTCAGATACAAACATTTCTTTCTTCCCTTACGCTTAAAACCCGTCTAAAGTTTCTATGTTGTAAGGGGTGATACTGTTTTTGATTCGACCTGTTATGGGTTAAATATTTCATCGTATTTATTTTCGATAATCTGTATTTCTTTATCGGTTAGTGCTGAAAATTCTTTTTCGCGCGCACGCTTTGAAAACGTGCCATTATTTTGGTTTAGAAATCGGATAAGTAAATCAACTAGCTTATTGGGCATATCAATGTAGTTCTTGATGAAGTTGTTCAGGAGGTCGTATTTGGCGAGGTAGTCAACTTCTTCCGGTAGTGTTTTGTTGACGGTTTCTTCGACGCATTCAAAGAAAAATTCGGCCTGTTTTGTTGCATCAAAAAAACGGTATAGGTTGATAGTGTCGTTTAGGACATCGACATTTCCCTTATCAGTTGGTCTCCATTCGATTAACTCAAGTCTGGGCTTAGAATAATGTTCCAATGTTTGTCTGTATTCATCGATACGATCTAGAATAACAGCGGATACGGGAAAGATAAGCCCCTTCGGGACAAACTGTTTTTCAGCCAAAATATGATGAAATAAATAGCGATGAATACGCCCGTTGCCGTCTTCAAATGGATGAATAAAGACAAAACCAAAGGCAACAAGGCTTGCCGTAAGTACAGCGTCATAATCGCTATCACTTAACAGCTGGACTGTTTCTATTAATCCTGTCAGAAGACTTTCTACGTCCTCCGCGCGGGCTGAGATATGGACGGGCATTGGCATGCCAGTGGTGCGGTCATGATCACCAACAAACCCTCCTTCAACGCGACATCCAGGAATAATGAAGCGATTATCAGCAATGACAACGGATTGCAGATATTCAAATTCATCCACACTTAATGAGCGTTGTCCGGCTTCCCCGATGATCTTCCCCCAGCGTTCAATGCGATTATGCGGAGGGGTTTCTCCTTCAATGGTATAGGATGCCTTAGAATCTTTAAGTAGCAGGAATGCGGCTGCACGGCTCAATAAGTCTGCATGCGTTTTGCCGATATGATGGATTGCTGCATGCGAAAGATTCATCGCTATAAACTGATCAAGTTTTTCCGTTCGTCGAATCAGCGGGCAAAATTCACGGGTCCCCGGCAAATTGTTACGTACCCGGTGGCGTTTGGAATCACGGGGAGTTGCTGCATATTGTAATTTGTCGTTGATTAGCGGAACAAAGTTTCCCTGAGTGGCATCCTCTAATTCGAGTGTAGTATTGCTCAGCCACTCATACAGGAACCATAAGCGTCGGCTATAGGAACCGGTAGGTTCTGATCGAATAATATTAGTTATTTCTTGAGGATCAACATCATCAAATAGGGCGCTGAGAATGGCCAGATCAATGCCTTCATATTTGAGGGCAAAGGTAAGATGGCCATGCAGCGTGTCTTCGGGCTTATGGCGTGGTGTCAGAAGTTGCCAGCGGCCTTTATTGATCTTTTTGTGCTTGGTGCCAATAGCGAAAAGGGAGTCCGGTGCGGGTACAGATAGCCCGTGCCCCGCAATCAGCGCCGCATACCCTGCATAGCTTTCACTGTTTCCCAGAGCGGGAAAAGTATGAAAAACCCTTATTCTTTGTGATTTTTGATTATATATTGGCATTTTTGCGAATTGTGATTTAGTTGTGATTTTTTACAGCATGGCATGAAAAACCATTATCGTCTATGAAAAGCAGTTTTAAATTATAGAATACGTGAAAATTGATATATTTATAGGTCTTTTCTGCCCGTACCGTTGATTGTTATTTTTTAACCTCAGATTGCCCATTATCGAGACATTGAATATTTTCAGGAGAAATATCAGTGTTTCAAGTGACTGGGCGCTATGCGCTACTAATAACGTGTGCGATAACAGGATTTGTCTCTTATGCCGATGAGGTTGCTGTTCCTCATTCCACTGTTGTCATTACGTCAGACCAATTTCCCCTTTCGGGTGTCACCGTTCCTCATCAACTGTTTAATTTGGATGCTGTTGATCGTATTGAGCAGCGCTTAGGCAAAAACTTACCCGCTGATGAAGATAAGGCCTTGGCTCTTATGAAGCAGCGTATTGCGGGCGTTGGGCAATCACAATTAAACCAAGAATTACGTGAGGCCTATCAGGCATTAATTCTCTCGATGCAATACGGCCTGGATCGTTACCCTGCTGTTATTTTTGATCAGCAAGTGATTGTTTATGGGGTGACGGATCTGCACGCGGCAACAAAACAGTATCGCCACTGGCTGAAAGAAACGCAGGAGGTGGTTGCTGATGACTAAGTGTGCGTGGAAAGGCTTTAGCACCGGATTGATAATTCTCTTGTTGTCGAGTCACAGGCTACAAGCCGTAGAATTAGAGCCAACAACATTAACGCTAAGCAACATTGCCGGCGCAATGACATTGGATCAAACATGCCTAAATTATTGTATTACCGGCGTGTGTGTTTGGCTGAGATGCAGTATTTATGAGTGTGACATTGAAACCAGCATCCGGGTGAGTCATTACAACCCCGATCTTATTGTCAGTGTTTACGATGAGCCAGGTGATAATCCGTGGGAGGAAGCGCAATCAATATACGGTTCATTGGAAAGTCAGGGAGCTGATAGTTTTGTGGGGCTTTTTCACGATGCCTTTGTGGGCGGTGGACACCGAGTTGAAGGCGGCAATCCCAATACTGATCACAGTTTACGCTTCAAAGAAGCCACGGCAATTGGTCACCCGTTTAGTTCATTAACGGATTCGATAGCGGACAGTGGTTATTACTGTCCTTCAGAATCGGAATCGATGGAGCCCTATTTATCATCGGGCTTTGATGCGCTGGTATGGCGTTTGGGACTACCCGAAATGCTGTACCTGCTTAACTTGCTGCCAGGCCGCCGTGTTGTTGGCTCCGGTATTCAGCAGCAATGGGGGCCGGTGTGGCCTCGCACAGGTTTTATCAACCAAAAGGACGATGTGAAAGCTGCCGCTGTTGTTGCGCAGCGTGTGGGCAATATCGTGACGCAAACCCAACAGCCGCATGTTTATAACCCACTGAATGGCAATAACTACAACCGCACTTGGCTGCCCGGCGAGCTGGTCGAGAACGATCCTGATACCGGCGTTTGGCAAATGCTGGCTCCCAAAGTTGATACGCAATGTTATGCCTTTGGTGAAAACGATGTGTATTCACAGTCATGGTCTACGGGTAGACAATCGGAAGACAACCGCTATGCCTTTGCGTTATGGCGGCCTTATGAGTGCTGTGAGGCCAAGGGCGCGTATCTGTTTACGGTGCCGGTGGAGGTGTGTTTATGAACTGCATAAGCAGAGTATCCACTCAATGCTGCCGTGCATATCTTATCACTATTGGTCTTTGTCTTTGTGCCATCGGTACGTCAGTACGGGCCGTAGAAGCACCTAATGATGACAGTCTGTTTTATTACAAAATAGGCGGTGGCCGAGATATTGCTATTCCTCCCAGCCTCAACATTACTACCCTTGATTTTTCTCTGAATGGACAGGCTTCTGCCCTCAGTTGCAGTGGCTTCGACCCGATGGTGGCGATTGAAAGCTCCATGGAAAATATTCGTAACGGTGTGGACAATGCGGTGAATGCTATTGAACTAGCAGCGGCTGCTGCCATTGCCAACTTACCGGGCTATATCCTGCAAAAAGCCAATCCGGGTTTATACGACTTATTCCAAAATGCACTGTTACGTGCCAATGAAGCGTTTTCGTTAGCGACCAAAAGTTGCGAGCGCATCCAGTATGAAATTAGCCAAAACGTCAATCCCTATGATGAGTGGATTACGATGAGCTGGGGTGACTCATGGAAGCAGTCAGTGGGTGTGGGTGGTGCCAATATACACGAAGCGGTAGAGGATGCCGAAGACGCGCCAGAAGACGGTATTGAATGGGTAGGGGGTATACGTCAGGGCGGCGCTAACCAACCACCTATTCATGTGCTGTCCGATGTGGCCAGTGCAGGCTTGAATATATTGTCGCAGCGCTCACCTGAAACACAAAGTGATTTGCCTAGCAGTGCGCCGTTGTATCGGCATTTTACTGGCCCAAATGAGGTGGATGAATGGATCAATGAAGTGCTGGGTGAAATTGAAGTGGGTTTGTGTGAAACCTGTAGTCGGGGTACTCGCCCTGGCAAGGGTTTAATGCCCCATATTGAAAAAACCGCCGAAGATATTATCCCGTTATTAGTGAGTTTAGTCGCTGGTGCAACGCAACCCACTCGTGAGAACTTGGAGGAGGTTGAAGCCCCCGGTATTGCGATCACCTTGCAAGTTGTTTTAGCTATTCGCAATCTGCCACCACAAGAACAATCGATTTTGATTAATAAATTTTCACAGGAAATCGCTGAAGCGCGAGTGATGGAAGAGGCGATGATTATCCGCCGATTATTACTGGCCGGTCGTAAAGAGGGTTATGTGGCCGCTAATAAAATTGCCCAAAATGAAATTACGCTGGCATTGGATGAATTGGACAGTGAAATCCGCAATGTTATTTTTGAAAAAGATAGTCGCAGTCAGTTTGTTACTTCCACCGTGATTGAGTTGTTGCTGCGAGACAATGCGACCCGTCAATCGTCAGTGAATACACCAGCAGCGGTGTCATCGGATTCTCGACCCCTTAAAAATGGCGGGGTGCAATAATGAACCTCGCTACCCTAAAGGAGCAATGTCTGTTGTGGCTTTGGACGCTGATGGGGTTTGTTGTGTTACTGGTCGTCGGGTTTATGGTGGCACTATGGATGGGTGAAGAGCATCAAGCTGTTCAGCAGAAATTTAATCAATTACCTTGGGCCTTGTGGCGAGGTTTTGGTTATGGCGTATTGCTGTTGTCATGGCCTCGTTTAGTTAGACTCGTCATCAATTACCGCCAGTCCACATGCCGTGGGCAATCCGTGAGTCGTCGGCCACTCATCATCTTGATCGTGCTGTATGAACTGCTACTGGTTCAAAACCCATTGGCTGCATTATTTCGGTGGGTGGGGTAGACGATGGCCGTTGATAGCACGCTTGAGTTATTCACTACCTTGTTTGGTTGGCTGTTTTACAACAGCACCTGGGATGTGTTGGTGGCGACTGGCATGGTCTTTTTGCCGTTCCTGGGTATCTTGCTGGATACGATTATTCGCTCTTATGCGGGGGAGGATGCGCAAGAAGCGGGTAATACCACGTTGCGTATTATTGAAGTCGAGTTTTTTGTGGCGTTCTTTGTCATCGTTATTGCCGCTGTACCGGCTACGCCGTTGAATGCGGTGGATTTGTCTTTTACGCCGCGTGCTTTGATTGGATCGTCTGCACAACCGGTAGCAACGGTAAATAATTCCCGCACTACCTATGGTGGGGGTATTTCGTTTAATGGTGCGCCTGCGACCGTTAAGGTGCCGGTATTCTGGTTCGCAGTGATGAGCTTTAGTTCAGGGTTTAACCGTGCGGTGATGGAGTCGGTGCCACCCACCTTAAACTACCGGGGTTATGTAGATGAACTGATCGATGCCAAAATCAGTGATCCCACGCTACGCCATGAAATTAATGATTTTTTCAGGGATTGTTTTGTTGAGGCTCGATCTAAATATTTGGCGGAACGACCTACCAGTGCGGCTATTACTAATTTGTTAAACCGCTATGGTGTGACTGATCCTGATTGGATCGGTTCTCATGTCTATCAGGAAATACCAGGTTATTACAATGTGATTCGTGCTGATTCAGTGCGAGAAGGTTATCCGTGGTCAGCACTCAGGGACGTAGAGTGGGATGCCAGCAATGCCCCCATCTATGGCAAGCCGTTTTGTACGCAGTGGTGGCAGGGTATTGAACAGTCCATTCTCAGTGAATTGGGCGATTTGGATCTACTGTCTGCTGCTGCGGAGCCGGGTTGGGACCCCGCACCACGCCGGGACGCGATTATTCAAATGGCGTTAATTAATTCGCCACCGCGTTGGACAACACGGGGTTACGATTTTGCCTATGGCAACTTGGTGGATTTCAGTGTGGGTGACCCCGGCATTATATTGAGCGGGGAGGTGCCGCCGGTATTTCGTAAGCTCAGAACAGCTGAATATGGTGTTGACCACAGTGTTATTCAGCAAGTTTTGAAAAACCTTCATGCGATTGGGTTGCTGGAAGACGGGAAAAGAAATAGCTATAAACTCAGAGAAGGGCTTAAGCTAAATGATATGCATGAAGAGAAGACGCAATAAGGGCTCTGCGGTCTACTTCACTTACGTTTGGAGCCAGTTGTTCCGTACCAAAATTATAAAAGAGCTCTCGGCTAGTATGGCAGCCTCCATAATAGGATGTCAGTAGATAAATAATTGTTTAAGTTTTGGATACTACCTGACTTCAAGCTCATTTCAGGGCAAAATACCCGTCATTTTTTAGCTTCTATATTATTGGGGCAAAGTAGATTTACAGTTGCGTACATAATTGCGTACATATTCGGAGTTAAAAGTTTGTCGTATAGTAATTTTGTCAATGAAATCAATAAGAGAAGGACTTTTGCAATCATCTCTCACCCGGATGCGGGTAAAACAACCATCACCGAGAAGCTTCTATTGTTCGGTAATGCGATTCAGTTGGCCGGTTCTGTAAAAGGAAAAAAGGGTCCGCATGCAAAATCCGACTGGATGTCGATGGAGCAAGAGCGCGGTATCTCCGTTACCTCTTCTGTTATGCAGTTTCCTTACAAAGGGCGTGTTGTTAACTTGCTGGACACGCCAGGGCACGAAGACTTCTCGGAAGATACCTACCGTACGCTAACGGCGGTAGATTCAGTACTGATGGTCATTGATGGAGCGAAAGGTGTCGAAGACAGAACCATCAAACTAATGGAGGTCTGTCGGCTGCGTGACACACCAATCCTAACATTTGTCAACAAAATGGACCGAGATATGCGCGACCCCATTGAGGTGATGGATGAGGTCGAGTCAGTATTAAAAATTGCTGCTGCACCCATTAATTGGCCCTTGGGAATGGGCAAAGAGTTTAAGGGCGTCTACAACCTCTACACTGATACTATCCATGTGTATAAAAGCGGGCGTGGCCACGCCATCCCTGAAGACCTTACCATTCAAGGGTTAGGAAGCCCCGAAGCAGATGAATTGTTAGGCCCATACGCAGAGGACATTAGGGATGAAATTGAATTGGTGCGCGGTGCGACGCATCAATTTGAGTTAGAGGAGTATTTGGCTGGGCGCTTAACGCCGGTGTTTTTTGGGACCGCCTTGGGTAATTTTGGTGTACGCGAAATGTTGGATGGCTTCGTTGAATGGGCACCCAAACCTCTTGGCCGAGTCACCGAAGAGCGCTTGGTTGAGCCTCACGAAGAAAAATTTAGTGGGTTTATCTTCAAAATCCAAGCGAATATGGACCCGAAACACCGCGATCGCATTGCGTTTATGCGTGTATGTTCAGGTAAGTACACTAAAGGCATGAAGATGCGTCACGTGCGTTTAGGAAAAGATGTCAAAATCGCCGATGCCGTTACATTTTTAGCGGGTGATCGTAGCCATGTCGAAGAAGCCATGGCTGGGGATATCATTGGCTTGCACAATCACGGCACCATCCAGATTGGCGATACATTTTCCAGTGGTGAGGCATTAAAATTCAGCGGGATACCGCATTTTGCGCCAGAATTATTTAGGCGAATTCGTTTAAAAGACCCTTTAAAAACCAAGCAATTGAAGAAAGGTTTACAGCAATTGTCTGAGGAAGGCTCGACACAGGTGTTTTTCCCTCTCAACAATAACGATATTATTGTGGGAGCCGTAGGGGTTCTTCAGTTTGAAGTGGTCGCGTACCGGCTGAACGACGAGTACAAGGTAGAAGCGCTTTATGAGCCGGTAAATGTTACCACCGCACGTTGGGTTGACTGCGACGATGAAAAAAAGCTCTCTGAGTTTAGGCGTAAGTGTAGTGATAATTTAAGCATTGATGGCGGAGGCCATCTCACTTATCTGGCGCCTACAAGGGTAAATCTATCGTTGTCGCAGGAACGATACCCTGATGTTACGTTTAGAGGAACAAGAGAGCACTAACATTTGCGTTCGTGGGATGCAAAGTAGGGTGTGACGTAAGTTTAAAGAGGTAATACGGAGCGTTAGTATCGATAGGGTATCTTTTTTGCCCATAAATAGGGATGCACATGGAAACGGAATGTCTACAGGAACCGGGGTACAAAATAGAACTAACCGTGAAGGTCGAGACAACATATGTCACAGGAAAAGAAACACACACATTCGGTAATCCCCGATACCCCTGCAAATATGCCTCGAGCAGGGGGGCGTTTTCGTCGGTGGTTAGGGCGAACATTATTACGGCTTTCGGGTTGGCGTCTAATAGGCGAAATACCCAACAATAAAAAATTAATTTTAGCGGCGGCACCACATACTTCGAATTGGGATTTTATCCTAGCCATGTTAGTGGTTATGGCTTTGGGGGTTCGTGTCTCTTATTTAATGAAAAAAGAAGCGTTTATTTGGCCATTTGCAACATTATTTAAACACTTAGGTGGCATACCTCTAGACCGCCACGCAGCGGAAGATACGGTTGAACAAATAGCGGGTTGGTATAGAAGTCACGAAAAGGTATGGGTGGTAATAACACCCGAAGGAACTCGGTCTAAAGTTGATAAATGGAAAACCGGTTTTTTACGTATTGCCGCGGCGGCGGAGGTTCCTGTTCATGTGGTGGCGTGGGATTACCCTACGAAAACAATGATTTTTGGCCCAAAGTGGCAAACTACCGGCGATCATGTTAATGATGCGCAAAATATTCGGGATTATTTAACAGATAAATACCGGGGTAGAATCCCCGATAATCAATAATTTTAAAGGCATCGCATATGGAACAGCGTTCTCCCATCACGGTATTTTTAATCGGCTTGGCGGCTTTTATTGTAGTCGTTGCAGGAATGCGTACGGCTGAATCGTTATTAGTTCCGTTTTTACTTTCGCTTTTTATCGCCGTTATTTGTACGCCTCCATTATTGTGGATGAAATCGAGAGGTTTGCCAGGCTGGTTGGCGATGCTCATTGTGGTTGCCAATATAGTCGTTGTTGGTTTGGTTATTGGTGTAGTTGTTGGTTCCGCTATTGGGGATTTTCGCCAAGATCTCCCCTTATATCAGCAACGGCTAACCGAATTGACTGCTGGTTTATTTGAAAAACTATCGGCCCTAGGCGTTGATGTCGATGCACAACAAATTCGCTCGAGTTTTAACCCTGCGGCAGCGTTGTCCGTTGCAGGAAATACGTTAGCGCAGTTAGGTAATATGATGACCAACGCGTTCATGATACTGCTAACCGTTATATTCATTTTGGGAGAAGAAGTCGGTTTTTCAGAAAAGCTCAAAAGCACCTCTCAAAACTCAGAGAAAACCATTGCTGCCATAAAACAATTTTCCGCTGGTGTTAATCGTTACATGGCCATAAAAGCGTTCATGAGCTTTTTGACCGGTAGTTTGGTGCTTATATGGTTGTGGATACTAGGCGTCGATTACTTTGTTTTATGGGGAATGCTTGCCTTTTTACTTAACTTTGTTCCAACACTAGGGTCTATTATTGCCGCAGTGCCAGCCGTTTTGTTGGCAATAGTACAGCTGGGCTTTGGGGAAGCCGCCTTGGTGGGAGTCGGTTTCTTGGCGGTTAATTTTGGTGTGGGCAATATTCTCGAGCCACGAGTGATGGGCAGAGGGTTGGACTTATCAACATTAGTGGTTTTTCTATCATTAGTTTTTTGGGGGTGGGTGTTGGGCCCAGTCGGAATGCTGTTATCCATTCCTCTCACCATGACGGTCAAAATTGCACTGGAGAGTTTTGATGAAACACGCTGGATCGGCGTATTACTCAGTTCCGGCAGAGGGCTTATCGAAACGCGATTAGTCTTAGATAAGCTCGAAGCAGACTAATAGCTTGTCTGTCGGTGAGGCCCGTCCAAAACGGGAGACTCTATTTTCGTTGTCGAATAATTTCCAAGGCGGCAGCACGGTAGGCTTCTGCCAATGTCGGGAAATTAAAAATACTTTCTACAAAAACATCCACGTTGGCGTTATTGAGCAACGCCATTTGGCCTATATGAATGAGTTCGGTTGCGCCTTCTCCTACAATCATTACGCCTAGTAGTTTTTCACCTTGCGGATCACTGACAATTTTTAGCATTCCGTCTTGAATGCCCGAAATTTGACCTCGTGCTATTTCATCAAACTTGGCGATCCCGACTAAAACGTCGCCGTGTTCTTGGCGAGCTTGTTTCTCGCTTACACCAACCGATGATAATTCTGGAATTGAATAGATTCCTACTGGAATAGTGTGGTGCATAATACCTGGGTCGATACCTAAGGCATGGCAGGCCGCGCGTCGGCCTTGTTCCATCGATGCCGATGCGAGTGATGGCGGGCCAATAACGTCACCTGCGGCGAAAATTCCGGGTACGCTCGTGTTTAACTGTGAATCTACAGTGATCAGGCCGCTCTCATTCAGCGCAAGCCCTGCATTCTCTATCTTTAATTCTTTTACATTGGCTACACGACCGGCCGCACAGAGTAGTTTCTCTCCTTCAATTTTCTGGCCTTCAGCCGTTTCTATAACGACCGCATCAACACCATTCCATTGAGCGCTAACCACCCTCGTTTCGCCTAGCCACGTACCGCCCATGTGCTCGAACCCACTGACAAAGGTATCGGTAAGGTCGCTGTCTAAAAAGCCTAGTGGACGAGGGTATTTATCAATCATGGTTACGGCTACGCCGAGAGCTTGAAATATAGACGCGTACTCACTGGCAATAACCCCCCCGCCCAGTACCAATAAACTCTTGGGGAGATACATCATGGATAAAATTGAGTCACTGTCGAACAAATATTCGTGATCGATAGGTATGTTGCTAGGGTGTCTCGGGTGAGAGCCTGTCGCAATTAAAATATTCTCGCTGCAATACGTTGTATGGTCGCCTGTTACTGATGTTACTTCTATCTCAGTTGCAGATAAAAACGTTGCACGGCCGTGAACAAGTTCAACGTCATTGCGTTCTAGTTGGCGACGCATGTAACTATCGTGGGCGAGCAACACCTCGTTTAAACGATCAATAAGCGTGGCAAGCTCTATATCTTCAGGCAATTCAAAATTGGCTAAGGCCGCATTCAGGCGCATGTTACGCACGCGCAGCGCGTTCTCTCTCAGGGTTTTAGATGGAATAGTACCTCTATGTACGCAGGACCCACCCAGTTCTCGCGTTCTTTCGATGAGGGCTACGGTCTTCCCTGATTGAGCGGCTTGGACAGCGGCTTTCTGTCCGGCAGGGCCGCTACCCACTATGAGCATATCGTAGGGTAGTGCGGTATTCACGATCGCATTGCCTCCATGGCAGATTTAACCTGGTCTTCTTTTTCGAGTAAATCGAGAACTTCGTCTTGATATAAGTTGAGTTCGGCTAACACTGGATGAGCTACAAGTTGATCGCGGGTAAGGCAGCCCTCCGTACCTTGTTCGCACATTGAGTGGCTCGCAAATTCGGCGCCGGCGATGGCGATCATGGTTTGAGTCATCGCATCGCCAGCGGCGCTATAATCATCAAAATAGCGTACAACATCCCTCACGATAGTCGGCATCTCCCATTGTTCCACTACCTTTACGCCTATGTCGCGTTGATATTTTTCCTCAAGTGCGTACACGGATGTTGTATCGAGTTTAATCCCGCAGGTTGTAGCAGCTTCAAGTGCCGTTTGTACCGCAACAGGGCGGCCGATATCGTGGAGTAACCCCGTAATAAACGCAGCTTCGACATTTCTTCGCGACGCCCGCGCAACCTCTTTCGCCCACAATCCAGACATTAACGAATAGCGAATTTCGTACTGAATATGATCCTCGTAGCCGGGGGTGTTAAATAGGCTCGAGTTAATTGAGGCGGCCAACGCTATCTCGGAAATGAGCTTCATTCCTAGGCGAGCTATGGCTTGTTGTAGTGATACTAAACTATTGTTGGGGCTGTAAAGCGCGGAATTGGCGACCCGCATAACATGTCCGGCGAGGGTTTGATCGCTCTGTATGAGCGTGGCTAGTTCTGCCGCATCGGAATCAACATCTTGAGTGAGGCGTACAACGCGGCCCGCGACCTCGGGTAGCATGGGGACCTCAATATGATCACTGTTTATCTGTTCGGTAATAGTATTTTCTATTTGACTCAAGGTGTTGGTGGGAATGGTTTCTGCGGACATGGGTTAGCCTTGCGTAAATTGAAGAACCATGAATGGTCTATTAAATTTAGCACGTTGCCACAATAGCAGGACGATATTTAAATAAATGTCGTGTTAATCCATATAGTCTAGAGAGCGGTATTTTGGTTTTTTTAGGCCGATTACCCATTGGAAATTAAGAGCGGCTTGAACTAGATTTAAAAGGTTTATGTGGTTGGAGTGGTGCACTACACGCTATTTTAGGCGCCATTTAATTAAGGCCGTAATCTACTCCAAGACAGAAAAGGAGCTGGTATTAGCAATGAATTCACACAAAATTATAGTGTTAGAAACGGATAAACTCTCATCTTTAGGGCAAACTATTGTTGAACATTTTGCCGCTAAAGAAGTAACAAGTGTATCGGAAACTCTGCAGCTTCTAACCGAAGACAATTATAGAGCAGTAGTGTTTGACTGTGTTAATGAAGGTAGTTTAAATCTAGGTGTATGTCAGGAGCTATTAGACAGCGATGTGTTAACGGATACGCCGCTCGTTGTGATTACCGAAAAATATACACTTGATGATAAATTGGCTGCATTTGAAATTGGTTGCGATGACTTTTTTGATACCACTATTAATGGTGAGGAAGCGTGTGCAAGAATTACAAAAAGTATTTTCCATCAAATCGCTAACCATCAGCTTAAATCTCGCCTGGAACTCGCAAATCAAACTGCACACACGGCAATGTCCGATAACAGCGACTTGGGTGCTAATATTCAATTTCTTTTGGCTGTTCACGACTGTGACAATTTAGATGAACTCGGTCAATTGCTTTTTAGGACGCTGGGGCGTTACGGGCTTCACTGTAGCTTGCAAATGCGCAGCTTGATGGGAGATAAAGATATGGAAGCCCACGGCATGGCCAAAGATCTAGAATCTCAATTACTAACACAGCTTGCTGCAAATGGTCGGTATATCGATTTTGGTAATCGCACCATCGTTAATTTTGATCGTGTTTCGTTGCTAATAAAAAATATGCCCATTAACGACGCCGATAAATATGGTGCAATAAAAGATAATACTTTTTCCTTGTTACAAGGATTGAACGCTAGAATTGCAGTGTTAGAAGATAAGCAGCGTTTGATTGATGAAAAAACAGCGCTGCGAAAATTATCTGAGGATGTAGGGTTAGTGATGGTAACGATAAAGGACTCTTACCAGAAAGTTATGTGCGATATTGTTGATGAAGTTGAAAATGTTGCTGAATTGATCCAGGGGCGTGTACCAACATTAGCGTTAACGCTCGAAAACGAACGGTTTCTGGAGGATATTGCGTTACAAGCAATAGTGCAGACAAATCGAATATTCAATGATGGCCTAGCGGTAGATGAAGTTTTTGAGAAGCTAGAAGCCGCGGTAGAAAAAAGTTTGACCACGGTTGATGAGAGCAGCCATGACCTTAAAAAAGATAAGCCCTCAGAATCGCCCGAAAAGGGTGTGCAAGACGATGCGTCTGTTGAGTTGTTCTAGCGTATTAAGACGAGCAGCTGACCTGAATATTTTTTGCCCAATCTGGGGGCGTATCTGCATAATGATCCAGCGTAGAATGCTCATTATAAGGGTCGCTCAGTACTAGTATAAGGCGCTCTAGTTCCGAATAGTTGTTGCTATAGGCTTCTCGAATGGCTTGTTCTGCAAGATAATTCCTTAACATGAACTTTGGGTTACGCGAGAGCATTGAGGCTTCTATCTCTTGCCTCGAGCAGCCTTCTTTATTCCAGTTTTCTTGATGGTTGTTTAGCCATAGAGGCAATTCAGTTTTCCATGCAGTATTGTCGCTTAACGACAACAAGGTTGCTAGCCAGTCATCGTTCGTAAGGTGGGATAGCCCTCGGAAAAACCGAGCGTAATCAATGGCATTTTCTTCTAATAGTTTAAAGAGCGCATGTAAATGTGAGTCGTGCTCGGCGGTAAGCTTTTTTATGCCAAGCTTTAAACCAAATCGACGGTTATAGCTATCACGTAAAGCGGGCTGATATTGCATAAGGATATCCCTAGCGACGTCACGGTCCACAAGAGAGCTCATTGCAAAGGCAAGGGCATTTAAGTTCCAAAGGCCGACGCTAGGTTGTTGGTCGAAAGCATAACGTCCTTCTGTATCTGAGTGATTGCAGATATAACCTGGATCATAAGCTTCCATAAAACCGAAAGGTCCATAGTCCAGCGTTTCACCCACTATACTCATGTTATCGGTGTTGAGTACGCCGTGAGAGAATCCTTCGGCCTGCCATAAGCCAATGGTCTTGGCTGTAGCGAGGGTACTCATTTGTAGTAGCATTTCGTATTTGTTCGAATTGTTTGCGTGTTCAGGAA
>NZ_CP060092.1:0-15000 GCF_014217335.1 Teredinibacter purpureus | reverse complement strand
TAGTGCATCTCACTGTGCGCAGTTTATTAAGGCAGTCTTTGAGGCCCGATAAGGTCGTCCTATGGTTGCATAATGACCTTGAGTCTAGAGTTCCGAAAAAGTTATCCGAGCTGCTTTGCTCTCACTTTGAAATTCGATATTCAGACCAAGCATGTTCACATCGCAAGTTAGTGGAATCCCTAAAAGTCTATCCCGAAAAAGTGATTGTTACCTGTGATGATGACCTTATGTACTCTCAAGATGGCTGTATAGGCTCTGGGTTGATCATAAGGCTTTTCCGGCAGACGTAATCGCGCACGAATGTCGAAAAATCATGTACGGCGAGTTAGGCGAGTTAAAGTCTTATAAAGATTGGTGTTCGGAAGAGATTGGTCGCGGTTCGTTAACAACCGTTGCCATTGGTTATGGCGGTGTTGTGTACCCTTCTGGTTGTTTGCATCCCGATGTTTTGGCTCGCGAGCTATACGATTGGTTGGCTCCTCGCGCAGATGATCTTTGGTTTAAGGCTATGAGTTTGCGCCAAGGTACGCTTACTCGCCGGTCGACCCGTCCATTGCCAAAACCGCTTCCTGTAGTGGGGTCGCAAAAAGTGTCCTTGAAAAAACATAATATTGGGCAAGACGGTAATCGAACGCAGTGGCAATCGCTTTGTAATCACTTTCAGTTAAATTCAATACTATCGGTCGAGCCGATTGAATGAAGGCGCCCCAAGTCTATTCGCAAGTTAGGAAGGTGCCGTAGATTTTTTGGCCAAAAGCGGCCTTTTGGGGTTGAGCTCTATGCAGGGGCATCCGTTCGGGCGTACTGAATTTAATGCTTTGTTGAAGAGTAGAGATAACATTTTTAGTGTTGTGAAAAATTATTTTTGGAGTGTTGTTTTTGTGTAAAGCGGCTCTTTTGTGTCTGAGTGCAATAGACCTTGAGTGAGTCTGAAATTCTATAGGTTTTGCTGCTGGATCCCATGTTCAGTGGCTATGGTTTTATTATCGGCAACCGACTTTCGTATATCTCTATTTCGTTGCCAGTCTTCGGGGTTTTCGTAGCCACGAGGGTGGTCTAGGTGAACAACAACCGCACTGTATCGAATTTGTTTTCCGCGAATGTTTGCGTTCTCCAGCCTTTCTCCAAATTCCCTGTCCAGCCCGCCATATCGAAGCCGTTCATCGTATCCGTTAATAGTGAGCGCATCCTGCTTAAAGCAGGATGCGTTGTGGCCGTTCCACGTGGGTTTTGTTGGGGTTAATGCGTTGAAAATGGCTGCTTTTCGAGGGCTAACATTTAATTTCATAAACCCTTTTGTATGGGGCATGCCTTCAGATTTAAGCCAGCTGGCGTCGAAACAGAGCCCCAGCTTGATATCGGCTTGTGTTATTTTCTTGCTCGCACTTATGGGGAGTTTTAAATAGCCCCCAGATAAAAAACGACCTGCTTCTGCGAATTTTCGGTGGGTACTAACAAAATCCCTGCGGGGAATGCAGTCTCCATCGGTGAAAATCAAGTACTCCCCTTTTGCAGACATAATCGCCTTGTTTAGCACTTTACACTTCTGGAAGCCGTCATCGGCCTGCCATACGTGCTGTACGGTTTTATCGGTAGAGGTGGCGAATGTTTCAATTAGCTTACGGGTTTCTGCGCGCGACCCATCGTCGGCAATCACAACTTCAAAATTATGATCATCTTGGCAATCAAACCCCCAGAGAACCTTCTGGAGCCATTCCGGTGAGTTGTATGTGGTGAAGATAACACTAATTTTCACAAGAACTGCCCTAGCCTAGATGTTGTGTAATTGGCCCTTAGGCCGACTATTTTGAGGATTAATAATAGCGTATTTTTGATGCCAGATGCGTCGAATTCTGGCAAGCCCAATGAGGGGTTGTTGGTCTTAATGTCGTTTTTCGGCGATTAGCTGACGGTAGAAGTCAATCATAGCAGTGTTCGTTTTTTCCAAATAGTGCGCGCTGAGATCTGGCCGGTGCCGTGCTGGTTTGTTTTTAAGCCAACGGGCTAACTTTAGGGCAAGGTTCTCGATGTTGTCACATTCAAATAGTTGCCCTCCATAGTCGTTTATTAGCTCCTTGCACCCGCCTGCATTGGAAGCAATAACGGGTGTCCCGGCATCCATAGCTTCAAGTATGGCGCGTGGAAGGGGGTCAAATCGAGAGGGGCAGGCGAGTATGTCGAACGTCTGGTAGAGGTCTTTAATGTCATTTCGATAGCCGGCTAGCTTGATACGATGGTCGTCTCCGGCTAATTTTCTTAACGGCTCCTCTTGATTTCCGCAACCAAAAATATGAAGTTTTGCGTCGCTGTAATTGGGTAATTGTTTAAAGGCGCTGATTAGCGTATCCCAAGCTTTGCTGGGGTGGTATCGGCCAACACCGCCAATAAATATATCGTCTCGCCCTATATTTAGAGAGTTTCTTAGCGTTAATATTTCTGCATCACTTAAGCGGCGGTGAGGAGATAGAGAGTTGTTGGCTTTATGGTATTTACCCGTGTAGTTGGACGGGATTGTTTCTACTTGCCATTGAGCGTTGCACACAAGGCCGTCCATTTGTAAGAAGCACTTACCGTTAATTTTAATGTGAAGCGTGGCAATTTTAGCGGCATGGGTTTTCAGCTTAGAGACTATACGGGTGGAGCGTCTGAGGTGGGTGTGAATCACATCGGGTTTATCTTCTTTGACGAGCTTGCTAAGTTTGAGGTGGGGAAGTATGTGGTGAGATATCGTTTTAACCGTAACTCTGCTATCCAGGTGGTCGGTTATGCTCCTGCCGTTTTTGCGGTGATCTTTACGTAACACCAGTGTTACTTGGTGGTCCTTGCACTGGGTATTGCAGGATTCCGCCGTGGATCTCTCTGAGCCGGCAAAGCCACGGGATAGAAGGGTATGATATATGTGTAAAGGATTGGTCATTTTAATAAAACACGGTTCTGAGTACGGGGTATAATACCCCTATGAAGCTTAAACAAATTTCTAGTGAACAGCAGAAGTGGATCATATGGTTATAGGGGACGCTGAAGTAGTGGTTATTTTAGGAAATTCGAATTCCCGCTTTTCGGGCGTCACCTCCACTATGCTTCAAACCATGTCGGTTCAGAAAGAATTAATCCCTCTAAAGGTGTTGGGTAAGTATCACATGCCGGACGCTTCATTGTCGATGAGCTTTTTTCAAGCTGTTCGTCTTTTGCGAACGCCTTTAAGGGGAGGGAGGCCGAGAGTCTTCCACGCTCGCCGAAATGATGAAATGATTCAGGCTCTGTTGTTAAAGTATCTGTTTGGGTGCCCGTTAAAAATCATTTTCACCTCCACAGCTCAGCGCCATCATTCACGCTTTAGCCGGTGGTTGATGGCAAAAATGGATGTGATTGTATCCACTTGTAATGCGGCCGCTTTCTACCTTCGCGTTAAACCGCAAGCTATCGTACCTCATGGTATAGATCCTGATGTCTATCAGCCTCGGCATAACAAGCGGGAAATTTTAAATAGCATTGGTGTTAGCACGCCCAAGTGTATTGGTATTTTCGGGCGTGTGCGCGCACAGAAAGGTGTAGATTTGTTCGTGGAGGCTTGTCTACAGGTGCTTCCAGCACTACCGGATTATTCTGCGGTTATAGTAGGCGCCGGCGAGGTGCGCGAGCGTGAATGGGTTTCGGCTTTAGAGTCCAAGGTACAGGCGGCTGGATTGTCTGATCGTGTACTATTTTTGGGAGAACAAGAATTTGAGCAGGTACCCATTATTATGTCAGCAATGACACTCATTGCGGCGCTTAGTCGCAATGAGGGGTTTGGTTTGACGGTGTTGGAGTCGATGAGTTGTGGCGTACCCGTGATAGCAACCGAGGCTGGGGCTTGGCCAGAAATTGTACGTGAAGGGGTGGATGGCCACGTTATTCCGGTAGGGGACCTATTAGCTCTTGAGGACTGCCTTAATCGTTTGCTTCCTGATGAGGCTAAGCTTACTCAAATGGGCACGCAGGCTCGCAACCGTGTGCTTGAGCGTTATACCGTTGAGCGCGAAGCAACGCGCTTAGTTCAAATCTATCGTTCCGTTCAATAAATAGTCACTGATGTCTCTCATAAAGTTTGAAAATAAACTGCTGCACCCACGTTACCTAATGACTTGGTTGCTAATGCTATTGTGGTGGTTGCTAGTACAGCTCCTTCCCATGACGGTGCAACGATTTCTAGGGCGCCGATTGGGAGACTTGCTCTATATATTACCTATTAGCCGCAAGCGGATTGCGAAGATTAATCTCGAAAAATGCTATCCAGACTTAACCGTGAGAGAGGTTAATGCACTTGTCCGTTCCACACTTAGGGCTACTGGCATCGGCGTATTTGAAAGTGGGGCGGCCTGGTTTTGGCCTGCATGGAGGATAAAAAAAGCTTTTACCATTAGTGGGCTGGAATATCTGGATGCTGCGCAAGAATCTGGCAGTGGTGTACTCTTTATGGGAATACACTTTACTGCAATTGAGTTTGGTGCCGCCTGTGTAAACACCGTAACGTCGATAGACGGTTTTTACCGGCCCCATAAAAACGCCGTGTATGAATATGTGCAAGCATGGGGAAGGATTCGGCGAAATAATAATAGTCGTGTTATCCCGAATGGAGATGTTCGTAAAATAGTGCGTGCTCTGCGAGAAGGGCGAGCCGTAAATTACGCCCCTGATCAAGATTACGGAAGGCAACGCAGCGTATTTGTGCCGTTCTTTGGTATTAATACGGCCACCGTAAAAGCGCCAGCGCAATTAGCCAAAGCGGGTCGCGCAGAAGTAATACCTTGGGTGACCACTCGAAAGCCTAACGGGCGCTATCACATCTCTCTTTACCCTTCAATAACCTCAAACCTTTCGGGTAACGAGCAAGAAAATGCCGTTACCATTAATCAGTTTGTTGAGGCGCGGGTGCGAGAGAACCCAGATCAATACCTTTGGGTTCATCGGCGCTTTAAGACGAGGCCAGAGGGAGAGGTAAGCTTTTATTGAATGCTCTTTTGTGTGCTGCATAAGTGCACAAGAGGGTAGAGCGCTTATGCTGTTCTTTCTTCCAAAACCCCCAGAAATTAAATTTACACACTTGTAACACTGATTAGGTTGGTACATTGCATGAGTCCGAGCTTGAGGAAAAGGTGGAGAGTGCTGGTTGCGGCGTTTCGCTGTTATCGAACGCTTGGCTATTGGCCGAATATTGAGCAACCAAAAACATTTAATGAGAAGATTCAATACCGGAAGTTCTTTCAGAGTAACCCACTGTTTTCCGTGTGTTCAGACAAAATTGCAGTTCGCGATTATGTCGCGAGTAAAATAGGCGAAGAGCACTTAATTCCGCTGTTAGACACTCTCGATTCTCCAGATAAGTTGAAATTTGATCAATATGGCGTGAATTACGCTGTTAAATGTACGCATGATTCTGGCGGCGTTTTCTTTGTAACGGATGACAATCCAAATAAACGGACAATAATCAAAAAGCTCAAGAAGCGATTGTCCGTAGATAATGGTTTGTCTCGTGATGAGCATTGGTATTCCGACATAAAGCCTAGAATTATTGTGGAGAGGCTGCTGGCTGCAGAAGATGGGGGCTTGCCAGTGGATTATAAATTCCATGTATTTTCTTCTCTGGAGGGGGCAAGAGTAGTTTTACAGATCGATTACGACCGTTTTAATGGCCACCATCGCTCGTTTTACAGTGAGAGAGGTGAGCTATTACCTTACGGTCAGAGAAGGCAAAATAAGAAGGTTGCTTTTGATCGACCTAAAAAGTTCGACCAAATGGTTTCGATCGCTAAGACGCTAGCTGAAGATTTTGACTATGCTCGGGTTGATCTCTATTACGCTGAAGATAAAGTGTATTTTGGAGAGCTTACTTTTGCACACTCCTCTGGTTTCGAAAAGTTTATTCCCTCGCATTACGATTTAGTCTGGGGGGAATATTGGAATATAAAGCGTTAGCGTTATTTTTGAGTGATTATTGTGCGTGAATTAACTTCCCCTCTTTACGCTAATATTTAGGATGTCTTCAGTCGGGTGTGTTAGTAATTCGGGTTGGAGGCGTTTCAACTTTTTAGTTTGTGTATTCAAATTAAGGGTATAGCTCAACTGGTTCATTATTTTTTTTACTCGGTTCTTATTTGATTGTTTCCTTTTTGAAAAAAAATCGATTTCGCTGACGCTATTCGTTATTGGGGTAAAAGGGTAAGGAAGAAGGTTGTGTATCCATATATTTTTTTCCCACCAGTATTGTAAATCCACATCTATCGGGCGGCTAAATCTTTGAGTGGATTCTAGAAGTCGACGGGCACCATCGAGACTTACTGCTTGCGCGCATGTAAGTGTAGGCACTTTTCGTAGCAGGTTATATTTCATGTCTCCGACGGAGGCTGAGAAAATAGCGTCTAAACGTTTCTTTCTACCTGCGAGCTTGATGTAATGCCATGGCGTTTTGATGGCGCCTAACAGGTCAATCACTTCAGTCATGTCAGCATTTTCGGGGTGAAAATCGTCCTCGAGTATCAAGGCGAAATCCAGCTGACGATCTACAATAAGCTCCCAGGCTTTTCGATGGCTTAAATAGCAACCAATTTCACCAGCGTTTAGCGTTTTATGGTATGAATGTTTCTCCGTTGTACCGAAATGTGCTATCTCTTGCTCGGTAAGGTCCCCGCCGTATACTGCTGAAATGCGTTCGAACTTAACATTAATGTCGTTAAGAGCTTTTGTGCATAACCTTAATCGATCTTCGGATTTGTCTAGATTTATTAAGAATGTGTCATATTTCATGGTAGGTAGCGGACTATTACTCGATTAAGTCTAAATAGCGTTTGGCAGCATAGATATGGTCGACCATTTGTATGCTGTCGTATTGAAGATCACTGAGTTGTACTTTGACTGCCAAGTTAACCTTTTCGGCAAGCTGTTCTGGGTTTCGTCTATCTGCAAGAAACTTTTCCAAAGAACCTGTAAGTATTTCGTTGGGGCCGTGCGGGCAATTTGTAGATACGGGAATAGTGCCGCAAATAATTGCTTCAATAAGCACGTTCGAAAAACCTTCGTAATCCGAGCTGAGAATCATCGCGCTTGCTTGGCGAATCCATGGGTAAGGGTTTTGTTGGAAACCAGGGAATATGACTCGCTCAGACACGCCTATTGATGCCGCGAGAGCACGTAGCTTTTTAATGTCTCGAGTAAGGCAAACCAGTTTGTAGTCAGCATTAATGTTCTTTAGGGCTGCAAATAAAACGTCATGCCTTTTTTGTCTTCCCGCTCGCGCAATATGCACGATATAAGGTGTCTTTTGGATATTGTTGTTCTGCTCTAATGATAGCTTTCTTATCTCTGAAAAATTGTAAGGGTTATTGATAACGGTAATGGACCGGGCTTTAATAACTTGGGTTTCCTGTAATTCTTTTTTTATCCCCTTTGAAACTGTTATCAAGTCTTTATCTTTTAGTTTATGCAAAATAGCTTTCAAATAAAAATATTTGTATGGGCCTAGTCGTTTTGTTCTGTTGAGTGTTTCGATGATGGAATTGTGGATAACATAATATATAGGGCCGAAGTTGCAGTTCGCGGCAATGCGATAGGTTTCTTCTAAGTTAGCTAAGATTAAATCAAACCTACCGTTTTGGCTTTCAATGTTTTCGACCAAGTTTTTAA
This sequence comes from Teredinibacter purpureus, assembly GCF_014217335.1. Classification (NCBI taxonomy): domain Bacteria; kingdom Pseudomonadati; phylum Pseudomonadota; class Gammaproteobacteria; order Cellvibrionales; family Cellvibrionaceae; genus Teredinibacter; species Teredinibacter purpureus. The sequence continues at coordinate 7,341 of NZ_CP060092.1, read as the reverse complement.
GGTTTTTTGCGTGCTTAAGCCCATTTATGTAGCCTTTTAGTCTTACTTTTTTTTCGTACAGAAAGTGGATGTCGCACGTAGCAGGAACATCGTAGTCAATATGTTTGGACAGTGCGATTATACAGGCGTTGTGTCCAATTTCTGTTAGCGCTGAAGCGAGCGTTAACATTACTTTTTCGGCGCCGCCACCGTATAAGCTGTCTATAAGGATGGCGATTCGTTTTTTAGTTTGAGGAGCGGTTGCGTTCAAAAAGGTCTCCGAAAGTATTGCCGCTGGGGGCGGTAAAGCCCCTCAGTAGAAATGGGGGCTTGTTATATCTAGAACCGTTTGCTGAGCAATATCCCGAGTGACGTAATGTCTAAGAACATATCGGGTTTTTCGCCTTGAGGGTCTGTGCTTAGAAGCCTATCGCGAGCGAGGCCGCTACCGTATCGCAGTTCAATGCCAGCATCAAAAAAATTAAAAATATTCGTTTGAGTAACGTGAAAACCTAGGTAATAGCCGTTTTGAGGTAGGCCACTATTGATCGAAGCCGCGCCAATAAAAGCGCCTACGCGCGTATGCTCCAAAATGACATATTGATAGTCTATTGCGCGAATGCCGAGGTATCGGTCGCCATTGATATTGGAATAGTCAATGCCCGCACCCAGCAGGTGCTTCTCTTTATATTGATTGCGTACGGCAAAGCTTATAGCTTCGCTGCTACCGTTTTCTGTGCCGCGATCGACGAGTTCATTTTCTGTATCTGACTGGATATTATTTTGGGTAAGTCCGATTCCAATTTGAATTTCTGTCGCTAACACCTTAAGTGGTAGGGTAACAATTAGGGCTGCAATAAGACAGTTTCTGACATTTACCATTGTGCGTACCCCGACAGTTGAGAATAGTTTTGATCAAATACATTCGTTCCTGATGTCAATTTCAGTCCGTAACGAAAGCGGTTGATAGGCCTTGAATAGTCAAGAGAGAGTTCGTAGCCAGGGCTGTAATCAATAGATGAATACTGCTCGTTTTGAACTTGTTTTAATGTGGCAATTAAACTGTGTTTTTGAGTCGCGTATATTAGACCGGTGGTATGGCTGTTGGCGCCAACAGCTGGGGTGAATGCTCGCTCGTTTGCGGCCCAGTGCCCCAAAATTAAACTGTCGTGTGTTAGTCCGTCACCGTAATTACCATTTACATACCAAGCATTTTGCCACTCAGCATATTCATGGCGGAGGCTCAGGTGCTCGGTGATCTTAGGAAAGTAGGCGCCGAGCATTATCGACGTGTTGCCTAAATGTACGCCCGATGTTTGAGATGTATCTTCACCGGCATATTCAAGGTACAGCGACATTGGTGTCGGGCCACTAAAGGTATAACTGGTATTGATGGACGATTGTTGATTGCCAAAATCAGTTTTTCCTGTCCCCGAATTTTCGTTTGATTTTACGTTAAAAAACGCTTGAGCTAGAGAGCTTATGCTTTCGTCTCGGTCGGCGCCACCGTATTGAAGCATACGGTTAAAACCAATAGCGAAACCTTCCAGCGGGGCGAAGCCTACATGCATACCCAATAGCTTTGGGTTGCCTGTTAATCGTTCAGAGCCGTCATCACTTTGTATCGAATCCGATTCAGATAATTGCCCCCAGAATATTTCATAGCTAAGGCCTAAAAATGTGTAGGCTTCTGGGTTTGAAAGGGTGATGCTTGGAAGCGAAGGCGCGTTTGTAGACGTTAGCATATTGCCAAAATGGAATGGGCTGAATGAATGCTCACGATACCCAAGGTCTAGCTGGACATTATATTGCGCCACCGATAAAAACGTTCCGTCCGCGATAGCGTTATGGCCGCGGTTTGCGTCTGAGCTATACCGGCCTCCAATATTCAGAATGAGCGAATCACTAATTTTCGCAAACCCTCTCGCTCTGAGGTGGTAGTTGGCGTTTGTACTTTCTCCACGATCATTTGCGTAGGTATGGTTGGTGTCGTTACTGGTGCTAACGCTTAGTGTCGCATGAGTAACATTGCCGTCTTGCTTATAGCGTCGTAAGTAATGCTCAATATTTTTGGCTAGCGCTGGGTGCTGGCCTTTTACTTTGTTAACTGCAGCTTCAACTTTGCTGATAGAGTAGGGGCGTTTAACTGTTGGCATATTAGCTAACACGAAAAGTTGTTCTATCTTACTTTCCGCTAGCGTGTCGAGGTTGAGCGGTAAATAGATTTCTGTTGCGTGAGAGCTCGCGCTAAAAAGACAAGCGGCGAGCAGGCCGATTGTTTTGTTTTGTGTTTTCATATTGTATTTATCGTTTTGAATTTAAAAAAGGTTAGTATTCTTGAGCAAGTTTCATAAGCGGTTTAATTTCGGAGAGTACTATATCGGGCGTTATCTCAGTCATGCACTCAAATTTTCCTTTGCAGATAGGCTTGTTGTTGCAGGGTGAGCAAAAGCGTTTTAAGTAAATAATCTTGCTTGATTCAACGCCAGCGTAAGAGTATGGGCAAGTGGCCCCGAAAAGACCGATAGTTGGAGTTCTAAAAGCATGCCCTATATGAGTTAGGCCCGTATCGACGCCAACCAAGAGTTTCGCATGCTTAATGATTTCGGCGGCTTGATTCAACGAGGTTTTACCCACTAGTGAAATAGCGCCAGTTGCACCGGCAATTTTTTTCGCGTGCTCAATGTCTCGATCTAAACCGAGTATCACCGTTTTTAAGTGATAGCGCCCGCGAATGCGAAGGGCAATTTGTTGCCAGTTCTCCTCAGGCCAGCGCTTGTGCTGGTAAACCGAGAACGGGCAAATAACCGCAAAGTTTTCGGTTTGATAAGGAAAACTTAATGTTTCTTCAAGCTCTTCTTTCGATTCTGCGGGGGGGGCAACAAACATTTGCCAAGGGCTGTCGGGCATGCCGAGTTGTGCTAATAGGTAGCGATATTCGGAACCCAATTGAGTTTCTTCGCCAATGTTGCGGGAGATAGTTTTGGTTGCCAGCCAATTGCTGCTTTGATTGGCGCCAAGCGCAATGCGAATTTTCGCGCCGCTTAGCCAGCTAATAAAGCTGCTGATCATTTCTCCCTGAAGATCCAAAGCGATGTCTTGTTCATGCGGGCGGCATTGCTTGCGAAAACGAGCAATCTCGCGGGCGAGCGTGATTAACTTACCGCGTGTTAGCAATGAGAGCCAATAGTCTTTATCCCAAATGATGAGGTTATCGATATCGGGGTGACCTGCGATGAGAGATGCGTATCGAGCTTGCACCACCCATGTAAGGATTACGTTGTCGCCAGACCGTTTTATAAGGCGAGCCATTGGGCTGGCAAGCACTACGTCGGTGACGTGGCTGAGGCGTACAACAAAAATGGATTTTTGGCGTTTAGGTCGCGACATGATAACGAGGGCCTGATATTCCCTTAGAGGAGCTCGAGAGTATTGAGTAGGTGCTTTTACACCGGTCAGTGACGGTGCAGGCATCTTAACATGGATAGGTTGTAAGGCGGCGGCCTTGAGTGTTTAGAGTAGAGTGAGGGTGATCGCAAAACGTTCGCAAGTTCGCTTTTTGCAAAAGCATGAGGTTTTTCAAAGATATTAGTTGACACCTCAGATCCTGAGTGTAAGATACGCACCCTCTCAACGGCACACGCCGACATGAGTTAGCTCTTTAAAAATACGGAAAAGAAAGAAAGTTGTAAAACATTGCAATTAAGCGATTACAACATTCACGACTGAATAGCCTTAGGGTTATTTGGGAATGAGAGTTTAATTAAGTAGCTTATCCGGTGATGTTGTTACGACAGCATTCAAACATAATGTGTAGAGACACTCAGTTATCGACTGATGTTTAACGCGGACTAGAATTGTCTTAGTGGTAGGTTGTCCCAATAGCTGGGGTTAACTTTAAGGCGATCGATAGCGTGTTGGGCATTGGCGTAAATTGTAAACATAAGTCGACATAAAAACTTGTTTACGACGCTATGAACGCAGTTATCTGTGTTATATGGTCAAGTGAATAAGTGCACACGGTGGATGCCTTGGCAGTTGGAGGCGATGAAAGACGTAGGAGCCTGCGATAAGGTTTGGGGAGCTGGCACACAAGCTTTGATCCAAACATTTCTGAATGGGGAGACCCACCCGCTTGCGGGTATCTTGCACTGAATACATAGGTGTAAGAGGCGAACCCGGGGAACTGAAACATCTAAGTACCCGGAGGAAAAGAAATCAACCGAGATTCCCTAAGTAGCGGCGAGCGAAAGGGGACCAGCCGAGAATATAAGAAGTAGCAGAACGCTCTGGAAAGTGCGGCAATAAAGGGTGATAGCCCCGTACGTGAAGCTTCTTGTATTCCATATTAAGTAGGTCGGGACACGTGATATCCTGACTGAAGATAGGGGGACCATCCTCTAAGGCTAAATACTCCCAACTGACCGATAGTGAACCAGTACCGTGAGGGAAAGGCGAAAAGAACCCCTGTGAGGGGAGTGAAATAGATCCTGAAACCGTGTGCATACAAGCAGTAGGAGCTCTTCGGAGTGACTGCGTACCTTTTGTATAATGGGTCAGCGACTTATTGTTTGTGGCAAGGTTAAGCGCATAGCGGAGCCGTAGAGAAATCGAGTCTTAATAGGGCGTCGAGTCGCAAGCAATAGACCCGAAACCGGGCGATCTATCCATGGGCAGGTTGAAGGTTAGGTAACACTGACTGGAGGACCGAACTCACTAACGTTGAAAAGTTAGGAGATGACTTGTGGATCGGAGTGAAAGGCTAATCAAGCCCGGAGATAGCTGGTTCTCCCTGAAAACTATTTAGGTAGTGCGTCGTGTCTTACCCTCGGGGGTAGAGCACTGTTTGGGCTAGGGGGTCATCCCGACTTACCAACCCCATGCAAACTCCGAATACCGAGGAGTACAATCACGGCAGACAGACAGCGGGTGCTAACGTCCGTTGTCAAGAGGGCAACAACCCAGACCGCCAGCTAAGGTCCCCAATATCAGTTAAGTGGGAAACGATGTGGGAAGGCTTAGACAGCTAGGAGGTTGGCTTAGAAGCAGCCATCCTTTAAAGAAAGCGTAATAGCTCACTAGTCGAGTCGGCCTGCGCGGAAGATTTAACGGGGCTCAAACTGATAACCGAAGCTGCGGATGCCTTAGGGCATGGTAAGGGAGCGTTCTGTAAGCCTGCGAAGGTGAGTTGTAAAGCTTGCTGGAGGTATCAGAAGTGCGAATGCTGACATGAGTAACGACAAGGGGAGTGAAAAACTCCCCCGCCGGAAGATCAAGGTTTCCTGTCCAACGCTAATCGGGACAGGGTTAGTCGGCCCCTAAGGCGAGGCAGAAATGCGTAGTCGATGGGAAGCGCGTTAATATTCGTGCACCGGCTGTTACTGCGATGGAGAGACGGAGAAGGCTAGATCGGCATGGCGTTGGTAGTCCATGTTTAAGGTAGTAGGCTTATGGTTTAGGTAAATCCGGACCATACCCTTTAATGGGAAGGCTGAGAACTGATGACGAGCTCCTTTATGGAGTGAAGTGATTGATGCCATACTTCCAAGAAAATCTTCTAAGCTTCAGGTAACAGACGACCGTACTGTAAACCGACACAGGTGATCAGGTAGAGAATACCAAGGCGCTTGAGAGAACTCGGGTGAAGGAACTAGGCAAAATAGCACCGTAACTTCGGGAGAAGGTGCGCCGCTGATGGTGATGGGACTTGCTCCCTAAGCTATTGGCGGTCGAAGTAACCAGGTGGCTGCGACTGTTTATTAAAAACATAGCACTGTGCAAACACGTAAGTGGACGTATACGGTGTGACGCCTGCCCGGTGCCGGAAGGTTAATTGATGGGGTTATCTTCGGAGAAGCTCTTGATCGAAGCCCCGGTAAACGGCGGCCGTAACTATAACGGTCCTAAGGTAGCGAAATTCCTTGTCGGGTAAGTTCCGACCTGCACGAATGGCGTAACGATGGCCACGCTGTCTCCACCCGAGACTCAGTGAAATTGAAATTGCGGTTAAGATGCCGTATACCCGCGGCTAGACGGAAAGACCCCGTGAACCTTTACTACAGCTTTACACTGAACTTTGAACCTATTTGTGTAGGATAGCTGGGAGGCTTTGAAGCGTAGACGCTAGTCTATGTGGAGCCAACCTTGAAATACCAGCCTGATATGTTTGAGGTTCTAACCTAGGTCCCTTATCGGGATTGGGGACAGTGTATGGTGGGTAGTTTGACTGGGGCGGTCTCCTCCCAAAGAGTAACGGAGGAGCACGAAGGTTGGCTAATCATGGTCGGAAATCATGAGGTTAGTGTAATGGCACAAGCCAGCTTGACTGCGAGACTGACACGTCGAGCAGGTACGAAAGTAGGTCATAGTGATCCGGTGGTTCTGTATGGAAGGGCCATCGCTCAACGGATAAAAGGTACTCCGGGGGATAACAGGCTGATACCGCCCAAGAGTTCACATCGACGGCGGTGTTTGGCACCTCGATGTCGGCTCATCACATCCTGGGGCTGAAGCCGGTCCCAAGGGTATGGCTGTTCGCCATTTAAAGTGGTACGCGAGCTGGGTTTAGAACGTCGTGAGACAGTTCGGTCCCTATCTGCCGTGGGCGTTGGAAATTTGAGAAGAGTTGCTCCTAGTACGAGAGGACCGGAGTGAACGAACCCCTGGTGTTCGGGTTGTCATGCCAATGGCATTGCCCGGTAGCTACGTTCGGACGGGATAACCGCTGAAAGCATCTAAGCGGGAAGCCTCCTTCAAGATTAGATTTCCCTGGGATTTAATCCCCTAAAGGGCCGTTGAAGACTACGACGTTGATAGGTTGGGTGTGGAAGCGCTGCGAGGCGTTGAGCTAACCAATACTAATTGCCCGTGAGGCTTGACCATATAACAGAGACAACTGAGCGACGTACAGCGATGTACAGAGCCGAGGCTTTGTGAATAAGTTAAGTTGACTAAAGCTAAACCGTGTTTAACGACACCGTTGGTAGTTACAATTTGAGACGATAATTGAGTTATTTACAGATTATCGAATGCTGTTCAGCAACATTTTTGGATAAGCACTTAAAGCTTAAGTGTCATGTTTTACATCATCGGTTTTGTAGCAAACAAAACACGATGTACCTGCATCCTTGTAGGCATTTCTTTCTTTTCCCCTTATTTCACTGAAATTGTATTGTCCAATTTCCCAAAGTGATCGAGAGATCGCCAGTAGTTAACCGCTGTATAGGGTTAAAGTGACACCAGTTTGCCTGACGACAATAGAGCATTGGAACCACCTGATCCCATCCCGAACTCAGACGTGAAACGATGTATCGCCGATGGTAGTGTGGCGCTTCGCCATGTGAGAGTAGGTCATCGTCAGGC